>NZ_CASDOV010000006.1:0-69108 GCF_949282165.1 uncultured Helicobacter sp. | reverse complement strand
TAGAAAATGTGCTAGCTTAAAACGCGTTCCTGACGCGCTTGCACCGACTAATCACAGAATCTCGCTTAAAAATCTCTTGTATGCTCGCGCAAGCGGAGGCAATGGGGGCTCTGCTCACATTGCCGATACCAAGTTTTGCACTGCAAAACTTGCATTAAAATTGTAGTGCGATGTAGTCGCGGATTTGGTGAGAATCTAGCACGAGGGCGTTGCGAAACTGCGTGCGATTAAAAGTGCTCTGTCGCTTAGCAAGCTGCGCGGTGTGCGTGGTTATCTGCTCACAAAGCGCGGTGGTATCACTGCCCCCTGTGGCGAGGAATGCTAGACTTTCTTTGATCCCTATGGCTTTGAGGCTCTGTGAGCTTGGGGGATAGGTATCGCGCAAAAAGCGCACCTCATCAAGCAGCCCCTGTGCTAGCATTGCGCGCGTGCGCGTGGCTATCCGCTCACGCAATATCGCGCGTGGCATATCAAGCACGAGGATGGGGATATTTTGTAATTCTGTAAATGCTTGCCTAGGGTGCGTGGCGAAATACGCGCTTGGTGCGGTGTGTGTGGCGAAGTAAATCTCAAGAGCTTTGTGGATTCTGTAAGTGTCTGTGGGCTTTAGCGTCTTAGCATAGGGCATATCAATGTGGCACAAAAACTCATAGGGATTTGTGATAGCCTCCACGCGTTTGCGCAGTGCGTTTAGTTGCGGTTGGGGGAGTGTGGGCATAGGGCTTAGCCCCTCAATCATACTTTTGAGATAAAAGCTCGAGCCCCCCACGATAAAAAAGCTTTTTTTGCCCTTGGAGCGCGCTTGCGCTAGGGCGGATTCTAAACTTTGCCAAAAGTTCATCACGCTGCAGGGCTCACTTGGCTCTAGCTCATCAATCCCATAATGCACGATACGCGCGCGTTCCTCTTGGCTAGGTTTGGCAGAGGCGATATCGATATGTCGGTATATGCTTAGTGAATCTAGTGAGAAAATCTCGCCATTATAACGCGTAGCAAGCTCTAACCCTAGCGCGCTTTTGCCACTCCCACTCGCCCCGATGAGCGCAAAAATCTGCATAGAAAGAGAATCTATTGCAATAACTCGTAGTATTTTTGCAAAAACACGGCATTGCCTGCGCCATCAAAGGCGCGCAAGCCGGCTTTTTGGAGTGCGAGCTCAAGGGCGTTTAGCACCCACGCGCTCTCATACACAGGGATAAGTCCCATATGATTAAAGCGGATAATGCTCGTTTTGAGATGATCTTGCCCGCCTGCGGCATTGAGTGCGAAATCGGTTTTTAGAATCTTGCGCAGGGTGTTCGCGTTTGTCTCATCATAAATCGTGCTCATCGCAAGGGCTGGAGTCTTAGGATAGATATGCAGTCCTAGGGCGCGCATTGCCTCATTGCTCGCTAGTGCGCGCGCTCTAGTTTGCGCATAGATTCTCTCAATCCCGCCTAGCTCTTCTACGAGATCAAAATACTTGCCAAGCCCTTGGATAATAGTTGTTGGCGCAGTCCAAGCCGTGGTGTTTTTGGCTTGGTTTTTTAGCTCGGTTTTGAGGTTAAAGTAAAAGCCCACATCGCGCTCATTTGCCATATCGATAGCATTTTGTGAAAGCGCGATGATACTTAGCCCGGGGGGAAGCATAAAGGCTTTTTGCGAACCACCGATAAGCGCGTCTATGTGCGTGGTATCGATAGGCTCTACGCCCATAGCCGTGATAGCATCTACCACAATCATCACATCGGGCTTTAGGGCTTTTAGCTCCTTAGCGATTTGCTCCACTGGGTGGCGTAGCCCTCCTGCAGATTCACACATCTGCACACATAGGCAATCTAGCGCGCTATCAGCCCTAAATGCCTCTAGCACCTCCTCCACGCTCACGGGTGTGTCCCAACTATGCTCAATCTGCGTGTGTGGGATCGCATAAGCCTCTGCAATCTTGGCAAATCTCTGCCCAAATTTCCCGCTATTTACCACAAGCACTTTGTTTTTGGTAAATGTCCGCACACACGCTTCCATCGCGCCGCTGCCGCTACTAGCGAGCATTAGCACTTCTGGGAGGTTTAGGAGTTTTTTGAGATTTTCTCTCACGCGTGCGAAAATCGCTTCAAACTCGGGCGTGCGGTGGTGGAGCGTGGGCTCACTCATCGCGTTGCGGATAGATTCTAACACAGGGGTCGGACCGGGGGTAAAGAGTAACATACTAGCTCCTTTGTCTTAGTTTTTAAAGAGTGATTGCAAGGCGTCAATTCCGGTTTTTTCTACCTTAGATTCTGTATCGCCTTGTGTGGTTTCATCATTTGTCGCAGTGCTCGCAGCGCCCACTTCAATGAGCTCTATCTCGCAATTACAGAGCATACTTGCTAGGCGGATATTGATACCATTTTTGCCGATGGCTTTGCTTTTTTGATCTGAGCGGATTTGCACGATGGCTTTGTGGGAGAATTTTTGCTCGCTGCCCTCATCTTGGGGCTGGAGCTTGACGCTAAGCACTTGTGCGGGTGCGAGGGCTTTGGCGAGGAAAATCTCGGGCGTTTGGACATATTCTATGCAGTCGATACTCTCGCCATTTAGCTCATTGCTCACGGCATTGATACGCACGCCCTTTACCCCCACGCAGCAGCCTATGGGATCGATACGAGCGTTGTTGGTAAAAATCGCGATTTTAGCGCGCTCGCCGGGGATTCTCGCGCTTTTGTGTATGTGAATCTCCTCGTCTTTGAGCTCGGGGACTTCTAGTGTGAGGAGCTCTTCTAAAAACTTCGGCGCGGTGCGGCTGAGCTCTAGTCGTATGCCGCCCTTGCCTACGCCCACAAATTTTAGCAGGGCGCGGATTGTCTGCCCTACTTTGAATTGCTCGCCTTTGATGCGATTTTTTTTGGCTAAGACAGCACGGATACCACTAATTTCCACAAAGGTATTCTCTTCTTTATCCACGCCCACTACCACGCCTGCGACGATTTTATTGAGCTTGGATTTGAGATTACTTAGGAGCTGATCCTCGATTTGGCGTTGCAGATTTATCTCTAGGGTTAAAAAGAGTTTGTTTATCGCCCCACGCTTCATAGAATCTAGGCTAAGCTCGTATTCTAGCGTGTCGCCTATGCTGATGTCTTGCTCCATATTTTGGGCTTCTTGGCGCACCTTAGAGAGTGCGATCACGCCTAGATTGTCCTCTTGTAGGCGTTCATCATCATCGGCGCACACAAGGATTTTATAAAATAGCCTAAGCGTGCGGTTTTTTAAATCTTGCTCGACAAAATATTCATAATTGGGGTTGATTTCTTCTTGGGCGATTTTGATAAGTCCATCTTTTACGATGTTGCACACGATGTCTGGCTCTATGCCCTTTTCATACGCTATCATATCTATGATGTCTAGGATTTTTTCCATCTATATTGTTGCCTCCGAGTTGGTTGGGATTGTTGTCGCGTCTATAGAAGTCTGAAGCGCGGGCATTGTAGTAGAAAATAGCTTAAAAGTTACAAAATCATTGTGTTTTGCGCTTTATTTTGCTGCGCATTCTGCGCTACATTTTGCTATACTTACGCCTTCAATTTTAGAGTAGCAGGAGGTGTGTGATGGAGCTAAAAGTCGCTAAGACGGATTTACAAAGTAAGAAAGGTGAGACAAAAATCTCAATCGATGAGGTGCTAAAACAATACAAAGAGGAGGGCAAGCATATATTTTACTTCGATGGGCAAAATCCTCACAAAGATATGCAAAAAGCCCAAAACACGATACAAAAGGCTGGCTATCGTGTGCAGCTCAATGAAGTGCGCTATGGGCTTGATGAAAACAACTACATTTATGAAATCCACATTATTTAGATTCTAAATGAGCAAAAAACTCTATATCCAAACGCTTGGGTGCGCGATGAATGAGCGGGATTCTGAACATATCATCGCCGAGCTTGCCCAAAAAGAGAGCTACAAACTCACTGACAATCCCAAAGACGCTGATTTGATACTTATCAACACTTGTTCAGTGCGCGAGAAGCCCGAGAGGAAGCTATTTAGCGAGATTGGGCAGTTTGCCCTGCACAAAAAGCAGGGTGCAAAAATCGGCGTGTGCGGCTGCACGGCGAGCCATATGGGCAGTGAGATTATCAAAAAATCGCCGTATGTGGATTTTGTGCTCGGTGCGCGCAATACTTCTAAAATCACGCAGGTTTTGCATACACCAAAGGCTGTGGAAGTGGATATAGATTATGACGATAGCACCTATGTGTTTGCCTCGCCCCAGACTATGGGGATAAAGGCACTGCTCAATATCTCGATTGGCTGTGATAAAAAATGTAGCTATTGTATCGTGCCTTTTACGCGTGGTAGGGAGATCTCTATCCCGCAGGATTTGCTGCTAAAAGAAGCGCGCAAGCTCGCCGCACAGGGGGTAAAAGAACTGCTGCTTTTGGGGCAAAATGTCAATAACTATGGCGTGCGCTTTTCTGTGCCACACGAGCGCGTGGATTTTACCACGCTATTGCGCAACTTAAGCGAGATCGAGGGGATTGCACGATTGCGCTTTACCTCGCCCCACCCATTGCATATGAATGATGCGTTTTTGGCGGAATTTGCAAAAAATCCAAAGATTTGCAAGGCGATACATATCCCATTACAAAGCGGCTCGAGCAAGATCTTAAAAGCAATGAAGCGCGGCTATAGCAAAGAATGGTATCTCGATCGCGTGGCGCGACTTCGGGAGTTTTGTGCGCGTGAGGGTGTGGCGGATGTAGGGATTGGCACAGATATTATCGTGGGATTCCCGGGCGAGAGTGAGGCGGACTTTGAGGATACGCTTGAAGTGGTGCGGGCGGTGGAGTTTGATACGATGTATAGCTTCATCTACTCGCCTAGACCGCACACAAGTGCGTATGAGATAGAATCTAGCTTGCTGGTAGATGCAGAGGTGGCAAAGGAGCGATTGGCGAGATTACAGAATCTCCACAAGCAAATCCTTGCCAAAAAATCTCAATGTGAGATTGGTAAAGTTTTCGAGGTGCTTGTCGAGAACCACCACGCACAAGAGGGCTGGAGCGAGGGGCGTAGTGATCACAATCGGCTCATTAGGATTGTGGATTTTGTGGGGGAGATTGGGCAGATGGTGCGCGTGCGGATTACCAAAGCCCATGGTGGAGCTCTAAGCGGGGAAGTGGTGTAGGCTTAGCGCAATAATGTTTTTTGGTGCTTTTTGTCTTTGAAGTGATTTTTGATATTGCTTGGGAGGCGGAGCAAGTCTCTAATGAGGGTGTAATAAAAGTTCTTTTCTAACGCACTTCTTCTTTGTCTTTTGTGATAGTTTCTGTAGGCTCTTTTGTTTGGTAGAAGTATATCTTTTATGCAATTTTGTGGTTTTTGCTCTGGTGTGAAGTTTGGCTGTGGATTTTGCACTGGGGCTAGTGGGATATGCTCGCATAGTGGGGAGATTGGAGCGATAGTATAAAGCCTTGTATCACAAATATGTGCTAAGAGCTCTAGGGCTTTGAGGTTGATTTGTGGATTGTGCTTGGTATTGGCGGCTATTGTCGCATAGGCTGGTTTAATCTGCAAGAGATTAGCCTTGTCGTGTATATCAAATCCATACACCGCGCCACCTGTGTATAAATCAATCCCTGCGATATAAATCTCCTCATACCCCATAACCGCACCCAAAAGGCATAGGTATGTCCCGGTATTGATGCGTTGGTTTTGGTAGAGTTCGTTGAATTTGATAAAAGATTCTATGTGTGTGTTTTGAAAAAGGATTGTAGAGCCCAAAAGCGCATCGCAAAAAAATTGCCTGCAAGTTTCTTTAAAGTTATGTGGCTCGACACTTTCTACTTCGAAGTTTGCACAAGCAATCTGTGCGATATTGTAATCTTTGCTTTCTATGAGATTTTTAAGCGTGTAGTATTGCTCAAAAAACGCATCGGGGTTGCCAAAAGCCATGGCAACATCTCTGCCTAAGTAGTATTTGTCCTCAAACCAAAACAGATTGCACCTAAACACATCGTATGCTTTGGGTAGCCTCGTGTAGTCAATTTCCCTCAAACTCGGTCCATTACCCGCCACCACAAGCGCCTTTTTCATCATCGCCCCTTAGAATTTTTGGGCAATGATAATCAAAAAAAAAAAAAACAGCTTAAAGGTGGGAGGATGAGAGATGGTGTGGGCACTTTGCGCTTAAAATTTAAACCCTCCCCCGCATATTTGTGGCAGTAGGGCTTTTGGCAAGTCTGCTAATGCCCCATCGCTAAGGCCTTTGTGTCATTACACAAGCGTTGAGAATCTAGAATCTATTGCGCTCAATCCAAAACATGCAAAATATCATAAATATTATCAATTTTGCCGCCCAAAACATTTGAAAAACCCTTAATCCCATAATCCTTGGTAAAAAGTATAGGCCTGCCATCATCGGCTTCGTTGTTGGTGCTAACGATTTTGACATCAAAGAGGCTTTCTTGATACACGCATTCTCCTAAAATCGGCATATAACGCCGCGCATCGGCTATCATATAGGGATAGTGTGAGTGCTTGTGATAGGCTGCTAGCCTCTCATAGGCATTGTGATAAGTTTGCAAATCTATCCAGCTTGTATGCGGTGTGTAGCGCACATGGCTTAGGGTGTGATAGTCTGTGTTTGTAGCACTTTTGTCCTGCGTGGCCTTGGCAGGAAAGGGCATAAGTGAGAAAAACGCCCCATCCATAATCGTAACGCTTATATTGCGTAGCACTTGGGGCACTTGCACCAAGGCCATCTCTGTAATCTCGGCTTTGATAGGCAAAAGGGGCAAGCGTGAGTTGTGTAGCAGGGTATTAAGCCCTGCATAGGTGCAGTTATACACGGCATTAGATTCTATGCACTCATCGTCTGCTAGCAGGAGTTTTACGCCATTTTGGAGTGCGCGCACGCTTTTTACCTCTGTAAGGTAGCGCACGGGGATTTTTTGAGAATCTAGCCGTGCTAAAAGCAATCGATGCAATATCACGCTATCAAATGCGTATTCGCGCACGATAAAAACTTCCTCTATCAAATCCTTGCAAAACAGGGCTTTGATATGTGTCGGGGCGTAGGATATGGGTGCTTGCATTTTGTCAAAGATATGAAAGAATTGCTTTGCGCTTGTTTTAGAGCCAATACTAGCTATGGCATAGCATTTGAGAAAATCACTCTTTATCGCGGGGGCGAAGTCTTTGCAAAAACGCTCGAAATTCACGAGTGAGCTAAAGGCGGTTAGGAGGCTGCGCGGATAGTGGTAGCCACCATGCACGCGAGCTTGATTACAAAAACTCGCCCTTTGCAGTAGCGCACCCTCTCTTTCTAAAATGAGAATCTTGCTATGTTTTTTAGCAAGCGCTAGGGCTATCATACAGCCATAAAAGCCACCGCCTATAATCACTGCATCATAGCGCATAATTGTCTTTCATATATTTATGCAAGTTTGCTAGGGCAAACTTGTTGCCGCTCACAGGGAGTAAATCCCTGCTCGCTCCGCTGCGCGAGCATACACTGCAATCTTTGCGAGATTCCAGAATCCTTAGTGTCAGCGCGTCATCAAGGTGTTGTAGGCAAACATCTTTTTTATACGCTAGATTCTGTGGCAAATTGTTATCGCTCATACGCAGTGTTTCCGCCCTCGCTCCGCCATTATTGAATCTTGGCGCGCACACATTGCCCAAATCCAGTGTGTGAGGTTGCTTAGATTCTATAATGTCTGCTTTTGAGAAAGTCATCGTGCTCATATATGTCCTTTTTTAGTCGATGGGATTGTGAGGTTTTGTGACATTGTTTGGTGGTAAGCCTTAGATTTACTAGCTAGGGTGTTACAGGATTGCACAATCTCTAGCACGCGCGTGGCAATGGCGCGATGGTTTGCATATCGTGCCTCATTGTGCAAAATTTCATAATACAAACTAAGCGTGTGAGCGATATTATCCCCCTCATCAAAGCCAAAATACTCTCGCCTCCCTCCATACACATAGCATAGGGGATTAGAATCTAACATATCAAAATGCAGCTCACCCCTCTCCCCATAGATATGAATCTCACGCCGCTTGCGTTTAGATTCTAAGCTACAATGTAGCGTGATGGGGCAATCCTGTGTTTTTAAACGCAATAGGACATCATAAGGGCTAGTTTTGAGGCAAGATTCTAAACTAAGGTTTTTAAAGAGCGAGACAAACACGCTTAACAAATGCACGCCAAGCACCTCGAGTGCCCCCTCATTTTTATAGAATCTGCCGTATTGGGTAATGCAAGATTCTATGCGTTGCAATTTCCCAAGGGAATCTATGAGTGTGTGAATCTTAGCAATGGAGGGGGAAGTGAGGTAGATATAATCTGTGTAGATTCTAAGGCCTCTTTTGTGCGCTATGTCATAGAGGCTTTGAAGCTCTTTTGTGTTAGGACATGTGGGCTTTTCTACAAAGACACAGAGATTGGATTGTAGGCATTGCTTGCTAAGGGCATAGTGTGAATCTAGCGGGGTAGCGATAAAGGCAGTGTGCGTGTGTGGGGGAATCTCGCCAAAATCCCTGCCATAGATTGCAAGCAGATGAAAATATGGACTTTGTGTAATGTAGCGCGCTAGTATCTGTCCCCAATGCCCATGTCCGATAAGAATAGCATTAAGCGGTGTTTGTCTAGTGCTCATAGCTTCCCTCGCACGCGCCTAGCAAAAAGACGCAAAATCTCTTTGAGATAGTTTAGGGAGAGGCGTGTGATTTTTACCTTTGATTCTTTATCGTCCTGCCACACTACGGGGATTTCACAGATTTTTATATCGCGATATTGTGCGAGTATGAGCATTTGTGCGCAATAAAACCACCCATTGTCCTCATAGCATTGTGTGAGCAGATACTGCGCGCTTTTGGCCTCATAAAACTTAAAGCCACACATTGCATCGCTAAAACGCACCCCTAGCACAAAGCGCAAGAGGTGATTAAGCCCGCGTGAGGTAATCTCGCGCTTTATGCTCCTGCCAGAGACTACAGAATCTCTCAAAAGCCTCGAGCCCACTACGATTTTTTCTCCTTGGCATAAAAGCGTATAGACTTCTTTGAGATGTGCAAGGTTTGTGGATAAATCTATGTCCATATAGCCGACAAACTCGCAAGGCTGCTCGTGCGCTGCATTGTGCAGGATAGATTCTCTAAATGCGATTCCAACGCCTTTTTGTGAGATTTTGAGGTATTGGGTGTGTGTATCACAGAGTGCGCGGGCGATGGTGCTTGTGTTATCGGTTGAGCCATTATCCGCGATGGTGAGCATATAGGGGATATTTTGTGAATCCAAAAAGGCTTTTATTTTGCGCACGCTTGCCTCTAGGCAGCGCTCTTCGTTTAAAACAGGTAAGATGATATTAAGTCGTTGCATTAGGAATCCTTGATGTTTTTTTGATGGACTTTAAGGGAGAGGGAGCTTGTCTCATCGATGATTTGGTAAGTGTCTTTACGCTTAAAATGCAGCAAAATCACGCGCATATACTCGCCAAAAATACTTAAGACTAAAAAAAGACAAAATTGCATAAGCACCATATAAAGCGAGCTTGATGTCCAGCCGCGCTCTATGTTTTCTTTAGAAAGAAACGATAGGAGGATATAAAACATATACAAAAAATTTACCACCGCCATACTAAGGGAAGTGAGCGTAGCTAGGCGCAGGAGCTTATAGGAGTTTTGGAAAACAATATCAATGCTAAGGTTTAGTGAGTGAAGAAAATTTTTTGGCTTGCTTGGGGCTATGGGGGTGAAGGCGTATTCATACTTGCTAAAGCTTGTATCAAAGGCAAGAAGGCGTAAGAGCTTGATAGGTTCATTTTGTTTTAGGAGGAAATGTATCACTTTGCGATTGAGTGCGCAAGATTCACTATAAGTGGAGTTTATCTCGCGCCTTACGCAGAGTTTGAGTGTGGCATAAAAGGCTTTTGAGATAAGGCGCTGGATAAGGCTTTGTCGCTTGGTTTTGCGCACGCCAATGATGATGTCGTATTCCACCGCCTTTTTGAGCATTGCTAGGCAATCTGCAATGCTCTGTGTCTCCAAATCCACAAAAAGCAGATAGTCACCAATGCAGTTTTGTAAGAAAATGTGATAATACATTGAAGTATCAAGGGCTTTAACTTCTAATATGCGCAGGTGCGGAGCTAGACTAGAGTGTGGAGATGACAGAGGGGTTTTGGTGGGCTTGAAGCAATCTAGACTATCTATCGGGGGGGGGGGAATTGTATGTAGAAAAAATAGGATTTATCAGTAATATTTCAAAATACGCGTAGTGATTTTTTAGAGATTCTATGAGGTTTTGTAGGGTTGTGCTAGCAATGGTGCGATTAAGGATAGCAATTGAAAAAAGAGTTGTTTGCATATGAAACCTTGTGTTGGTGTGTTTTCATTGTAGCATAATTCTTATTATGATCCCTTAAGGGTGCTTATCGCTTTTATCAAAGTGTTAATGTTATATCGTTCTAAGCGTTGGGTGTTTATCAATGTATCTGTGTTGCTAGGTTTTATACCTTATGTAGTGTTTTATATCGCTTGGGAGTCTGAAAAAATCCCTAAAGATTCTGTAGTAAATATTTTTCTTTAATTTTGGTGTTTTTTCTTCTTGTAGTGGATCTTTGAGGTGAAATCTCTCATAATCCATATATTCTGGGATTATCATATCTGCCGTGTATCCGATAGGTTTTTTCTCTGGGATAAAAGCGGGTTGTTGGGCAAGAATTGGAGAGAGATCTATATGTTGAGAGAGGGGACTCTGTGGTGAAAGGCTATAGAATTTGACATCGTAGTGTTGTTGCAAAAACTGCAAGGCTTGGATATCTGTTTTTGCGTTATGATAGCAATCGTCTGTATTTTTGCCTTTTCTATTGAGCAGCGGTAAAAGCTTGCGAGTATTTGATTGGAGCTTGAAAGCATAGCTATTTGTTCCCTGATTATAAAAATCTATCCCGCTGATATGAATCTCTTTATATCCTAGTGCTATACCAACAGCACACATATAAATACCACTTGTGATATGATCGTTATAAAAGATGGCATTAAAGTTCCTGTATTTTGAGAATTCTACTAGTGAATCTGCATAAGAATCTGAAAATTCCAAATCCGGAAAATGTTTCATAAACTCTTCTTTAGAAGAGAAAAAATCTGCACATTGATCACGGCATAAGATTCTATCAATGCTATATTCTTGATTTGTTAAAAGGTGTCTAAGAGTGAAGTAATATTCAAAAAAATTTGTTTTGTGAAAAAAATACGCACTAACTTGCTTGCCCAAATAATAGGCTTCCTCGCAGAAAAATAAATTACATCGAAACAAGTCGTATTCTTTGGGCAATCTCGTGTAGTCAATCTCTCTCAGACTTGGTCCATTACCCGCCACCACAAGTGCCTTTTTCATCACTATCCTTGAAAGTTTTGGGCAATGATAATCAAAAAAAAAAAAAAACAGCTTAAAGCGGGGAGTTTGGCAGGGATTAGATACGCTACAATATATCGTGTTTGGCGTGCGTGCAGTGAATCTAGCAGAGCGTGTGCTCTGATGGTATCCTTTGGGACATTTTGATTATATCTTCCATAGATTTTTGTGTTTTTGGTTGGGGTTTTTAGCCCCTATATCTCACAAAGTTACAAAATGTAATATTTAGATTCTTGTATTGTTGTTACAATTTATGAGCCACGAGTGTATTAACTTTTTTAGAGAGATAATGCGGCACAGACTAAATGAGAGAAAGGATATGTATGATTCTAAAAAGATTGTCATTACTTCTGGCTAGCTTGAGTATTTTTGCGCTCCACACACAAGCCGCGAGCTATCCACCAATCAAAGATAGCACAGGCACAGGGCTTGCGATGACTTCTAGCCCATATTGCACTACAATAGGCAAAGCAGTGTTGGATTCTGGTGGGAATGCCATTGATTCTGCTGTGGCAGTGGGCTATTGTCTGGCTGTGGTGCATCCTGCTGCGGGGAATATCGGCGGAGGCGGCTTTGCGTTGTTGCATTTGGCCAATGGGGAAAATGTTGCGTTGGATTTTAGAGAAAGAGCCCCTATGAAGGCGCATAGGGATATGTATCTGGATAGTAAGGGCAATGTGATTGCTAATGCCTCTACCATAGGCTATTTGGCCGCTGGTGTGCCCGGGACGGTGAAGGGTATGAGTGCTATGCTAGAGAAATACGGGACTAAAAAGCTAGCTGACTTAATAGCCCCTAGCATAGAGTTGGCGCAAAAGGGCTTTGTGGTTACTGACAGACAAAGCGAAACCATGAAAGAAGCACAAGAAGATTTAGCAAAGTTTGCAAGCTCTAAAAAATACTTTCTCAAAAAAGATGGGAGTGTGTATAAAGGTGGGGAAACTCTCGTGCAAAAAGACTTAGCAAATGCCCTTGACTTAATAGCAAAAGAGGGCGAGCGTGCCTTTTATAAGGGCGCGATAGCGGATTTGATAGTCAAAGATATGCAAAAAAATGGGGGCATCATCACTAAGGAGGATTTGGCAAGCTATGAGGTTGTGTGGCGTAAGCCAATAGTGGGGAGCTATCGTGGGTATAGTATCGTGTCTATGCCTCCGCCAAGTAGCGGTGGGGTGCATATCCTGCAGATTCTAAACACCCTAGAAAATACGGATTTAGGCAAACTTGGCTTTGGGAGTTCAAAAAGCATTCACATTATTGCTGAAGCCATGCGTCAAGCGTATGCGGATAGATCGGTATTTTTGGGAGATCCTGATTTTATCAAAGTGCCTGTGAGCGAGCTTACAAGCAAGGCGTATGCTAAAAAGGTATGGGATTCTCTGGATAAAAAGGGAGCAAAACCAAGTAAGAAGGTTACCCCCGGGCTTGGGGTTATCAAGCAAGAAAATACCCCAAATCTCAAAGAGGGCAACCACACGACACATTATTCTGTGGCGGATAAATGGGGGAATGCCGTGGCGGTTACTTACACAATCAATGCGAGTTATGGTAGTGCAGCAGCGGTAGAGGGGGCTGGATTCTTGCTCAATAATGAAATGGATGATTTTTCTATCAAACCCGGAGTGCCAAATATCTATGGGCTAGTGGGAGGTGAGGCAAACGCCATAGAGCCAAATAAACGCCCTCTAAGCTCTATGTCGCCAACTATCGTGTTTAAAGATAAGGAATTGTTTATGGTAGTGGGCAGTCCGGGCGGAGCGCGGATTATTACCACGGTGTTGCAAGTGATTGTGAATGTGATTGATTATAAGATGGATTTAGGCAGGGCGGTGGAATATCCGAGATTCCATATGCAATGGCTACCCGATGAGCTGCGCGTGGAGGAATATGGCTTGAGCGAAGATGTGAAAGACAATCTAAAGAAAATGGGCTACACAATCACGGAATTACCCGATATGGGCGATGTGAATGCCATTATGCAGAAAAATGGCGTGTATTATGGCGTGAATGATCCTAGGAAAGAGTTTTAAAGCAAAAAAGGGCTTAAGGGAAGAAAGCAAAGATATTCTATGAGGCTTAGCGGGGATTAGATACGCTGCAAAATATCGTGTTTGGCGTGCGCGCAGTGAATCTAGCAGAGTGTGCGCTCTGATAGTATCCTATGAGCCCTATCCAAATCCTCTAGCGAATCGATATCGATACTTGAGGTGCTATCCATCACATAGTAGCTTGTGTGAGGCTGCAGGAAGCTTGGATTGTCCAAAAATGCGCGTGTCTGCACGATATAAATCGCCCCATTGCTTTTGTAAGTCTTTGGGAGCTTTTGGCGTGGCATAAAGGGATAAGCATCGTTGCAGATTCCGCGCAGATGTCCCCTCTCGTCAAGCACGAAGGCTTTGAGGATTGCATTATCGCATTGCGTTACGCTAATGAGCGCCTCACTGCCCTCTTTTGTAAATCGCTCAAAGGCTTCATCGATATGTCTCGCACTCCTAAGCGGCGAGGTGGGCTGGAGCAATATGAGCGTTTCACACGCATAGTGCTGCAGTGCGTGCGCGACTACCTTATCGCTTGTTGTGCTATCAAGTGCGAGCTCTTTAGGCCTTTGTAGCACCTCAATGCCCTGTGTCCTGCCATACTCTAATATCCCATCGCCATCACTACTTAGCACGATAGAATCCACACAAGCCGCCTGTTTTGCCGCCTCTATAGTGTAGTGCAGTAGCGGCTTATCGCCTAGGGGTGCGAGATTTTTGTTTGGTATGCCCTTGCTCCCTGCGCGGGCTGGTATGAGAGCTAGTGCCACTTTTGTGCCCTGATGGTATTAAACACCTTTTGCGTGGGTATGTCAAAAAACGCCCCACTTTGCAAATATTCAAAAAACCGCTCAGAGCTATTGAGAATCTCTGTGTGTTTTGCATCTGTCCTATCGATTTTGTGAATCTGCCCTATGGCCTCAAGTATCGCGCTAGATTGCGCCTCTACCTTGAGCACGCTTTGGCTTCCTGCTCTGCCATTTTGCCTGCTACCCACTAGGATTCCGGGTATGCCTAGATAGGGCGCTTCTTTGAGGATACAGCTAGAATTGCCGATGACAAACTCGGCATTTTTAAGCAGCGCGATAAAATACTCAAAGCGCAGCGAGGGAAAAAGCCTAAATCGCGCTAATCCACGCAATGCCTCATAAGATTGTGTAATAAACTCAAAGCCCAAGTCGTTGTTTGGATAAATCACGATATAGTTTTTTCCACTTGATTTAAGGGCGGAGACGAGATTTTCACTCTGGGCTTTCATATCCATAAATTCCGTGGTTACGGGGTGAAACATCACGATAGCGTAGTGCTCAAAGTCTATATCATAGTAGCGTTTTGCCTCATCAAGCGAGATGGTGCTCTGCTCCAAAAGCTCCATATCAGGCGAGCCGATGACAAAGATAGAATCTTCGCTCTCGCCTAGCTGCATAAGGATTTTTTTGGCGTTCTCATCATTGACTAGGTGGATATGGGCGAGCTTGGAGATAGCGTGTCGCAGGCTATCATCAATCGTGCCAGAGATTTCCCCACCCTCGATATGAGCAACTAGGATATTATTGAGACTGCCCGTGATCGCCGCAGCGAGTGGCTCTATGCGATCGCCATGCACGACTATGAGGTCAGGCTCTACCTCACTAACAAATCTTGAAAAGCCATCGATAGTCGTGGCAAGGGCTTTGTCCATTTGGTAGTATTTGTCGTAATTGATAAATTTAAAGATATTTCTAAAGCCATTTTTTTCTACTTCCCCAATTGTAGAGCCAAAATAAGAGCTTAAATGCATACCGGTAACAAACACAAAAAGCTCAAAATCGCTAGAATCTTCGACTTTGTGCATAAGCGATTTGATTTTTGAAAAATCCGCGCGCGTGCCTGTGATAAAAACGATTTTTTTCTTAGGGCTTAGCATTTTATTGCAATTTGCTTGGGGCAAATTGCTGCTGCTCTTAGATTCTGTAATGTCGCCAGTAGCTTTAGATTCTATTTTTTTCATCACTCTTTGCCTTATGCAAAGTCTTCATAGCGCAATTGCGTGTTGGATTCTATATCCTTTAGTGCCCTCTTGCCTAGCAGGGATTCAAACTCGTGGGCGGGGATTCCGCCTTTACCCGGGCGTTTTACCCAAATGTTTTGCATGCTGAGAATCTCCCCCTTTTTGATAGGTGCGATACTCACCACACTTGCGAAGGCAAAGTCTATGGTTACTTGCTCTTCCTTAGCCGCCTCTTTAGATTCTGTTTGTGTGCCACGCATTATCGCCATTTGCTCACTTTGGATGATGAGCTCCCTTAGGGCGTGCTCATCCATCGAGCAGACTATATCAGGTCCCTCTCTTGTCATAGAATCTGTGAAATGCCGCTCTAGCACACACGCTCCCAAAGCTATAGCTCCAAGGCACGCGAGATTATCTCTTGTGTGATCGCTTAGCCCTACGAGGCAGCCAAAGTGCTCTTTTAGACGCAGCATCGCATTTAGTCGCACGAGATGGGGTGGCGTGGGATAGAGATTAGTCGTGTGGAGTAGCACGAAAGGCACTTCATACTCTCGCAGTATCGCCACGCTTTTGGCGATAGATTCTAAATTATTCATACCTGTGCTTAGGATTATGGGCTTTTTGAAACTTGCGATGTGTTTTAGGAGCGGGTAGTTGCTGCACTCGCCCGAGCCGATTTTATACGCACTCACCCCCATATCTTCTAGGCGATTTGCCCCCGCACGCGAAAAGGGCGTGCTAAGATACACAAGCCCTAGGCTTTCAGTGTATTCTTTCAAAGCTCGCTCGTCTTTGTCACTAAGCGCGCATTGCTTCATAATCTCATAAATGCTCTTATCAGAGTTGCCCGGTATGATATTTTGGGCTTCCTTGCTCATCTCATCTTCAATGATATGCGTTTGGTGCTTGATGAGCCTCGCCCCCGCTCTTTTGGCAGCATCTACCATCAGTTTGGCAATCTCTAAACTACCATTGTGGTTTATGCCAATCTCTGGCACGACAAGCGGCGGAGCGGATTGGGAAATGGTAATGTTTTGGATATGGATTGTGTCCATATGCTTTCTCCTGAAGTGATACCGACACTTTTTGAAAAAATACAAAAAGATTGAAAATGGTAATTTTCATAAATGCCTTATTTGTGGAGTGTAGGAGAATTTTAAAAAGAGAGAAAATGCAAGTTTTTTGGCTACATAGGGATAGCCCTATGTGATTTTATTGTTTGCTAAATTGTGCGATGAGTGTGTCGGTAGCACCAAGTGATGCAAGGGTTTGCTCATAGGCATTTTGCAAAAGTGGATTATCGATGAAAGTTCCCCATTGTTTTTGTCCATTTGGCGCGCTGTGAGCTAACCAATAAAGATGGTTTGAGAGTGGGTAGCGTTGGATACATTTGATAAAATCCACTTTAAGCCCTGCTTTTTCTCCCAAAAGCCTTAAAGTATGTGGTGTGAAACAATACAAATGCACATTGGTGTAGATAAATTCTGAATACGCTTTGTTTTTATAAATGCTCAAAAGTGCTTCATTGCCATTTGGCACTTCAATAATCATTTTGCCATTGTCCTCAAGCAGTGCGGTAAGTTGCCGCAAAATCGCGATGGGATCTTCCAAATGCTCCATCACATGAAAGGCAGTGATGAGATCGTATCTTGCCCCCCCCCCCAATTTCGTTTAAATGACTAAATAGAGGAATGTTATTGTCTTTATAAATATCTTTAATGCGAGATTCTAATTCTACTCCCGCCACTTGGTTTGCTACTTCTTTTGCTTTGATGAGAAACTGCGCTCTACCACTTCCAAAATCCAAAAGACTTTTGCCCACAAGAGATTGCTTTATGAGATCAAAGCGTTTTTCCACAAACACGGCGTTGTGGATATAGAACTCACGCATTTTTGCATCGAGATTTTCACCCCCTCGCTTTGTGGTTTCAAAGAACTTTTCATCAATCATATTGTTGTTTTCATAAAATGCATCACCGGTATTTTGTTTATCCAAAAATACTAGGCCACAATCCCTGCATTCTAGGATATTTATGTTGTGATCCTCTCGCACTTTTCCTTCTCTTTTGAAGTGGTTTTCACTCCCGCACAGATAGCATTTCATCATCTCTCCTTTTTGATTTATTTTATGGTTGTGCATTATAACACATCACAAACACTTCGAAAATTTAGATTCTGTAAGGCAGGTAATTTTAGCAGTATGCGTGCGTGTTTTAATGTATTCTTTTAGCATAGATTCTATTTGGGCGTTGATGTGTTTTGTCTCATTTGGAGTGAGGCTTCGCTCTAGCTCCTCATCAAAGTAATTTTCCTCTATCAACTCATAGCCATCAAATCCAGCGATATGGATAGAATCTAGAGCAAAACTATCAAGCAATCGCAAAAGCAAAATCATAGAATTATCCAAATTCTCCCAGCCTTTTTTTATCACTCTTTTGAGGTTTAGGATATAGCTATTTGTCGATATATCAGGCTTGATATTTGAGAGCAAAATTTTAGGAATCTGTGCAAAATCCGCATCGTTTTGCCAAAATTGATACCGCTTTATATTACTCAAAAACATAAAGTCATTGCTAAAATCTTGATGGTAAAAATTGACACTGATTACGATGAGATTCTTGGTTTCTTGTATAAAGGTTTGTATTTTTTGCTTGTGCGTGAAAAGCGATTTGCCCGGCGCTAAAATCAAAACATTTTTGTGTGTTAATACATTTTCTAGCGCACTAAAAGCGACACTATCATCAATGCTTTGTGTGATATGCTCAAGGTATGTGGATTCTAACAAATCATAATCGTATCGTTTCCTTGTTTGTGAATCCACCTTATCTAGTATCGCCATAAGATCTTTTGAAGCGATATTATTTTTTTCTAAAAGATAGGTGATGTTGTTTGTATGTGCGCTACACATACCCGTGATATAGTAAGGTATGCTATATCCCCAAGTGCATTGTTTTTTGAGGGGATTGAGATAAATATCAATAGAATCTAAGATTTTGTCTAAGCCATAGTTATAGGCAAATTTTTCATTCATATACAAAGCCACAAGTTCTGTGCAGGTGTTTCCTGCCCCACGTCCCATACCATTGAGCGTGGCGTCTAGCACGATTTTTCGTGTATTTTGACTAAGGCGCACAAACTCTTGAGCAAGCGCACTTGAGAGCTGTAAGTTATTATGTGAATGGAAGCCTATTTGTATGTCTTTGTGTAGATTATGATTAATCAGCGTCCAGATTCTGCGCAAGTCCTCAATATACATTGAGCCAAAGGTATCCACAATGCTAAAAGCAAATGGCATAGCTTCATTAGCAATTTCTATAAGCTGCAAAATTTCCATATCGCTATACCCTAAAATATCCACGGGTTGGATAAAAAGTTTGTAGCCTTTTGCTTGGATTTTTTGTATGAGTTTTAGGCTCTCAAACCTCTCGTGTTTGAAAAAACAAAGTCGGATATTTTGAATCTTATCACTCGGACTATAGCTTTCTAGGTTTGTAAAATCATAGCGGCTAAAATCAGCCATCAGTGCAAATTCTGTAGATTTTGTATCTTTAGGGATATATTTAGCGGCTTCTTTGGGAGTCTTAAAGACGCTTTTGCCCTCGCCAAAACCCTCATTTTGCAAAAATCCTAACTCGATGATATCAATTCCTGCGTTGATAAGGTTGTTTATAATGCCTCGTTGTGTGTTTTCTCCAAAAGTCTTATCGACTAGATATGCCCCATCTCTTAGGGTGCAATCAAGTATTTTTGTATGCTTCATTTTTTTCCTTTGATGATATGTTTATACACAATATTTGCAAGCTCGAAGTCTCGTGGATAGTCGATGTCTATGCTTTCAATCTCGCTACATTCACATATATAGGGATTTGCGCCTGTCCTTCCTCGATATGTTTCAAAGGTTTGCTGTGTAAAGACATAGGGCGAGGAAACCTCGTGATATACGGGGGACATATCCTGTGTGCGTAACGCCCTATCGAGAGAAAAGTTTAGAGGCTTATTGCGATACCACACAAAATTTTGGTATTTTCTTGCTCCAAACGCAGAATCAAACATACCGGACTTGACAGATTCTATACATTTGATATAGGTTTGTGCATTGACAAATGGCGCAGTAGCATGTGCTAGGACATAAATATCAGATTTGATTGTATTGATAAAGGAATCTATGATATCCCCGCATAGCGTTTGTTGAGTGTCTAGGGACTTTGAGCGTTGCAAAAACTGCACGCCTTCAAGCAGATAGGGCTTTATGGATTCATCGCTACAATACACATAGATTTGACTAATATCAGGGATTTGCAAAAGTGTTCTTTGCACAAAATGTATCAGTGGTGTTTTGTCAAAAAAGGTTTTGATATTTTTATTTGGTAGCCGCTCATTGTTGAGCTTGATTGGGATATAGGCGACGATTTTCATCACGCCACCT
Organism: uncultured Helicobacter sp.; assembly: GCF_949282165.1. NCBI lineage: Bacteria > Pseudomonadati > Campylobacterota > Epsilonproteobacteria > Campylobacterales > Helicobacteraceae > Helicobacter > uncultured Helicobacter sp. The sequence continues at coordinate 49,280 of NZ_CASDOV010000006.1, read as the reverse complement.
CTTGCACAAATCGCACAGAGCGTGATAGAGAGCAATATGGGGATTGCAAAAAGTGTGCTAGACATCTACTGCCCCCCCCCCCATTTAGAATATTCTTATAAATAAGATTTGCAAATTCAAAATCTTGTGGATAGTCAATATCTATGGCCTCTATGTGATTGACTTCATAAAAAAAGTGCTTATCGCCACTTCTGCTGCCGTGTTTGAGAAACACATCTTTGCAAAACACGCAGGGTGAAGCTACTTCAGAAAATACGGGCTGCAAGTCTTGTGTCCTAGGAGGTTTATCAAGCTTGAAATTAAGTGGTGTGTTTTTAAACCAAACGAGATTTTGAATCTTAAGTGCTGGCATTGATGAGGTGTAGAGTCCATTTTTTACTGCTTTGATACAATTTTCATAAGTTTCAACGCTCACAAATGGCAGTGTGGCATGCGCTATAATGTAAATATCTGAATCTACTGCATTTATAAACGCTCGTATCAAATCCCCACAGAGCGTTTCTTTGCTATCGAGGCTTTCACTTCGCTTAAGAAACCTTATGCCATCTAGTAGATATGGCTTTATGGACTCGCTACTACAAAAGACATATCGCTCATCAATATCCTTGCACTGAAGTAGAGTTTTTTGCACAAAATGCACAAGAGGGGTCCCGTCATAAAATGTTTTTAGATTCTTTCCGGGTGTTCTTTCGTTATTGAGCTTGATTGGGACAAAGGCGACTACTTTCATCACGCCACCTCTCGTGTAAATCGCGCAGGATCTAAGGATATAGGGGCAAATATAGAATCTAACGCGTGCGCTGCTATACAATCTCCAAATGTAAGCCGCCAAGATTCCCAAGCAGATTGTGAGATTTGCGTAGTCTTTAGCGAGCATTTATCTCCTGCCCCCCCCCCTATATGATATTTTTTATACAAAAACTCTGCAATCTCAAAATCTAGCTCACTGTCTATATCCACGCCTTCAAGCTGGCTGAGGGTGAAAAAATATGGCTTGTCTCCCACGACATCGCATTTTTGTAGCATGAGCGTGCGGGAGATGATATAAAGTGCGCTATTGAGCACCAAAATATCTGGCAAATCTTGTGAGCGTGGTTTGTGTGTGGGATCATAATTGAGAGCTTTGCCATTGAGATAGAGGAATTCTTTGCAGAGATTTGTCGTAGCAAGTGAGTCGTAAGTTGAAAAATTTTTCTTAAATGTCTGTATGCACGCGATAATACTTTCATCTGTGATGAGCGGACTTGTGGCATTGCACAGCAGTATATACTCGCCCGGTGCGTTACTCGCGAAGTTATGCAATGCTTCGTTGATAGGCACTTCGCTGCTTGCGTAGTATTTCTCGCGCTCTATGGGTGTCGCCCCAAGTTTGGTAGCTAGCTCGAGCATAGCCTTAGAATCTGAATTGACAATCATTTCATCAATATGCCCAAGTGCCTTGATGCGCAGCATTTGGCGTATCTTTATCTCAAGCAGGGAGCTACTCGCAAAGGGTTTGGTATTTTTGTTTTTTACGCGTTGTGAGCCTTCACGCACTGGGATAATCGCCACATACATCATTTATCCTTTCAAAGAGCTTTATTCCACATTGTGCAAGATTGTAAATGGTAATTTTCATAAATGCAAAATCCCTATTTTTAGGGCTTTGTCGTTTTGTGATTTACAAAAAGTAGCACAATTTTTAAATAACTTTTAAGAAAAAAACACTAAAATACGGGGCTTAGCAGGCTTAAGATTGTATGAAAATTACCATTTTCAATCTTTTTGACATTAGGCGTATCGTGTTTAAGGAAGATTCTATGGAAATAACGGCTGTTGTGGTAGCGCGCAAGGGTTCAGTGAGGATAAAGTCCAAGTCTATGCTAGAGCTTGGTGGTCAAAGCCTCATAGAGCGCAAAATTCTCCAACTAAGAGCTACTAAGCAGATTCACAGAGTGGTTTTTGGATCAGATTGTGAGCAGATGCGCTCCATAGCACGAGGCGCAGGAGCAGAAGTTGTAGAGCGTGGGGCGTATTTTTGCGATGAGAGTAGGGCAAGTGCTAATGAAATGATAGGAGAGATGATGTCTCTTATCTGCACTGATGTTGTTGTGTGGGCGCACTGCACCAATCCACTCATTAGCGCGCCCACATACGATACCGCCATCAGCGCGTTTTTGTCCAATATCCCAAGATATGATAGCTTGTGCTCGGTAGTGGAGCTTAGAGAGCATCTGTGGCGCGGCGATAAGCACACACCGCTAAATTACAATCCATACGCACTCCGCCACACTCCAGCCAAAGCCCTGCCACCTCTGTATATGCAAGATGGTGGGATTTTCATACAACCTTATGCGCAAATGAAGGCAAATAGTTATTTTTTTGGCAAAAAGCCGTATTTGTTTGAGATACCAAAAGAGGAATTTTTGGACATTAATGAAATGCGCGATTATCTCCTAGCGAGGGCGATTGTAGAATCGTATGCTGCGAATGCTATGCAAGAGCGTGACTCTCGCGATACTCACGATGAGAGAATAGAATCTAGTGTTGCCAACGACATTGCAGAATCCAAAAAATCCCAAAACGATGGCAAATCCGCTCTCGGGGGGGGGGCAAATAGATATAGCTTATTTAGCTGCCTAAAAGATATTTATCCCGCCAATTCCTGCCTCAAGACACGCTCCACTTTGGGCAATCCGCTCGCATTAGTTGCCCCTACCAAAAAGGCGGCATAATGAAAATCGTGAGTGTTATGCCTATAAAATTACACAATAAAAGACTTCCAAATAAGAATCTCCTAAAGCTTGGCGACACATTTTTGCTTAATCACAATCTTAAAACACTGCTTTCCCTAGAGATTTTAGATGATATTTATGTGTATTGTAGTCAGGAAAGCATTATGGAGTATGTCCCAAGGGGAGTGAAGTTTCTCCAAAGAGATACAAGACTAGATAGCGATGAGAGTAATTTCACGCAAATTTTTGAAGCTTTTAGCGCTGTGGTGCGTGCGGATGTGTATGTCTATACGCACGCTACCGCGCCGTTTTTGTCACCAAAAACCTTGCAGGCTTGTATCGATAGTGTGCTCAAAGAAGGCTACGACTCGGCATTTAGTGCGACTAGGATTCAGGATTTTTTATGGACAAAGGATTTTATGCCACTAAACTTTGATGCGCGCAATGTCCCAAGAAGTCAAGATCTAGAAGTGATATATCGGGAAACCTCGGGTGTGTATGTGTTTAAAAATGAGGTTTTTGGGGAGCTACGCAGGAGGATTGGTAATAATCCCAAAGCCATAGAGGTGGGTTTGAAAGAAGCGATTGATATCAATACCAAAGAAGATTTTGAGCTCGCAGAGATTATCCAATCCTGTGAGTCTCGACAATCTCAAGATTCAAACAAAGGAGTCCAAATGCCAAAAATACTTGATTGCACCTTGCGTGATGGGGGCTATGTAGTCGATTGGGAGTTTGGGGAGCACAATATCATACAGATGATTGATGGGCTTTGTGGGGCACATATAGACTTTATAGAATGTGGGTATGTCAATCCACACATTCACGCGCCCAATAAAAGTATTTTTGCTAGCATTGAACGCATTGCGGATTTTTTGCCCACAGATAGGGGAGAGAGTAAATTTTTGGCGATGGCTGATGTAGCGCAGCTTGGCCCTCAAGATATTACAAATCGCAGTGGCAAGTCCATTGATGGGCTAAGGATTGTGTTTTACAAACACCAGATACAAGAGGCGCTAGCACTTTGCCAACAAAGTATCCAATGTGGCTATGAGACTTTTATGCAACCAATGGTAACCATAGACTACACGCTGCAAGAATATGAGAATCTAATCCGAGAGCTTTGTAAGTTTGACATACAATGTATTGCGATTGTGGATAGCTTTGGGTATATGACTAAGCGAGACATTAGGCGGTATTTTGATGTGATAGATTCTATCGCGGGCGAGAATGTGATGGTAGGCTTTCACTCACACAACAATATGGATTTAGCCTTTAACTGCGCTCAAGATGTTTTAGAATACGACACCAAAAGGACGCTTATCCTCGATGCTTCCCTAGAGGGTATGGGACGCGGTGCGGGCAATCTCTACACCGAGCTTATCGCGCAATACTACAATGCAATGCGCACTCCAAAATACGATATTGAAAAAATCCTAGATTTGATAAGTGCCTATATAGAACCTATCAAAAGATATAAAAAGTGGGGATATAGCCCATATTTTTTCATCACAGCTTTGTATGGGTGCCACCCAAATTTCGCTACCTATCTGCTAGAGATAGAGCCTAGTGTGAGTGTATCGGAGTTTAAGGAATTTGTGCGCCTCATACCCGCAGATATGAGAACAAAGTGTAAAAAGCCCTATGTGGAGGAGCTATATAGGATATTTAGCTCTCGGGGGGGGGGGGCAATTTAGTAGCCCTTATGGGCAATTATGGAGCAGCAAAGCTCGCGTCCATAAGAGCGCAATTTGCGTGGGAGAGTCGCCTCGCCCAAAAGCGCGGCGTATGTGTGGATAAGGCTGCCTAATGCGTATCGCACTCCTTGATTGCACCTTGCGTGATGGCGGGTATATCAACAAATGGGCGTTTAAGCAAAGCCATATCACAAAAATCCTCCGTGCCCTGCTAGATTCTAAGGTGGAGGTTATCGAGTGTGGGTATCTTAGTAATAAGGGCTTAGAGCGCGATAGCACGCTTTTTAGGGACATTGCTAGCATAGATAGGCTGCTAGATTCTGTAATCTCTAGCGACGCTATAGAATCTAAGCCCATAGATTCAGAGAGGGTGTGCGCGCCAAGATTCAATAATGGCGGAGCGAGTGGAGATTTACTCTCCACGAGCGGCAGCAATTTGCCCCAAGAAAATTTGGTTTATAAAAAAGGCGTTAGCCCAAGCGGCGTTGATGAGGTGGCGACACCAAAGCGCGATTTAGATTCTGAAAAATCTGCTGTATGTTCGCGCAGCGGAGCGAGTGGAGATTTACTCTCCACGAGCGGCAGCAATTTGCCCCAAGCAAATTGCAATGAGATGATAAGCTCAAGCTCGGTTTATAGAGAATCTGCCAACCCAAATCGCGTTCCTGACGCGCAGACACTAAAGATTCTAGAATCTCGCACTAGATTGAGTGTATGTTCGCGCAGCGGAGCGAGTGGAGATTTACTCTCCACGAGCGGCAGCAATTTGCCCCAAGCAAATTGCAATAAAACAATGTTTGTCGCAATGATAAATCTCGGAGACTTTAGTCTCTCGCATTTAAAGCCAGCGCAGGATTCACACATTACAGGTTTGCGTCTAGCGTTTCACAAGGAGCATTTATCTGAGGCACTTACCCAAGCTAAGATTTTGCAAGATCTGGGCTACAAAGTGTTTTTCCAGCCTATGGTTACGAAGCGATATAGCGATATTGAGTTTCTCACGATGCTAGAATCGCTCAATGCCCTGCGTCCCCACGCCTTTTATATCGTCGATAGCTTTGGCTCGATGACACTGCGTGAGTTTGGGCGATACTTGCTACTTAGTGATAGCAATCTGGATTCACAAATCGCGCTAGGCTATCACTCGCACAATAATATGCAGCTAGCCTTTGCCAATGCTATCAACCTTACCCAAAGCAATCTCAAGCGCGAGGTGATTTTGGACGCTAGTATCTATGGTATAGGCAGGGGTGCGGGCAATCTCAATACCGAGCTTATCGCGGATTTTCTCAATAAAGAGATGGCAAAGCACTATCACATCACGCCACTACTTGAAGTGATAGATTCTCTGCTAGAATCTCTTATGGCAAGGCATTCGTGGGGGTTTTCTCCGGCACAATACCTCTCGGCATCGCTTGAGATTCACCCAAATTATGCCAACTTCCTCACGCGCAAAAACAACACCCACATTGCCACGATTCAAAAAGTCCTCCAAAAAATCCCAGAATCCAGTCGCTCAAATTTTGACAAGGAGCTTATAGAAAAGCTCTACATCGACACACTTTTAGAATCTAAGCTCAAAGCACGCGGTGCATTGCTAAGTGATAAAAAATTCTTACTACTTGCCCCGGGTGCGAGCGTGCTAGAGCATAGCCAATGCATAGAATCTGCGATAAAAATGCAAGAGCACATAACTATAGCCATAAACCACAAAGCAGAATTTGTGTGTGATTATTATTTTTTTGCCAACCAAAAGCGTTATGATGAGTTTGCATCCACCCTGCCTTGTGAAAAAATCATCATCACCAACAATATCAAAACCACCAAAAGCCCATCGATTGTCCTAGAGTATCGTGATTTGGTATTTATCGATGGAGAGTTTTTTACCAATGCTACGGTGCTTTTGCTGCACTATCTCGCACGACAGGGCGTGGAGAGCGTGGAGATCGCGGGGCTTGATGGCTACCGCGTGGGCGAGCAAAACTATGCGTATGATGAGTGCGATATACAAGCCTATGATGAGGCGATGAGGGAGCAAAATAGCATTTTGCAACGCGCCCTTAGGAAGCTAAAAGGCAGGATAGACTTTAGCTTTCTCACGCCGAGTATTTTTGAGGAGTGCGTATGAGTGTGAATGTCTTTTTGCCCTGCAGGAGGGGGAGCCAGCGTGTGCCACACAAAAACACCAAGCCCATTGGGAGATTTGCAAATGGGCTTTTGGAGCTTAAGCTCTTACAGCTCTCAAGCACGCGTGAGATTGATAGGATTTTTGTGAGTTCTGATGATGAAAAAGTGCTAGGCTTTGCCCAAAGTCTTAAGAATGCCAAAATCATCACGCACAAACGCGATGAGAATCTATGCGCTAGCTCTACTAGCACAGATTCTCTCATCGCTTATGCGCGTGAGCTCATAGGCAAGGGGGAGATCCTCTGGACGCATGTAACTTCACCATTTTTTGGGAGCAAGCAATACAGCGAGGCTATAGAGCGATATCGCGCGTGTTTGGAGCAGGGATATGATTCGCTTATGAGTGTCAATGCGCTTTATGGATTTTTGTGGGATAGTGGCAAGCCCATTAATTACGACAGGAGCAGATTCAAATGGCCCCAGACACAGAATCTCACGCCGATTTTTGAGGTAAATAGCGCGTGTTTTTTGGCAAATGCGCGTATCTATCGCACACAAGGAGATAGGATAGGGCAAAAGCCCTATTTGTATATCACGGACAAAATCACGGGCTTTGATGTGGATTGGCAGGAGGATTTTGCCATCGCTCAAGCCATTTTAGAGTTTGCACAGAGCCAAAGAGTGAGCGCGCTAGATTTGTCCTCTTTCGGGGGGGGGGGGTAATTGCCTATAGGTCAAAACGAGAATCTGCGCTAATTTATACACGATCTTTTTACTCACATTACGCCCTCAACACCCCAAAACCAAACAACAATCTAGATTCTAAAAAACTTCTTGTATGCTCGCGCAGCGGAGCGAGCGAGGATTCACTCCTCGCAAGCGGCAGCAAGTTTGCTAGGGCAAACTTGCATAAAATGATAAGCCCTAGCTCGGTTTATAGCAAAGGTGCTAGCCCAAGTGGCGTTCCTGATGCGCTGACACTAAGGATTCTAGAATCTCGCAAAGATTGTAGTGTATGCTCGCGTAGCGGAGCGAGCGAGGATTCACTCCTCGCAAGCGGCAGCAAGTTTGCTAGGGCAAACTTGCACAATATGATAAGGCGCGCGGTATGATGAAAAATACAATTTGTGTGATTCCTGCTAGGTATGCCTCTAGCAGATTTCCGGGTAAGCCTTTAGCGGATATTTGTGGGAAGCCTATGGTGTGGTGGGTGTATCAAGAAGCCAAAAAGCTCACAGATGTCTGTGGAGTGTATGTCGCCACCGAGAGTCCCCTGCTGCTGCGTGAGTGTCAAAAAATGGGCTTAGAGGCGATACTCACTGCCGATACACACGCCAGCGGCACGGATAGAGTTGCTGAAGTTGCGCGTAGCATTAAGGCGGATTGGTATCTCGTGTGGATGGGCGATGAGCCACTTATCAGAGCCAAAGAGGTTGCAGAGCTTTTGTCAAAAGCGCGCACAAAGGCGGGCTATGAAGCCTATATGCTTGCAAAAACTTTTGATAATCCCGTAGATGTAGTAAATCCCACGACTATCAAGCTCGCGCTCAACAAACGCCAAGAGCTTGTGTTTATGTCGCGCTCCTGCATACCATTCCCCAAATCCGCACTGCATTATAACTACTACAAAAATATAGGCGCATACTTGATGAGTGCGAGGGCTTTGGAGTTTTTTGCACGCACAGAAGTTGGGGATTTGGAGCATATTGAGGATATTGAGCTTTTGCGCCTTTTAGAAAATCACAAAAAGATATATGTGAGCGTGCTTGAAGATTGTGTGTCTATGTCGGTGGATACGCCCAAAGACTTACAACGCGTTGTGAAAATCATAGAATCTCATATGGCTAGCGACACTACAGAATCTAAAGCCCAAAATAACCACAGATTTTTATCCTCCGGGGGGGGGGTAAATAGATATTCCCTTAAAAGACAACATTCAGAATCTAGTTTTAGCACTTTAGATTCAAATTTAGAATCTAAGGCAAACTTAGAATCTAGCCTTTTAGATTCACTTTCTCACGGATATTCCCTAGATTCTCATCATCGCTTGTTTGCGCAAAAGAAAAAGGGGTGTTATCCCCTCCCCGCTCCCCTTAGCCCCGAAAAAGCCGCCGCTTTTTGCGCAGCCAAAAGTATATCTTTTGGCGGGAGTGCCTCGCTGTATCCTTGTCTAGGCAAAAATGCTAAAAATGCACTCCTGCATTCTCTTAACGCATTTTTTCTAAAGAAGCTTGCGCTTTGCCACACACGACAAGGGCGAGAGGCGGTTGGTGCTATCGCACCTACATATTGTAATGGGGCAAAGCCAAGCGCGGAGTTTAGAGAAAACATAGAATCTCGTGTGGGCTTAGGCTCTAGCTCGGTTTATAGAGAATCTGCCAGCCCAAGTGGTGTTCCTGACGCGCTGACACCAAACAATACTTTAGATTCTAAAAAATCTGCTGTATGTTCGCGCAGCGGAGCGAGCGAGGATTCACTCCTCACAAGCGGTAGCAAGTTTGCTAGGGCAAACTTGCACAATGTGATAAGGCGCGCGGTATGATGTTTGGCACAGAAAAGTTCCTCTATGAGCAGCTTTGCAAACTAAAAAACGCATTTGGGCTGCAGGGCATTAAGGCTGAGTTTGAGGCGGAGGGCGCGAGCTTTCGCGATATTATGCGACTTAGGCGGCTTACCTCGAGTGCGGGCGTGAAGCTACATATAAAAATCGGTGGTGTGGAAGCCCTGCGGGATATAAAAGATGCGATAGAAATCGGTGTAGATGGGATCATCGCGCCTATGGTAGAGAGTGTGTTTGGGGCTAAAAAGTTTTATGAGGGCATTAAGAAATTTTACAAAGACACGCCTATCCACACTACGCTTAATATCGAGACTAAAACCGCCATCGACAACCTAAGCGAGATTTTGGCGTATGCTAATGGAAGGTTTCATAACATCAATATCGGGCGTTCGGATTTAAGTGCTTCGTTTTTGGATTTGGGCATTACGCCAGAGAGTGAGCAAATCTATGCCACTCTCTCTAGTGTGGTTTGTCAAATGCGAGGCTACCCTCTCACGCTTGGCATTGGTGGGGGACTAAGCCGCGCTAGCATTGAGAATCTAAACACCACCTACGCCACGCTTAAAGCCCATATCAATCAGCTTGAAACGCGCAAAGTCATACTCCCCACGCAGAGCTTTTGCGAGAAGAGTGAGGCGATTACAGAGGCGTTGAGGTTTGAAGAGCTCTATATCCTCTCCAAAAAAGAATTTAGCGATTTGCACATAGATTCTGAAATCGCGCGCCTGCCCGAACTCAAAAGGAGAATGCTATGAACAAAGACAATGTGTGTGTGATAATCCCCGCACAAGATTCTAATCGCTACCACAAAGAGGGCGATCTCGCGCCATTTGGCGATACGACACTGCTAGAGTGGAAAATCGCCCAATGCAAAGAGTTCGCCCCAAAATCCCAAATCTACATCAGCTCCCAGAGCCAAAAAATACGCGATATGGCGTTGCGTGAGGGCGTGGAGTTTGCCCCACGCGATAGCACAAAAAGCTATATGCAAAATATCCAAGAGTTGCTTGGGTGTCTTAAGTTTGAGGATATTGTCTATGCGCATTGCACGACGCCATTTGTCAGTGCTAGCGTGTATCAGAGTATGTATGAGGAGTTTGTGGGGGCAGGGCATAGCGCGCTTGTCTCGGTTAGGGAGCTCCACGAGTTTGTGTTTTACCAAGGCAAAAGGCTCAATGTAGAAAACGCCTTTGCTCTGCGCACGCAAACCCAGCCAGTGCTACTAGTAGTCAATGGGTGCTATATCTTTAAACGCGCCAAAGCTAAGAGGACACAAAATTTTATCTTTGCAGATTCTGCATTTTTTAGGCTTGAGAATCTCGCAAGTATCGAGATTAAAGACATAGAGGACTACACGATAGCCAGAGAGCTCATCACGATGTATTTTGCTAAGGAGGTTGGATATGGGCATAGGCATTAGTGCGATTATCCCTGTGCGGGAGGGATCAACGAGGCTAAAACACAAAAATATTTTGCCCTTTGGGGAGTGCAATCTCCTCATACATAAGATTCGTCAGCTTAAAAAAGTGGCGGGGATAGATGAGATCATCGTCTCATCAGATAGCGAGCTAATGCTAGAGATGGCACGGAGTGAGGGGGTGGCTACACACAGACGAGCGCGAGAGTTTGCCGATGAGCGCACTAAAAGTTTTAGCGAGCTCATCGAGCATTTAGCAAGTGAAGTGGGGAGTGGGGAGCATATCTTGTATGCGCCCTGTGTGTGTCCGCTCTGTGATGAAAAAGACTTAGCAAACGCCATAGAAGTGTATCAAGAGAGAGTGCTAGGCTCTAAGCCAGCTTGCGACATTACAGAATCTAGAGAATCTAAGCCAATGGATTGGGGCAGTGTATGTTCGCCAAGATTCAATAATGGCGGAGCGAGTGGAGATCCACTCTCCACGAGCGATAGCAATTTGCCCCAGAATCTAGCGTATAGAAAAGATGTTTGCCTAGAACGCCTTGATGACGCGCTGACACCAAACGATACTTTAGATTCTAAAAAATCTTTTGTATGCTCGCGCAGCGGAGCGAGTGGAGATCCACTCTTCACGAGCGGTAGCAATTTGCCCCAAGCAAATTGCAATAAAATGACAGGCTCTAGGGAGTTTGATAGCGTGATTTCTGTGCGGAGTTTTAAAGAATATCTGTGGGATAGTTTTAAACCCATAAACTACCGCACAGGCGTCCATCATACGCCCTCACAGAATCTCCCCGAGTATTTTGTGGTAGTCAATGGATTTTATCTCGCTGCGCGTGAAAATATGCGCAAATGGCGGTATTTTTTTGGCGCACGCCCTTATTTGGTGTGTTTGCCCCAAGCCCACGCTATAGACATTGATACGGAGTTTGATTATATCTGTGCTAAGGCGGGCTATGCGTATTTAAGGGAGCAAAACCACTTCCAAAATCGCTCTCGGGGGGGGGGCAATTTAGAATCTAGTTTCACAGACTCACAATCCACAAGCGATAGCAAGTTTGCCCTAGCAAACTTGCATAAAATGATAAGCCCTAGCTCGGTTTATAGAGAATCTGCCAGCCCAAGTGGCGTTCCTGACGCGCTGACACTAAGGATTCTAGAATCTCGCACTAGATTGCGTGTATGCTCGCGCAGCGGAGGCAATGGGGGCTTAGCTCACATTGCCGATACACAAGTTTTGTGTAGCAAAACTTGTGTAAATAGAATGGAATGGGTGGCGTGATGAAGATCTTAATCACTGGCGGAGCGGGGTTTATCGGCACGGCGTTGGCACGCAAGCTCACAGATTTAGCTTATGAAGTGAGTTTGCTTGATTTGCCCCAAAGGTTTAAGCCCTATCACAAAGAGTATGAATGCTATGAGGTGGATATCCGCGAGGCTGCAAATTTTGGGATTTTGCACCACAAGAGCTTTAGCCATATTTTTCATCTAGCTGCCCAAACCTCCGGGGCTATCTCACAAGAAAATCCAACCCTAGATGTCGATACCAATGTCAAGGGCACGCTCAATGTGTGCAACTTCGCCCGCGCTTGCGGGGCGCGAAAGATTATCTTTAGCTCTTCTATGGCGACATATGGCAACCAAGAGGGCGAAATCTCTGAATCTACCCCCCTCGCTCCTCTCTCAAACTATGGCGTCTCTAAGCTCTGTGGCGAAGCCTATATCAAAAGCTTTGGGCAGTTTGGCGTGAAATGGAGCATTTTTAGGCTCTTTAATGTCTATGGAGCTGGGCAGGATATGCACAACCTTAGGCAAGGCATGGCAAGTATCTTTATGACACAAGCCCTTACATCAGATTGTCTGCGCGTAACGGGCTCGCTGCAGCGATATAGGGATTTTGTGTATGTCGATGATGTGGTGCAAGCCCTGCTTTTGGGGCTAAAATCCCAAACAGATTCACAAATCTATAATGTCGGAAGTGCGAAGCCTACGCGTGTGGGCGAGCTCATCGAGTGTATTTTGTCGCTATGTCCTAAGCCTAGAGAATCCTTTGAAGTGCGTAATGTCGGAGGGCACGAGGGCGATACATTTGGCTCGCTCGCAGATATTGCTAAGCTCCAAAGCCTTGGCTGGAGTCCCAAAGTCTCGCTCACAGAGGGACTTAGCAAAATGTATGCGTATGCTAAGGACGTGCTATGAAAGTCGCGGCATTGCTCACAGGCAGGGGGAATAACACATTGCCAGATAAAAATATCCTCCCGCTTTTTGGCGCGCCGCTTTTGAGCTATCCGGCAAGGGCGGCGTTGGCGGTGGAGGGCATACAGAGGCATTTTGTCAGCAGTGATGATGAGAAGATTTTGCGTATCGCACAGGATTTGGGCTACACGCCCATTAAACGCCCACAGGAGCTAGCTCTGCCCACTTCTCAGCATATCGATGCGATAAGGCACGCGCTTGAGTTTATGGATTCACACTTTGGCTTTGTGCCCGATGTGCTTGTGGTATTGCTCGCAAACTCCGCGACGATTAAAAGTGAGTGGATAGCACAAGCTATCGCGATGATAGAGCGAGATTCTAGCATTAGCGCAGTCGTGCCGGTGCAAAAGGATCAGGACCATCACCCCTATCGTGCCAAGCGACTAAACGCGCAGGGAAGCCTCGAGCCGTTTTTTGAGTTTGGCGATATGGAGATTTCTACCAATCGGCAGGATTTGCAATCTTGCTATTTTTTGTGCCACAACTTTTGGGTGCTCAATCTCACAAAGTCTCTGTATGCCAAAGATGGGCAAAAGCCGTGGGTGTTTTTGGGCAATAACATAAAGCCCATTTTCACACAAGGCTGCTTTGATGTGCATACGCTTGAGGATTTGGCTAAAAGTGAGCAGTGGCTAAGGGAAAATGGCGGAGTGCCTCTTTCGGGGGGGGGGGGGTAAATACATATTCCCTTAAAAGCAGCGTAGCGCTCGCGCAATTTTTTAGAGATTCACGCAGAGATTCACACACAGGCTCGCACACAAACTCTCTGGCAAACATTATAGAATCTCACAGGATTTACGCCTTTAGCGTCGCTAGATTCACTTCGGCGGTGCGCTATGCTTGAGAGTTTGGCAGTGGTGATCCCCGTGCGTTTGGGGAGCTCTAGGATTAGGCACAAAGCCCTGCTGCCCTTTGGCAATATGAATCTGTTGGAGTGGAAAATACGGCAGATTCTAGAGATTATGCCACCAAACAATGTGTTTGTGAGCACCGAGAGCAAGCAGCTAGCTCTAATTGCTAAAAAATGCGGCGTGCGCGTGCATCATAGGGAGAGATACCTCGCTATCGGGCATAGGGCGAGCTTTAGTGAAGTGATAGTGGGGATTGTGAGGGATATAGAGTTTGCGCATATCGCGTGGGTTACAGCCGTAGTGCCGCTGATGAAACCTAGAGAATACCAAGAGGCTTTTAGAATCTATGCTAAGTGCGTGGCGGGGGAGCGGCGATACGACTCGCTTTTTAGCGCGAATTTGCTAAAAGAGTATTTTTGGGATAGCCATAAGCCCCTAAACTACCAAGCCAACAGACATCACACCATTAGCCAAGAGCTACCCGATATCTTTCGTGTAACCAATGGCTTGTATATGAGAGATAGAGAATCTATCCTAAAAGAGGGCTATTTTTTGGGCAAAAACCCTTATAGATTCTGTGTCTCAAAGCTTGCGGGGATTGACATCGATGAGTATGAGGACTATGAGATGGCACGAGCGCTTCTAAGCTTGTATCACGGCTAGAGTCGCTATAATGGCGGCTTAGAATCTAGCAGTAGATTCTATAATTTTTCTAAGGAGCGCAAAATGCAAAATGTGATTATATTTGGTGCAGGCAGTAGTGCAAAAATCCTCGCCCAAGAGTTGCTAGGGCAGGACAATGGGCAAAATCCACTTCCGGGGGGGGGGGGGCAATATACTCTTCTTTGTAGATAACGATTCTAAAAAGTGGCATACACAGCTAGAATTTCGTGTAGCCGATAAATCCTTTACCTTCAGCGTGCAACCTCCCAAGCAGATTCTAAACACACAATTTGACAAGATTATCCTAGCGACAATGGTGGGCTATGACGATGTGCTAGCGCAGCTAAAATCCTATGGCGTGCCGATGGAAAAGATCGAGCACATACACCTTAGGGTAAAGCTAGAGGCGCGCATAAACTTCTTAAAAAGCTTTGCTAAGGAGTGCAAGGATAAGAGCATAGAGGGCGATATAGCTGAAGTGGGCGTGTTTCAGGGGGATTTTGCCAAGCATATGAATGCGTTGTTTGCCGCTAAAACTCTCTATCTCTTTGACACCTTTGAGGGCTTTGATAAGCGGGATTTGGATAGTGAATCTCGTGAGGTTAAAGAATACTTTAGCGAGGGGCATTTGGGCGATACTTCAATAGAGCTTGTGATGAGCAAAATGCCAAATCCAAGTAAGGTGGTTATCAAAAAGGGCTATTTTCCACAAACAGCGGCGGGGCTAGAGAATGAGCGATTTTGCTTTGTCAATCTCGATCCGGATTTGTATGAGCCTATTTTAGCGGGATTAGAGTTTTTTTACCCTAGGCTTTCACGCGGAGGAGCGATCCTCATACACGATTATTTTAATTCCGCATATCCGGGTGTTAAAAGGGCAGTTGATGAGTTTTGCACCAAGCATAACATCTTTGCCATACCCATAGGCGATGACATCAGTATCGCGGTGTGCAGGGCATAGGAGTTGGCTTGTGGTATAATGCGCGCATAAATTTAGTGCAAGGAGTTTGTATGCAGTGCTATCTATGCGGAAGTGAGAGGTATTTTAGGCGTGAGGGCAAGGTGCGCGATAACCCTAGTATCGAGATTTTGGAGTGTGAATCTTGTGGTTTGGTGTTTTTGAGTGAGCAGAGCACAAGCGATGAGTTTTATGCTCAAGGCGGTATGCACAACCAGCAGCAAGTCTATGAGCTAACAGGACGCAAGGACTTTATCAATGATATGTATAAGTTCAATCGCTCACGGCTAGAGTTCGTGCTAGATTCACTCATTGGCAAGGACATTGTGGATTTTGGCAGTGGGTATGGGGGATTTCTTATCCAAGCCAAGCCCTTTGCCAAAAGCGTGCTAGGTATCGAGCTAGAATCCCAAGTGAAACCTGTGTATGAACGCTATGGCATACCGCTAGCTTCTAGTTTGGAGGAGGCATTTGCAATCGCGCAATCATGCCAAGCCCAGCAACAAAACCACCCCGATAAAACCACTTCCGGGGGGGGGGGAATTATGATCTCTTAACAGCCTTTCATGTCATCGAGCATTTGGCAGATCCTATCGGGATTTTGCGCCAGCTCGCCTCACTGCTTAAAGACAATGGCAAGATGATTATCGAAGTGCCAAACGCCAATGACGCCCTACTGACTATCTACAAAAACAAAGCTTTTAGTGAATTTACCTATTGGAGTCCGCATTTGTATCTCTACAATCCCCATACCTTACGCAAACTTGGGCAAAAGGCGGGATTAGCGGTGGATTTTGTCAAATGTGTCCAGCGCTATCCACTCTCAAACACGCTGCATTGGCTTAGCAATGGCTTGCCAGCGGGGCAAAAGATATGGGGAGGGTTTTTGGATTCTCAAATCCTGCAAGAATCTTATGAATCCGCTCTCGCCTCCGTAGGCGCGACGGATACGCTCATCGCGCAGTTTAGGAAGCGATAAATCTTTGGCACGCTTTGGCTTAGAATCTTTAATGTTTTTTAAGGTTTTTTAGTTACAATCCGAGCCTTTTATATTTAGATTCTAAAGGATTTGTAATGCAGAGATTTAAGCCTAACTTCGGGGGGGGGGCAATTTAGTAAAAATCCTTCCCATTACATACTTTCTACCAAACGACTTCCCACGCGCCGAGCCGTTATCTGGCTGGGGCAGACTTGCAACCTTAGCTGTTATTTTTGCTACTTCGCTTCGAGGATTGCCGATAGGACACACCCAGAGCACCCCTTTTTCACATTAGAGAAAGCCAAAGCAATGTGCAAGATATTTGTAGAAGAATACGGCTGCAATAGTATCGATATCCAAGGTGGCGAGCCCACGATTTATCCACATATTTTTGAGCTTATTGAGTATTGTGTGAGTATCGGGCTTAAACCCACGCTGATTACCAATCTCATCGCTCTAAGTAAGTTTGAATACGCCAAAAAATTTAAAGAGGCTGGGATTTATGATTTTTTGGTGTCTTTGCATGGTATAGGGGAGAATTATAATAGGATTGTGGGCAAAAAGGGGGCTTTTGAGAAGCAAATGCAAGCTTTGCAAAATCTCAAGACTTTAGAAGTCCCTATCCGCATAAACGCCGTGTTAAGCAATGAAGTGATTGAGGATTTGGAGTCTCTTACGGATATTGCACTAGATTCACACGCGAGGGTAGTGAATTTCCTCGGATACAACAACTCGGGCGATCAGAAGCGACTTCGTGATACATACCAAATCCCCTATTATGACATCATCGCTCAAAAGCTCATGCCCTGTATCGATAGACTAGAAGCCAATGGCATAGAAGTGAATCTGCGCTTTTTGCCATTTTGTGTGGTTGATGAAAAATATCGCAAAAATATCTACAATGGCTTACAGAGTGTGTATGATATACACGAGTGGGAGCATAGCCTACGCCTATGGACAGATAGGGCAGCCCAAAGGCAGGCAAAGGCACTCATAGAGCCACGATCTACACGCTACTATCTCACGCGCCTTAAATTAGGGCGTGCCTTTAGGCTCAAAAGCCTTATGTGGCTTAAAAGGGCAATTATGCCATTTGTGAATCTTGCGCCACGATACGCACCCACAGAGGATTATCAAGATAAGATTGTGCGCAAGCTTAGATTCTATACGCCCTTTTGTGAGCTTGATCCAAGTCTAAGTAAAGTCGAGCATTTCTACAAAGAGCAGCATAAGGTTTTTAGGGATCTCACACACGAAAAGATCCACACCAAAAAGTGTCAAGAATGCAGTATAAAAGCCATTTGTGATGGATTTGCTTGTGATTTTATTGAGGAGTTTGGGAGCGCGAGTGTCAAGCCAATCAAGCTTGATAGGGAGGTAAAAGATCCCAAGTTTTACTCCAGACATCAACTAAAAGTCATCGAAACACAAGAGTGGGAGTGGTATTTTACCCCTCAAGAGATTGAGGAGATAGAGAGAGGCTAATGAGTGCGCAACCACAAGTAGAGGTCATCATCTCCTTATACAATTATCAAGACTATATCGTGCAGTGCGTGGATTCTGTCCTTAAACAAAGCTATACAAACATCATAATAAATATCATTGATGATGGGAGTAGTGATAAGAGCGTAGAGGTATTAAGGCGTGCATTTCCTAGTGAATTTCCCACTTCCGCGCGCCTAAAGCTCATCACTCAAGCCAATCAAGGGCAGCTAGGCGCGTTTAACACAGGCTTTGAGAATCTTGATAGTAAGAGTGAGATCGTGCTTTTTTTGGACGCTGATGACTATATGCAGCCCGAGTATGTAGCGCACATCGTGGAGCAATTCCAAAGCCAACAATGCGATTATATTTTTTGCAACCCAAAGATTTTGGATATGGGCATAGAATCTAAGCCCATTAGCGACATTATAGAATCTAAAGAATCTCAGCACATAGATTCAGGGCTGACATGTGCGCGAAGCGGAGCGAGTGGAGATTCACTCTCCACGAGCGATACCAATTTGCCACAAGCAAATTGCGTAGAAATAATAGAATCTCAGCCCATTAGCGACATTATAGAATCTAAGCCATCTAAACGGGTAGATTTGGAACTAGCCAATAGCTCTTTTGATAAGGTAATGCCCTCACGAGGGCTTGCATTGCCTATAGGGGACTTGTCCTTTGGGATTTTTCGCACCTACTATTTGCTCACATACTTTGGCACAAGCACTTCAAGTATCGCTATCACACGCGAGACCTTAGCCAAGATCCTACCGCTTAGGAGTATAGAATCTAAGTGGCGGATTCGGGCTGATGATTGTATCATTTATGGAGCTGCGCTGGTGGGGGCTAAGATGTATCGCACTTCATATGAGGGTATCGTGTATCGGGTGCATACAACTAATAACTATTGTGGCAAGAGCTTTAGCCCAAGCTATGAGTTTGGCAGGACTTTGGCTGTGCAGGAGCTTTTTGCTCAAATTATGGAGAAAAATGGTATTTTGCTCACATATAGGGTGTTTATGCAGGAGTTTCTCCTTGCACCTAAGCCCAAAAAGCGTGATTATCTCAAGATTTTGAGTTTGTGTGATTTTACACTAAGTCAAAAGATTTGGGCATTTTTTAGGATTGTGTTGCACTAGTCTAAAGAAATATTGTATTTTTTGACATAATCCGCAATGTTGTTGTAATTTTGTATATCGTTTTTGATGATATCTCTAAATGCTAGGATACATTCTTCAAAAAAATGGAGGTTATCATCTGATAGCTTTTTATCTAAGTGCCCATTGATCACATATTTGCAATACAAGTCTATTGCCATAAGGAATTGTGTTCTAGCTTCCTGTCGGTATTCATCACTTGCATTTTTATCATACATTGTGCCTACATATTCTTTGTAGGCATTGAGGATAAAAATCTCTGTTTGGAGAGTGGTTGTTCTTTGGAAAGATATTCTTGAGAGATGGATATTTTTGATTGCTGCGTATGCACTTATAGCCGCTATAAAGACAGCTATAAGAGATATAAGAAATTCGCTATTTTGCAGTATTGCTTGCGTTATATCCATCATTTGTTACATTTTGTGTTTGTCTTTGTTTGGTTGCTAGCATTCGCAAGGTTTTAAGTCCAGCATTAAAACTACCTGTGAGCTTTTTGGGAGCTGATTTTTTTTGGGTGCTCATAATTCCCCCTAAGGCATTGATACCGGGATTTTTCTTTAAGGGCGTTTTATTCATAGGAAACTCCTCTTACTGATTTTGGCTGATTGTAGCTCAAGAAACTGAATCTAAATTTATGCTACCATTGTGGGATTTTTTCACAAAGGAGTGCTATGCCACAATGTGTTATTTGGGATTTTGATGGTGTGATTCTTGATAGTCTCGCGGTGCGAGATTATGGGTTTAGAGAGATTTTGCGCGGGTTTGAGCGTGCGCATATAGAGGAGCTCATCGCCTATCATCATCGCAATGGCGGACTTTCTCGCTTTCACAAAATCGCTTATTTTTTTGATGAGATTGTGCGTGAGCCTATTAGCGATGATGAGGTGGCGCGCTATGCGGCGAGGTTTAGCGAGATTATGCGCCGTGAGCTTAGCAATCCAAACTACCTCATACACGACAGCCTAGAGTTTATCAAACAAAATCATAAAGCAATGCGCTTCCATATCGCCTCAGGCTCGGAGCATAATGAGCTAAACTTTTTGTGCCAAAATCTTGGCATAGCGCAATATTTTCACTCCATACACGGCTCGCCCACGCCCAAAATCGATTTGCTCGCGCAGATTCTCTCGCAAAATCGCTATGAGTCTAGAGACTGCCTGCTAATTGGCGATAGTGTCAATGACTACGAGGCAGCGAGGGCTAATGCCATCGCCTTTTATGGATACAACAATCCGAGTTTGCGCGAGCTTGGCGCGGGCTATATAGAGAGCTTTGGGGACTTTGTGGTGGGGTAGGAGTGAGAGTTTATGTAGTTTTTTGACTATAACTCCGCACGAAGTTTTCAAAATCCTCGCGTATATCGAGGTTGCCATAGTAGCGAATCTGCGCGGGAGTGAGCATATCGGCAGGCAGCACCTCGATGATACCGCGCAAGCCGTCATTGCGCCGATAAGATTCTAAGCGCAAAAGCGCGCTGAAAGTCTCCCCGATGAGGTGGAGGTCTTGTTTGCTTTGTGGGTGGAGATTTGGCAAGTCAAAGGTTTGGGCGAATTTGCAATCGAGGTTAAACAGATAGTATTTTATCGTCGTGTAGGAGTTTTGGGCGATAAAGGCGTCATCGATATTAAGCCCAAACAAAAATTCCTTATCCTCGCCAAAATGCACCGATTCTCGGAATTCCGTGAAGTTTTTGGAATCTTGTGGCGCGCCTTGGTGCTCGCGCTCGAGGTTTAGGAGCATATGCAGCAGCTCATCGATTTGCGTGCCAAAATGCTGCGCGTTGGATTCTATCTGTGCGATGAGTGCGTCCTTTTGCTTGATGGTTTGCAGGAGCGCGGCATTGCGGGATTCTAGCTCATCGATATAGCGGCTTAGCGAGGCGGTTTCTGAATCTTTTTGCGCGAGATTTTGTGTGAGCGTCGCGATAGTTTTTTGGAGATTCTCACACTCTGCGCGCAAAGTCTGAATCTCGCCCTTTTGTTGCTGGGCGATTTGGGCAGTGAAGTCAAACTTATCCACGCGCGCTCACCACATATTTGAGAGCATTGATATAGCTCTGCAGGCTTAGCTCCTTAGCCTTGTAGGCTTTGTCAAACGCCACGCCGTGATCGACAGAAGCGCGCAATATGGGGAGATTTAGCGTTACATTGATACTCTGCTCAAAATACAGAGCCTTAAGCGGGGCTAGCCCCACATCGTGATACATACTCACATAATGCTTAAAGCGCGCGCGATTGTGCGGGCTAAAGGCGGAATCTGGCGGCAGTGCCCCCACAAACATCGCCCTGCCCAAAGCCTCATTAGCCTGTGTGATAGCTTGCGTGATGAGCGCGTCCTCCTCGCCCATAAGCCCCCCATCGCCGCAATGGGGATTGAGCCCAAGCACCGCGCACTCGTTCATATCAGGCACGCACCGCGCAAGGTTTAGCAAAAACTCTCTAAGCGCGCGTGTGTGGATACGCGCGCTGACATCTTTTAGCGCGATATGATCGCTAAAGAGCGCGACAAAGAGAGATTCACAGCCTAGCATCATAATCCCCTCGCTCCCATAGCGGCTTTTAAGCGCGTCGGTGTGCCCTATGTGGGGGATACCTGCCATCTGCCACGCGAGCTTGTGGATGGGGAGGGTGAGCACTGACGCACATTCCCCGCTATCTACCAAATCGCACGCGTGTGTAAAGCTCGCATAGCTATACGCCCCGCTTAGTGAATCTAGCGCGCCGGGCGTGATGAGTGGGATCTCGCGTGTGGGAGGGGGGCAGAGGGAGGACTCGGGCAGTTTTGGTAGCTTTGATAGGGCTTTGGTGGATTGTGTGGTGTGGGATTTTATCATACTAGATTCTATAGCACTAGATTCTAAAAGCGCGTAGGCTTGCTCTAAAATTTCCTTATGCACGCAATACATTGGCGTGGCGTATTGGCTAATGTGTGCGTGCGCTCTGATGGCAATCTCTAAGCCTACGCCATTGACATCGCCGATACTTATCGCCACTTTCTTTTTTTGCATAGCTCGCCTATGTTTGCCTATGGTGCGGGTTTTGGGGGGTGCGTCTGCAGAGGGTTAGCATATCGGCTATGGCGCGCTCTAGCCCCACAAAAACCGCGCGCGCGATGATAGAATGCCCGATATTGAGCTCGCTAATCTCATCTATGGCGCGTATTGGCGCGATATTTTGGTAGTTTAGCCCGTGCCCAGCAAAGCACTCTAGCCCCACTTCACGCGCGGTTTTCGCGCTATTAGCAAGCAGGGTGAGCTCAGAATCTAGCAGAGATTCTAACTCGCTAGCGGGGAGGGCAAACTCGCTAAGGCTATGATGGGTTTTGGGGAGGTTGGAGCTGCGCATAAGGTGGAGGTTGGCATACTTGCCCGTGTGGAGCTCGACGCAATGCGCGCCTAGCTCTTTAGCAAGTGTAACATTCTCAACGCTAGGATCGATAAAAAGTGCGGTATGGATACCGTGCGCGTGGTAGCGCGAGAGGGTGCGCGCGATAGAATCTTGGTGGGCTTTGAGGTCTAAGCCTCCTTCAGTCGTTACTTCTTGACGTTTTTCGGGCACGAGGGTTATGCGATGCGGAGTGAGAGCGCAGAGAATCTCGGTGATAGATTCTGTGAGGGCGCATTCGACATTGACAGGTAGCGGGGATTGGGCGATGATGGAGCGCACATCACTATCGTGGATATGGCGTCTGTCTTCGCGCAAGTGGATTGTGATTTGGTGCGCGCCCGCATTTTTGGCGACAAACACCGCTTCTAGCGGATTTGGCTCATTGATAGCCCTCGCCTCTCGCAAAGTCGCGATATGATCGACATTCACACCAAGTCGCATACGCTGCCTAACGCTCTATGGCGACTACGCCACTGCGGATGACTTCTTTGGGCTTGTATTGCTCTAGGGCGCAGAGGAAGCTATCGATACGAGCGGGCTCATCGGTGGCGGTGATGATGATATGCTTATCGGTCGCATCGGCGATGAGTCCGTTGTAGGATTCACACAGGGCTTTAATATCGGCGAGAGGCTGCTTGATAGGGAGTTTGATAAGCACCATTTCTTTTTGCAAAAGCGTATCGCTCTCCACGACGCTTAGCACGGGTATGAGCTTGTGGAGTTGCTTGACAATTTGCTCAAAGACTTTGGCATTGCCCTTTGTGGTAATTGTGATATAGGAGAGATCGGTATTTGGCAGGGGCGCGACGCATAGGGTTTCGATATTATACCCCCTACCGGCAAAAAGCCCCGATATGCGCGCTAGCACGCTATGTTCGTTGATAACTGTTACACAAATTGTTCGTTTGGATTCCATCATTTCGCCTTTTTAAACAAAATCATTTCATTAAGCGCGCCGCCCGCTGGCACCATAGGCAGCACATCCTCGTATCTGTCGATAATCACTTCCAAAAAGCACACTTTTTGAGAATCTATGCACGCTTGCAGAGCCTTGGCAAAGTCGGCTTTGTCCTTGACTATCACGCCATAGCCGCCAAAAGATTCTATAAGCTTGATAAAGTCTGGCTGCAGGCTCAAATCGGTGTGTGAGAATCTATGATCGTAAAAAAAGCTCTGCCACTGACGCACCATACCTAGGTAGTTGTTATTTAAGATGATATTTATCACAGGGATTTGGGACTCCACACAAGTCATCAGCTCTTGGATATTCATAAGAATGCTGCCATCGCCGCTGATATTGAGCACATAGCGGGGTGTGAGCCCTCCCTCACGCATAGCACAATACGCGCCCATCGCCGCAGGTAGCCCAAAGCCCATCGTCCCAAGCCCGCCGCTTGTGAGGAATTGACGCGGAAAGCTAAAGGGATAAAACTGCGCCGCCCACATCTGGTGCTGCCCCACATCGGTGGCTATGAGTGCCCTCTCTCCTAGCATCTCGCCTAGCTTTTGGATAACCCATTGGGGCTTTATCACTTCATCGCTATCTTCATAAAGCAGTGGGTTTTCTTGAGCGCAGAGGGCGAGCTTTTCTTTCCAAGATTCTATCTTTGTCGTATCATAGGAGTGCAAGCTAGCGATGAGCTCCTCTAGGACATTTTTCACATCGCCCACTATGGGAAAATCCACATCGACGATTTTGCCAATGGAGCTAGGATCTATATCGATATGCGCGATTTTGGCGTTTTGGGCAAAGGCGCTAAGCCTGCCTGTGACGCGATCGTCAAAGCGCACGCCAATGCCAATAAGCAGATCGCACTCACTCATCGCGATATTTGCTGCGTAAGTGCCGTGCATTCCCACCATACCGAGCAAAAACGGATTGTCATAGCCCAAAACCCCGCGCGCCATAAGGGTTTCAACCGCTGGAATCTGCGTCTGTGCCACGAGCGTGCGCAAAAGATCGCTCGCATCGCTTAGCACCGCGCCCCCGCCGAGGTAAAAGAGAGGCTTTTTGGCAGTATGGAGTGCTTGAGTGAGCTTGGCGATTTGCCGCGCGTTGCCTTTAGTCGTGGGCTTGTAAGTGCGCAGCGTGATAGAATCTGGATAGACAAACTCCCCCAAAGTCCCGCTAATGTCTTTGGGCAAGTCAATGAGCACGGGTCCGGGACGCCCCGTGCGCGCGATATAAAAAGCTTCTTTTAAGATTCTAGGGAGCTCTTTTATGTCTTTGACTAGGTAGTTGTGCTTGGTGCAGGGGCGCGAGATCCCCACTGCGTCGATTTCTTGGAATGCGTCTGTGCCGATTTGTGTGATGGGGACTTGTCCGCTGATGACTACTAAAGGGATAGAATCCATATAAGCTGTGGCGATGCCCGTGATGGCGTTGGTAAAGCCCGGACCGCTCGTGATGATAGCCACGCCCACCTCGCCACTAGCGCGCGCATAGCCATCGGCGGCGTGGATGGCGGCTTGCTCGTGGCGCGTGAGGATATGGCGGAAGTGTGTTTGCTTATAAATCTCATCATAGATATGCAGCACTGCCCCGCCCGGGTAGCCAAAGATCACTTTGACGCCTTCTAGTGCTAGAGATTCTATTAGCATTTGCGAACCTGTAAGTTTCTTGCTCATCGTGTTGATTCCTTAGAGAATGTGATTTGGTAGCGGGCTAGATTATAGCAAAAGATGGGGGAATTTTCTACTATTTTTTTGATGTGTGGGTGTGGCGTGGGCTTGGTGTGGTAATTGTGTAGTGGTGTGTGTGAGTATGATAGCCTGCATTGAGGCAGCGGCGGTGATGAGCTTTGCCCTGCTTGGCACAAGGTATTTATGGCTTGATATTGTGGGATTTGTGCTTATTCTCTTTGCCGTGTTTTTTAACGCAAGATCAAGGCGGTAGCAAGCCTCTAGGCGTTATAGTTTTTGCGATATACCACACAATATTACTTATATCATAGCCCATTTTCCCACAGACTCTTCAGTAAGGTGATATAGTGAGGTTGATTCTTGGCTAGGACTTTGAAAGATTCTAGCATAGCACACAAATCCTCTTTATCAAGTCCATAGAGTTTAGCAATCTGTATATCAAGCCTAGCCCTTAGCGTATCATACGCCTTTTGTGTGCTTGGAATCTGTGCTTTATCAATCCCAAAGGCACTTTGCAACTCCTTAAAATGCCCCGCCTTATCATTATAAAGCTGCAAAAGTAAAGCCGTGGTATAGATCTCTTTATAGCTGGCATTAGATTCTAGCTCCTCATCACTTGGCTGTGGCAGTGGAATTCTCACAATATAAGTTTTATTTAAATGGATTTGCACCATACCTCTAGCGATATAATCTACGACTAGAGAATTACAAATACCTAGAGCAAACAAAATCCTTTTATAACTCATGCTTTGTGCCGTAACAGCATTTTTAGAATCTAAAACATATTTTTTAGGGATACTCGCCCATAAAGTATTGCCACAACCTACATTTTTTGGTATTAATGAAAAAATAGCCGTGCGTTCATCGGTATCCCTTGCCACATCTCTAAACCCCAGTCTAAAAAACTCCCTATCATAGCGGATGATAGAATCTTCTAGCTCTTCTTTTGTCATTTTAGATTCTTTGCCCTCTAGCATAGATTCTAATAGTCTCTCGTATTCCTTGCTATTTAGTCCCAAGTCTTGCTTTAATCGGTGGATTTCCTTGCTTCTTAGCCTCTTATCAAAGGCTTTAGAATCTAAGAAATATTTAGCCTCGCTAAACTCGGCACAAAACTGATGTATCATCTTGCCCTCATAGAGCGGCAAAAGCCCATCGCTATAAGATTCTCTAAATAAATCCTTATCCGTGGTCATATTGAGATCTTGTTTAAAATCCAACCATTCAAGACTAAGAGGTGCGTAAGCCTTGTAACATTTGGCTAAAATCGCTAAATCTTTAGCATCTCTCACTTCTTGCAAAGCAAGCTGCTTTGGGCTTAGAGCCCTTATGTCTTGCAGGCTTGTGTAGAGAATATTTTTGGGGTCATAGGCAGATTCTATATCTGTCTTATAAAACATCGTTTTTATGGTGTGAGGAGTATTATCTGATTCTATAAGAGAAGTGTTTAGCACCTGCATAAGAGCAAATTTATAGCGTGAATCCACATCTCTAAAAATCCCCTCACGATTCTCAAAACCATAAAAAAACATAAGTTTTTTGTTCTCTAAGATTTCCTTGCGTAAGGCATAGCTACCCTCCTCTAGCATTAAGGCACTTGGTAGAACATAGTTGAGGCTAGCATCTTTGCTTAAAAGCCATAGATTGCGTTCCACAAAAAGACGAAAAAGATTTATATCCTTGCCACCATGATTTAGTGGATATTTCTTTTTATAAAAAATATTTAATGATTCTATAAAGCCCTCTTGTTCTTTGTATTGGGCTTGTATATAAGATTTTGCAAGATAATTGCTTTGTATTTCTTGCTTTTTACTATTTAGTAAAGTGCGGTAGTTGCTCACAAACTGTGGGAAAAGTCATTATCACTGAATTCTGATTTATCCCACGGTGGATTGCCCACAATGACATCAAAGCCCACAAATGCACCCTCCTCTACAATCTCGGGAAACTCTATCTCGTAATTAAAAAAGCGGTATTTGCGGTTTAAGGATTCTATAAGCCATCTAGCCTGCGTTACATCGTTTTCTTTGCTTTCTGTTAGAACTTGGAGTTTGTCTGTTTGTAGATTTAGGAGAATCTGCTTTTCTTGGGGGTTTGCAAAATGCTTGGCATTTTCGTAGTTTAGATAGAGATTAAGCTTCTTTAGTGTGGGGAGAATCTCCTCATTATAAAGCCTCTTGCTCTCTTTGATGTCAGATTCGGTATTGTCTTTGAGAGAATCTAGCTTATAAAAGACTTCTTGCAAGACATTAAAAGCAGAATCTAAATCCCGCAAGAAAAGGCTTTGTTTGCTTGACTCTAGGGTGTTTTGCTTAAACTCTGCTATGCTGCTACCCACAAGGGCATTGCCACATTTGATATGATGCTCTAGGAAACTTAGAGGCGTGCCAAAGATAAAGCTATCTATCCACAGGGCAAGTTTGGTTAGCTCAACACTAAAGGGATTGACATCCACTCCATAAATCACGCGTTTGAGCAAAAGTCGCTTGAGAATATCACTCTCATCGATTTTGTAGTCTGGAATGAATTGTGCGACATTTTGCGTGATAGAATCCTTTTGGCTTTCATAGAGGGCTTTAAAACTAGGAAAAGATTCAAAGTTCTCTAAGACGATTTTTGTAATGGCATTTAGGGATTCTATGAGGAAATGCCCACTCCCACAGGCATTATCCAAAATCTTAAAATGCAGCAGAGTGGAGTCCTTTAGCCTTTTCTCTAGGGCTTCTTGCAGGGCAGATTGGCAGAGGAATTTGGTAATAGATTCTGGCGTGTAGAAACTTGCTGTGCTTTTTCTTGAGTTACTCGTGTTTTTGAGGTAGATTTCTCCTTTTTTGTAGCTTTGAGCTTTGTGAATCTGCAAGGCTTTATCATTAGCGATGTGTGCGTAGTCATAGCTATCAAAGTAGCCCTCTATGCTTTTGCTCTCTTGTTTTTTAGCCCTTTTGGGTGTGTATTCTAGGTAGAAAATATCTTCACTAGCTATCTCAAAAAAGTAGGAGAGCAGCCCCTCATAAATCGTGCCAAGATGGGCGATGCTTAGGGTGCGATAATCGCGTCTGTAAAGATTCAAGCCGTCTTTGAAGTAGAAAAGGGATTCTAAAATATCTATGAGTTCTTGGTCGTTAAAAATCTTTGGTAGGCTAAGTAGCGGGGTCTTGGTGCTATCAAATAGCCCGCCATTAAAGATTGGCATATCATAGTTTGGCTTGCCCTCATTGTAGATTCTAAAAATATCTTCTAGTTTGCCTATGCCTATAAAGCTTTTCTCTTTGGTTTTAGAATCTTGCAGCTCTTTTAGGAGGGTTTGGAGGCTCATTCTTGCTTTAAAGCAAGAATGCTGCTCTAAAACCTCATCGAATTTATCCTCAAAATAGGCGATAAAAAGCAGGCGAAAGGTAAAATACAGGGTGTTTTCATAGATGGCATTGAGATGTGCTTTTTGGTCTTTTTCAGGATTTTGCGTTTTTTCTTGCGTTGTGCTGCTGTGGGGTGAAGATTGAGATTTGTAGCTCATCTTAGCCCTATACAGACAAGCTCCGATTTTCTCAAATACAGAATCCTTGCCATTAATACCATAGATAAGCGAACGCAAATCCTCCTCTATGAGGGTTTTAGATTCTGTATTTTTCTCTAGGCTGTGTTCTATTGTTGCTTTATTTTGTGAATCTTGTGAGAAATTCTTTGCGTGAAAGATATGATAGAAGTAGTTAAAGGCTTGGAGTTGCTCTGCGCCCTCACTAGAGAGTTGCAAGATGGCTTCTACATCCACTTCATAAAAAATTTTTGTGCTACTAAGCTTTGAGTTGTCATAAAATCGCCAAATGCGTCCGTTGGTTAAGATTCCATAGTCTTTTTTGAGATTTGAGAGATAACGCAGGATTTGAAAGTGTGGGTTGTCTTTGATTTTTTTTATTATCTATTTCTACTTTGTAGGCTTTAGATTCTGCGATGACACTAAAATGCTCGTTATTTGCCGTGCGTTGCTCTTTTGGGATTTGCAAATAGGTATTTTTAGAATCTTGATTTGTGAAAAGCAAAAAATCTGGCTTTTCTAGCTTACCTTGAATGATTTTCTCCTCTTGTCTTATAAAGCTCCAACCTAGAATCTCTAATACTTCGCTAATGAAATCATCTTCAAACTGGTGTTCATTTTGGCTTATAAATTTTTCTTTATTATATATAGCTTTTATGGAATCTAGGGCTTTTTTAGCTTGGTCTTTATTGCCCTCAAAGTCATAAATTTGTGGGAAATCAACTTCTAATGTGTAGCTGGTGAAAAGATTATTGCGTAAAAAGCGAAAAGCGTGTGACATTGGGATTCCTTAGAGCGTTAAAATATCTGATAGTATTTTAACATTTTTGATATTGTATGCTAATTGATTTATCGTCGTATTTTTGCCCTAAAAGTAGCTCTATCTTTAAAAACTCAGAAATATTTTTAATAGTCCCTATAGCTATAAAATTATACTCTGTATCTGTTTCTATGTCTTTTGGTATAAAATGTTTGGGGATATAAATATTGAACTTTTGTTTATTTTTAGCAAAAATTTTCAAGAAAGCATAGTGTTTCTTATCTTGAATTATCTCCTCAACACTTAGCTTAACTCTTCCGTAGAAAATACAAATACAAGCCAAATCTTTTTCGTTGATAGCTATATTAAAGCTTTTTCTTTTTATCGCTTGTATTTCCTTTGTTTCTTGTGATTTTTGTGTTTTTATGAGCATTGGATTATGCTCTACATTATTGCTTGAGGTATTTTCATTTCTTGTGTGTTGTGCTACGCAAAGATAGCGCATCATAGAATTAAGCTTATTTTCTATTTGCTCACTAGTTAGATTTGTAAAATATTTGATTATTGTTTTATTAGAAGCTACACTGTAGCTATAGGAGCAGCCTTGAGTGTGTGTGGAATTTTGTTTTGTTCGCAAATGAGGAGTCTTATTTGTATTACTTACAAATGATAGTTCAGCACTATGACAATCTGGACAAAACATTTCATTTTGATAGTATAAGTGGTTGTTATTTATATCCATAATACTTACTATGCGATTTTCACGCCTAAAGAAAAACTCATCATATTTTAAGTCTCTACTCATTTATTATTTCCTCATCGTAGCTTTAGTATTTATTTTAAAGCGTATGGTAGCTGAAAGTCCTAAATCATTAAGAAATGATATTCTTATACATCTTTTCTGTAAGCCACAATCTTATACTCCACATCATTTTCCTCTAAAAACTTTTTTACCATAATCTAGATTCTCACAGCTAGTTATGAAAACTCGCCTTATATTCTTTTTAGCAAATATTTTTTGGTTTTTTCTAAATACGCCGTGTAATCGCCACAAGAATATACATAAATGGCAGGATTATTAAATAGCGATTCTTAAATATTCTTGCCTAACCTGCGAGTATTCCTAATTTTTACACTTAAAAAGCCACATTAACACACTATCTCATCAATAATTTCTTTTACGCTACTCTTTTTGTATTTTTCAAAGCCTATAAATTCCCCCACATTTTTATTATAATAAAAAAGATAAGTTTGAATCTTTTTACCTCTATATAAAAATTCCTTATCCTTAAATATCGCTTCAAAGCCTTTTATTTTATCTCTTGGGTTTGCCTCTATTTTAAGCCCCTTTGGGTCTATGAAAATGATTGTATATTCTCCATTTTCTTTACTTTTAAACCAAAATATGAAGTCTGGATAAAACTTTCTTTCGCTTTGTGCCTCATTATCAAAATATGGGATATAAATAGTATCGATATTTTCTACAAGTTTAGAAAAGCACCATTCGTATTTAATAAGTTCTTTAGAATCTCTTTGCAAAAACTCCTCTAAATCTTGTAAAAATTCCCTTTCACTCTCCTCATTTATTGCAAAATTAATCCCAGAATCTCTATCGTTTTTACTATAAATAATAAGCGGATTATAGTAATGCTCTCTTAGTTTTGCACTGATTTGATAAGAATCAATAATCCTACTTTGTTTTTTGGCTTCAGATTCTAAAATAGCTGGGATATATTCCTCTGCTACTCCCTCTTTTTGCAAATCCTCTCTTGTTTTTAAGGCTTTATGTGCATTGAGAGTTTTTATAATCCCATTTATCTCATTTGCGAAACTTTCTCCCAAAGTGGTTTTAAAGCTTTGATAATGATTGATTTCATCGCTTAAATCTACAAATTCTTTAAGCTCTCTGTTTCTAACATTTAAGATTCTATGAATATGGCTAAAAGTCTTATTTTTATCAAATTCTTGAAAATCCCCGTATTGGATAATTCTCTCGCTTTTATCGTCTAAAAAATCTTTAATTTCTCTTAATGTTTCATAGCTACATTCTTTACTTATCACGCATTTACTAAGGGCTAAAATATCCTCATCATAGCTTTGCACATAAGCCCTTAGTGCCTCTGCCTCATCTATACCGATTTTATATCTTCTCTCTTTAGATTCTGTATTTTTATACTTTGGAGTAGGAAGAGGGCTTAGAGTATTTGTCTTTTTAAAGCCTTTTAGTGGATATTGAGTGATGAAGCTTTCAATCTCTTCTAAAATATATTTAATAGCCTCATTATCGCTCGCTAAGATAAACAAAGTCTCTAGCCCACAAGCAAGATTATTTAAAGTCTGCCTTGTGTTATACTCATACATCTCACAATATCGCATTCTCTTTCGCACATTAGAAAAAGGCTCGATTCTAACACCTCTACCGATAGTTTGCAAAACATATTTTTTAGCATTTTTGCTGCCAATGTTGATAAAATAGATAAGATTCACGCGGTTGCTATCCCACCCTTCGCTAAAGACTTTACTTCCAAGCATAATATTAATGCTTGAATCGCCCTCATTGATATGTTTAAAATAACTCTTTTGCAAATCCTTAAAGCTCTCTACTCCAAGCTCTAATAAATGCTCTTTCTCCCATTTTTTAGCCTCTGCGATATTAAGTAGCATAAAAGACTCATTGGCATTCTTACTTTTAAAAGCTAACTCTTTTTCATTTGCCCTAAAGCACTCTAGGTGTGAGGGCTCACTCGCATAAAAGATATTTTCCCTCACATTTTTAGAATCTGTATTTTTCACATATTCTAACAACTCATCGCTTAAGACATCTTTTGCAAAATACAGCTCTTGATTTTTTAGTTTTTCATAAAGATTCTTGGCTATCTCTTGTATATCTTTATCTTCTTTTAGAATCTGTAATATCGCTTTAAAATACAGCTTTATCCCAGCATCTTGGGTATTGACCTTATCAGATACGGCGATGATTAGGGGATTATGATATTGTATATTTGAGATACCAAAGTCCCTAGCCTTACGCAATAACTCCTTTTTACTTTGTTTGATAGCACTAAAAAGTATAAAGCCCTCGATGATTCGTATTATCCGTTCACTCTCATCACTCTCTTTACTAAAAGATTTGAGATGAGAATCTAGCACAGCGATATTTTTGCCATATCCATCATTATTAAACTTTTCTAAATTATAATTAAAAGCACAAGTAAGAAAATCTAGCTCATCGCTAAAAGTCGCTGAAAAATTAAAAATAAAGCCCCTAGAGTAGCCATTATAAGAGTAGCCCTCATACTCCCTAAGCTTATCCCCGCAAGCTATCTCATTGATGTAATATTTTCTAATAGATTCTTTGCTATCGCCTCTGTGGGCTTCATCTAGCAGGATATACCAGCCCTCATTGTTGCAGTAATTTTTATAATCAAGTCTTTTGGCACTTTTATCTTTGCCCACATTTTGTGCGCAATCTAGCAAATCGCTCCTTGCAATAAAAACAGTAGTCTCTCCAAACAAACCACCCTGTGTTGCACTCTCATATTCTCTAAGCTCTTTGAGGGTGATGAAATCTGTATTGTGATTATTGTATTTTGCTACATTGTCTTTAAATTGTGCTAAAATCGTATCATTTGGAGCAAGTAGCATTATGGGCTTATTTGGAATCTTTTTCTCTCTCACTGCCTTACCCAAGAGTGAGAGTAGCTTTATCATCACTATGCTTTTGCCACTGCCTGTCGCCATCCAAAAGGACGCACGGTTAATCTCCTCTTTTTCTAGCTTACAATCTTTGTATTGTTCTTTATAGATTCTATAAAGCTTTTCGCCTCTAGTTTTTATATAATCAGAATCTTTATAACACATATATAAGTCTAAGGCTATAAGGGCATTTTGCAAACTTGCTATTTGATAATCTTGCAAAGCAATATCCGCACTAAAGCTTTTTAAATCATAGTTTTCATAGCTTTCTTTATATTGCACTCTTTTGTTGTTGCATATTTCACTTAAAAGCAAATGTTTTTTTATACTTGTGTGCTTTGGCATTATCTATCCTTTAGAGCCTTGTAGGTTTTTTCTAGCATTTTTTCATCTTCTAAATCAGCTTTGATTCTTGTTTCTTCTTTTCTCTTTTTATCAAAAATTTCATATCTTTGCCTTACGACTTGCTCCATTTTTTCATTGGAAATGCTACCATTGCCCTTTAATATATCCTTGCCTTGAAAGGTAAGCAAACTATCTACATT
Source organism: uncultured Helicobacter sp. (assembly GCF_949282165.1). Taxonomy (NCBI): domain Bacteria; kingdom Pseudomonadati; phylum Campylobacterota; class Epsilonproteobacteria; order Campylobacterales; family Helicobacteraceae; genus Helicobacter; species uncultured Helicobacter sp. The sequence continues at coordinate 15,854 of NZ_CASDOV010000006.1, read as the reverse complement.
TTCTTTCCAAAAATCCATAGTCAAAACTTTATTGTCCCTTACTCTAAGCTCTGCTGATTCCAAAAAGACATTGACAAGCCTATTTAAATTATCTAACTCATCTTTAGAAAGATAGTTTTTAGCGATGATAATATCGCCCTTTCGCACCTTAGTCCCTTTCCAAGAAGTAAGCCCCATATTTGGCTTATTAGGATTAGCCCTATTGCAGATAATTTCAGCCGCAGTTTGTTTGGTAATGGCATATAAAAGCTTGTTTTGCGTATTGGCAAAAAACATTTGTGTAGCCTTATCACTAGAATCATAATCTACACACAAAGCAAATAAATCTCTTATCTTTTGATAAAACCTTTTCTCACTAGCTCGTATATCTCGTATTTGCTCTAACAGCTCATCAAAATAATCTGTTCTACCATTTGAATTTTTAAGCCTATCGCTATCGATGATAAAGCCTTTTTGTAGATAGCTCTTTAAGTGTTCATTAGCCCAGATTCTAAACTGCACTCCCCTTTTACTTCGCACTCTAAAGCCAATGGCTAAAATCATCTCTAAAGAATAAAATTTTACTTTATATCGTTTGTTATCTTTAGCAGTTGTCAAGTATTCCTTGACAACTGAATCTGCATTTAATTCGCCTTCTTTAAGGATATTTGCGATATGCAAACTTACATTTTGCTTTGAGGTGTCAAAAAGTTTTGCGATTAAATCCTGTGTGAGATACACACTCTCACCAAACTCATATAACTCGACTTTAATTTTTTTATCTTGCGTGGTGTAGAGGATTAGGTTATTTTGCATTATTGATTACTTCCAAAAAACTCATATCCATCTATATCACATTTTCCATTATCATCTACTTCTGTTTTACATTGAATTAGGTTATCCTCTGATGAATATGTAGGTCTTTTTTGTGACATAGAAGCGGGATAAAGAATAAGACTTTTTGCATTTTCTATGGCTGTATTAAAATCAATATTTTTACTGTATTTATGCAAATAACTTTTATAAAGATATTCAAAAAATATTTTAGAGCTTTCTATTTGTCGTTTAGCCTTTTCTCTAGTTTCCCTAGTGTTGCTAGATTTTATTTCACAAAAAAATATTTTTAAATCTCTATTTTTTGTTAAGAGTACAATAAAATCACAAGATTCTATTCTATTTTCATTGTTACCAAATAAATTTGTGATTGGAGGACAATTCTTAATGTCCTGTTGAATAATTAAAACGTTATCTCTTTGGGCAAACTTGAAAGTGATTTCCTGTATTACACTTTCTTCTTCTTGTTCTTTAACAACAAGATGTATACCTTTTTGCATAGCTTTCAGACTACCATGCAAACAATTTTTAAAATCTTGCAACTCCCTATTTGTCATCTTGTTTCCTATACATTTCTTCAAAAATCAAGCCTTGATTTTCATTCTGCCATTCAATGGCTTCATCAAAAGTCTCCATAAAAATACCTTGCTTCTGTGTTATATTCACTTTTTCTAAAGTATTTTTTCCTTTAATATTTTTTGCTACATATGCTTTAATCTTGTCGCTATTTAATTTATATTCTTTGCAATAACCCCTATTTTTAAGCTTTTGTATTGCTTGGTCTGTTAGATTACTAAGCATGATACAATTACTCAATTCTCTCACAATATAATCACTATGAGTGGTGATAAAAATTTTAATCTCCGCATTTGCTAGTAGTGCAAAAAGTCTTGCCAGCAGAATCTGATTTTTAGGATGCAAGTTAAGCTCTGGCTCATCTATCATCAAAATATCGCCTTTTTGAGCTTGGTGTAAAATATAAAAATATAACATCAATAAAGATCTAGCTGAACTTGAAGCTACTTCAATATTGAAAAATTTTTTACTACCTTTTGGCTGAAATAAAATACCATAATCTGTAGCTTTATACTTTCCACCCACAATATTTCCTAATAAATTCAGGATATTTTTATATCTTTCTTTGTCTTTCTTAAACATACTTTCTAATTTTGTTTTTTGTTGTATATCTCTTATAAAATTTATATTGTCTCTTACGGGTTTTGGATAAAGCTGATTTTTTTCTTCTAATTTTTTTTGAAACTCAAATAAATCAACATCTTCTTCTTTTAGCATTTTTTGCATAGCTTCTAATTTTGCTATTTTAATAAAATCTAATTCATCTTGAAAAATAGAAGCCCCTGTTCTTTCAACACTTAAAATAAAATTTTTTATAAAAATATAACTTAATAAAGAATCAAGAAATATAATCAAATATTCATCAAATTCAAGTTCATTTAAATCAAAAAAACCAATACCATCATCGTATACTATATGCTTAACCTTTATCCTACGTTTTTGACTTAAATTCAAATCTTCTAGGTATTGTTTTATAGACTTTTTCACGCTTTCTAAAGATATTTGAATAGTTGCTTTAAAATCCGCATTTTCAAAATCCTCATTTTTCCCAGCTAAAATTTTTACAAGTATACGATCACGATATAATCTCGTTTTGTTGCTTATATGGTTTTCTAGTTTATCTTTAATATCGACATATGTTAATTTTCTTTCTCGTTTATTTTTAATATTCTCTTCTTCTAGTTTGTCAGTATCAAAAAGCTTTCTTCTTCTAATAAACAATCCTTCTCTAGCCAATCTCATAAAATCCAAATAACCATATAAACTATAAGTTGCATAAGTTTTTCCAGTATTATTTTCACCGCAAATTAAAGTAATATCGCCTATTTCAAATTCAGCTTCATCAAGCATTCCTATATTTTTTAGTTGAATTTTCATTTTACCTCTCCCACCAAATGAGATTTGTTAGCTTTGGATATTTACATAAATCCACGCTATCACTAGATACTATATCGCCATTGTCAAATTCTACGCATTCTATGCCTTTAGAATCTAAAAAGAGTCTTTGTATCCTTAGCCCTAAAACATTTGCCATAGTATGCAGTATATCAAAGTCTTTTCTATACCCGCTCATATCTAGGCTTATAGTCTCGCCTTTATTTAGGGCTTTTATGAGTTTTCTTGATTTGCGGTAGTCAATGATTGAATCTTTATCTAGCACATACTCGCAGTTACTTAAACTTTCCTCATAAGATTCTAACTCATAATATCTAAAAGCACCGCCTCCTTTAAAATTTATCATCTTTGAAAGAGATGATCTTCTTTGTTTATCAACAGCACAAAATTCAATATCACCAGCCAAAACATTTTTTATTCTACCAAGCAATCCTAATCTATGCTCATATTGTTTAGTATCTTTATTAAATACTCGATATTTCTCATAGAAATGTTCCCCCATTTCTACTCCTAAATATTTCCTATTAAATTTGTGAGCAACAGCTAAGGTTGTTCCACTACCTGCGAAAAAATCCATCACGATATCATCTTGATTTGAACTAGATTGTATTATTCTTCTTAACATATTTTCAGGCTTTTGAGAACTATAAAAAGATACATTTTCACTAACTCTCATTTCAGACTGAGTGAAAGAATATAAATCATTCCAAATATCGCCTAATGGATATATTTTCTCATCTTTTATATCAATATCTTTATAATCCAATTTGCCATTGCTCCATTTTTCAATCTTGTATTCATAATCGATTATCTTTTTTGGGGATTCTATTTTAGGAATCCCTATCAAATCAAGCTGTCCCAAATTTAATAAAGATGTATTTCTATTTGGTTTCCATAATTTATTAAAAATACTATTTTCTTTTTTACAAAAAAGAATAGTTGAACTTTTCAAAACAAAATTATTTCCAAAGCTTTTGTAACCAAATAAATCAGCTTCATCGTCTTTGGTAGCATTTGTATCAAATGTAATCTTTTTATGCTCCATATCATCGAAAAATTCATTAAAAAGCTCTTTACCTCTGTAATCAGCATTTTCATCTAAATGCAAATAAAAACTTCCTCTATCACTTAAAAATTCTTTCGCTAATTCTAAGCGATTTTCCATAAGGGTAAGCCATGTAGAATCTTGAAATTTATCTTTATACTCAAAGTCGCTTCCTGTGTTAAATGGTGGGTCGATGTAGATTAAATCCACCTTGTTTTGATACTTTGGCAGCAAGGTATTGAGAGCTTGAAAATTATCACTTTTTATCAGCTCACCATTGAGGGTAGATTCTATATCCTTAAAAGAGCTTAGAATCTTGTATTTTGTCGTTTTACTAAAATGTTTGGTATCAAGGGGTAGAAATTTATACTTTTCATCACTAATATTTTTGATTTCAAAATATTCATCTACTAGCTTTAGCTCCTGCCATTCTTTTAGCTGTGCTTTAAAACCCTCATCGTTGATGATAGAATCTAATAAGGCAGAATCTATCCTATCAAGGCTAAAGACATACTCCACCCTCTTAGCAAATTTTGGCTTACACCATATCGCCTTTAGCTCCTCTTCAAAATCTGCGATGAAATCAATTATCTTAAAGGCTACTCTTTTTAGGGTATTTAGTTCATCGATTTTTTCTTTACTCCAGTGCGTAAGCTCATCTACTGTGTGCTTAAAGAGCCATAGAGAAAACTGCTCCTCTAAAAAGGCTTTGGCATTTTTATGGATAAAAAAATCTATCTCATTTTGTCTTTTATAAGAGTTTAGAATCTTTTTTATCTCCTCTTCTTTAAGCATAATTTTCTCATTTTTTAAGGCTTTGAGAAAGTCCTCACTTAACTCCGTGCTATTTTGCTTAAATACAGGGGGAAGGTCTTTTAAGCTTTCTTTATCATTTAGCACATAGATTCTTATATTTTCCTCTATTGTAAATTTAAAAATAGCCTTGTTTTTGGCATTATCAGCATTTGGGGCAAAATAGCTTGTATCAAAGATAAAAGTGTATGCAAAATCCTCGCTTGTAATCTCTGCATCGTGGTAAATTGTATCGGATTTGACATAGTAGAGGTTTTGAGTTTTATAAAAAAGGCTTGTGTCTTTTGAGTTGGTATAGACTTTAGCATAGATGTTTTTATGCATCGGCGTATCGTAGAAAAAGGGCGTGCCTGTCTCGTTGAGATAGCTTGAAAAGAAATTATAGAGCTTGGTGTAGATATTGTGATTTAGCTCCTCTTTTTCTAAGAGGGTTTTGATATGCTGAAAATACTTTGATTTCATTTGCAATAAATTGATAAAGCCACTCTTTTTGAGGGCTTCCTTTGATAGTGAATCTTGTGAGCCCGAATCCTGTGAGCCTAAATCTTGCGAGAACAAATCTTTTGCATCTTGTATCTGCACACCAAGATAGCTATTTTCTAGCTGTGATAAAAAGGCTTGTTTGTAGTCCATATCCTTACTTCCTTAATAGTTTTGCTTATATTATTTGTTTTTGCCTATGTAATTTTTACATTTTTTAGCTTTTTTTGCGCTTTTTTGCTAGATTCTAGATTCTGTAAATATGTCATATTGAGCGAAGCGAAATATCTAAGGATTCTAGAATCTCTAAAGAGTCTTCATATAGTCATTGCAAACTTTGCTATGTAAAGTTCAGAATCTCATTTCACTTTCTCCCGTCCTCTAGCACTTTAGAATCTCCATTAGAATCTATTTCAAGCACGACATAAGGTAAGCCTTGCTTGTTTAGCTCACGCATAAAGGGGTCGGGGTCGTTTTGCTCCATATTCCACACACCGCTTCCATTGTTAGAATCTATGCCTTGATACTCCCCACCTTGAGGCATATCGGCATTCAAGGCAAGTCGCTCTTGTACGTAATTAGATTCTGTATGTTTAGATTCTTCGCTTCGCTCAGAATGACGATTATCAGATTCTGCAATTCTAGTATCTTGCGTAAGAGATTGCTGTGTTTTAGAATCCACACCACTATTTTGGCATTCTAAGATTTTAGATGAGAAATCGTTGTTATCAAGCGAGGGGTGCAGGGAGTTACCTTGAGGGTAATGACCAAGCCCCGAGCGTAGATTCAATGATTTATCGCTAAAAGCTGAATGCCCCCCCAAAGACGAATTTTTAGACGCACCTACGCCCCATTTTCCCTCACATATCAACTTTGCTCCTATCATCGCTGGCACTCCTGTGGTGTAGCTTACCCCTTGTGCATTTACCTCTTTATAGCACGCCTCATGGTCGCAAATGTTATAAATATAAAACGTGCGTTCTTTGCCCTCTTTCACGCCCTTTATATAGCAACCGATGTGTGTTTGTCCTTTGGTGCGGGGCGCTAAGGAGGCTGGGTCTGGTAAAAGTGTCTTTAGCACTTGGATTGGCACGATTTTTTGCCCATTATGCTCCACCTCATCAACGCGTAAAAGCCCGACATTTTCAAGGCATTTCATATGCGTTAAATAACTCTCGCCAAAGGTCATAAAAAAGCGAATTCTGCGTAAGCCTTTGATATTGCGTATCAAAGATTCTAGCTCCTCGTGATATAAAAGATAGCTATTTTTCACGCCTACTTCAGGGTATTCCCACTCTTTCATTAACGCTAGAGGTGCCACATCTTTCCACTGCCCACCAAAATAGTTCTCGTTTTTCAAATCCTGCGTGTTGGATTCTAGTTTAAAATGCTTTTCCTCTCGCTCAAATTTGCGGTAAATTTCATCTTTTTTTAAGTCAGGATTTAGGGCTAAATTTGCTTTTATGTTAAAATCTAGGCTATTAAGTTTGTTTAAAAGCTCTGCTTTTGTGATAGAAAAATGAATGATGGCAAAGTCTCTGCCACTTGAGTCTTTTTCGCTCCTACCAAGCTGCTTAAAGCCTAGTTTTTGATAAAATTTCAAGCCTCTTTCATTTTGCTCGTTGCAATCTACCAAAATTTCATCTTGCTTAGCAAAAAAGGCATTGCAAGCCTCTAAAATCAGCCTTTTACCTAGTCCTAGATTAAAAAATTTAGGGCTTGCAAAAAGCATTTCAATCATCTTTTCGCTCACGCCGATAAAACCTGCAAACTCACCTTCTACCTTTGCTACAAGGATATTTTGTAAAGATGAAAAGGCAGCTTTTACCTCCTGTTTTATCTCTACAATGTCGCTATCTTTTAGGAAAAAATGCGAGGCTCTAACTGAATCTTCCCAGATTGTAAGCATAGAATCTAGCATAGAAGGCTCATAGGGAATAATGCTTATTTTATCTCCAAGATACTGACGCCTAGAATCTGTGTTACAAGATTCAGTAATTCTAGTATCTTGCGTAAGATTTGAATGTTTTTCAAGGTGAGGCGAAGGGAGTTTATTAGACATAAATGACCGAGCCGAACCGCCGAAATCATTCAAAGATTGCGTAAGAGACGAATTACTAACCCAATAACGGGCTTTTGAACTCACTTCGCGTAAATTAATCTCTGGATTAAAATTCGTAGCAAAGGCATAGCCGTGATCCCCTGCATTACAATCCAAAATATCGATAGTATGTATCTCATCAAAATAATGTTTTTGTGCATAGGCACAAAAGACATTCGTAACTCCCGGATCAAAGCCGCTGCCAAGTAGGGCAAAAATCCCTGCTTGTTTATAGCGTGTATCATACGCCCACTGCTCTTTATACTCAAAGTGTGCAGAATCTGGATGCTCGTAATTTGCAGTGTCTAAGTAATGTGTCTTTGTCTCTAGGCAAGCTTGCATAATACTTAAATCCTGATAGGGCAGGGCGACATTTATCACTAAAAATGGCTTGTATTTTTTTATAAGGGCTACAAGTTCAGCCACATTATCCGCATCCACAGAATCTACTTCTATATCTCCTAAGCCCTTAGCCTTGATAGAATCGGCTATCGCCCTGCATTTTGCCACATTCCTAGAGGCTAAAACAATGCGAGTAAAAACATCTCTATTCATAGCCATTTTGTGTGCTACCACACCGCCAACGCCACCAGCACCGATTTGCAATACACAAGCCATATAAGTCTCCTTAAATCTCATAAATTTATAGAATCTAATAGCGGATTATAGCAAGGTTTTACTGAATTTGCCCGCGAGCCTTGCGCACATCACGCCCTGCTATTTTTAAGAATGTATGGTTTATAATACGCCAAATTCGCATTGGAGTTAGGTGTTATGCAATCCACACAATCCCCCAAATCCACAAAACCCAAATACATCTTCGTAACTGGTGGCGTGCTAAGCTCGCTTGGCAAGGGCATTACCTCTTCTTCTATCGCCACGCTTTTGCAGCACAGCGGGTTTAATGTCAGTATCTTAAAAATCGATCCCTATATCAATGTCGATCCGGGCACGATGAGCCCACTAGAGCACGGCGAGGTGTTTGTGACGAGCGATGGGGCAGAGACGGATTTAGACATCGGGCATTATGAGCGATTTCTCAATAAAGACTTCCATAAGACAAACAACTTCACAACAGGGCAGATTTATCTCTCCGTCATCGACAAAGAGCGCAGGGGCGAGTATCTGGGCAAAACCATTCAGATAGTCCCCCACATCGTCGATGAGATAAAGCACAGAATCCACCTCGCAGGCGCGCAGAGCGACTTTCTCATCGTCGAGCTTGGCGGCACGGTGGGCGATATGGAGGGTATGCCCTACCTAGAGGCTATGCGTCAGCTCAAGCACGAGCTAGGCTCTAAGCAAGTCATTAGCGTGCATGTTACGCTTATCCCGCTTATCCGCGCCGCAGGGGAGCTAAAGACTAAGCCAACCCAACATAGTGTCCAAGAGCTGCGCCGCATAGGGATTTCCCCACAGATTCTCGTGGCGCGTTGTGAGCGCACACTCGATAAGGAGCTAAAGAAAAAGCTAGCTATGAGCTGTGATGTCGATGATGATAGCGTGATTGTGGCAAAGGATTCACAGAGTATCTACAAATGCCCGCTAGATTTGTTGCAAGAGGGGATTTTGGTGCCTATCGCGCGCCGTTTTAATCTAGGCGAGCTAAGTCCCAATATGGACGAGTGGGATATGCTTGTCAAAAAAATCATCTCGCCCAAAGACAGCATTACCATCGGTTTTGTGGGCAAATACCTCTCGCTTAAAGAATCTTATAAATCCCTCACGGAGGCACTTATCCACGCTGGGGCGCATATCAACACACGCGTAGAGATTTTGTGGATAGATAGCGAGAGCCTCCAAAATAGCGCGCAAGAAAGCGCGCAGGAGGGGGGCAAATGCGCGCTTGATGAAGTGGATTCTATCCTGATCCCGGGGGGCTTTGGCGAGCGCGGGATAGAGGGCAAGCTCCAAGCGATCAAATACGCGCGCGAGCGCAATATCCCGCTGCTTGGAATCTGCCTTGGTATGCAGCTAGCCATCATCGAGTATGCGCGCAATGTCCTAGGCATAGCCGAGGCGAACTCCACGGAATTTGATAAAGAGGCTAGAGAGCCCATCATCTATCTCATCGAGGATTTTATAGATTCACAGGGCAAAAAGCAGGTGCGCACGCACAGCTCCCCTATGGGCGGCACGATGCGCCTAGGCGAGTATGCCTGCGCTATCAAAAAGGGCAGCAAACTCCACGCCGCCTACAAGCAAGATTGCATCAAAGAGCGTCATCGCCATCGCTATGAGGTCAATCCCGCCTACAAGCAGAGACTAGAGGAGGGCGGTATGCTCATCAGCGGCGAGTCTAATGGGCTTATTGAAGCTATCGAGCTTGCAAACCATCCGTGGTTTGTCGCGGTGCAATTCCACCCAGAATTTACCTCAAGGCTCAAAAACCCAAATCCCATTATCCTAGAATTTTTGCGCCAGAGCCTAGCGCATAAGAGAGTGCATTGAAATACCTTAGCAAATCCCAGATACGCGAGATTCTCTCACAACGCGATTTGGAGCGTGGCATAGCGGGGCTAGCGGACTTGCCACTGCCCCATAGGCTAAAAGGCGTGCCAGAGGCTGCAAAGCTCATCGCCACGCATATGCAGCGAGATTCAAAGATTCTCATCGTGGGGGATTATGACGCTGATGGCGTGAATGCGAGCGCGATTATGCAGGGGTTTTTTGAAGCTTTAGGCTATGCGCATTTTGAAGTGGTTTTGCCCAATCGCTTTAGCGATGGCTATGGGCTTAGCGTGAATCTCTTAGAGCGGCTTGAGGCCCCCAGACACTATGGGCTTGTCATCACTGTGGATAATGGCGTGAGTGCCTTTGAGGCGGGCGAGTTTTGCAAGGCGCACAATCTCGCACTTATCATCACCGATCACCACACGCCCCAAGATTCACTGCCCACTTGCGATGTGCTCATCAATCCCAAGCAAGAGGGCTGTGGCTTTCCCTTTAAAGACATTTGCGGGGCGATGGTGGCGTGGTATCTGTGTGCGGGGATTAAGCAAGAGTGTGGCGCGCGCATCGATATGGGCGCGTTTTTGCCCTTTGTGGGCTTAGCTACGCTTGGCGATGTGATGCCGCTTGTGGGGATTAATAGAATCGTAGTCAAAAAAGCCCTGCAGATTCTGCGCACCTCCGATACGCCCTTTGCACAGGTGCTACGCCAGAATCTAGGGGCGATAAGCGCGCAAACGCTAAGCTTTAGCCTCATTCCTTTGCTAAATTGTGCGGGGCGCGTGAGCGATGCGCGCGTGGCGTTTGAGTTTCTCACGCTAAAAAGCCTGCCCCAAGCCCTGCAGGTTTATGCCCAGCTCCAATCCCTAAACAACGAGCGCAAAGCCCTCCAAGCCCAAACCCTCCAAAAAGCCCAAGATTGCCTCACGCAAAGTGACGCGTTTGTGTGTGCGATAGGGGAGTGGCATATCGGTGTGGTGGGGATCGTGTGTGCGAGGCTTGCCCAAACGCACCAAAAGTGCGCCTTTGTGCTAAGCGATGGGGGCGATGGGGTGCTCAAAGGCTCGGGGCGCGCCTATGGCGGGGTAAATCTCATACAATCTCTCCAAAAAGCCCAAGGGCTAAAGCCCCTTTTGCTCGAGTTTGGCGGGCATCAGGGCGCGGTGGGGCTGCAGATTCACAAAGATGATTTAGATGAGTTTATGGAGATTTTGGATAGATGCGTAGTGAGGGAGGCGCAGGGAGAATCTAGCGCGGTGCTAGGCTATGTGCGCGCCGATGATATCGATATGGAGCTTTTTGCTCTCCTAGAGGAGTTTGAGCCCTTTGGCGCGCACAATCCCCTGCCTCACTTTATGTGTGACGATCTTAGGCTACTAGATTCAAAGCCTATGGGCAAAAACAAAGAGCATTTGCGCCTAGAATTTTGCGCTCCTAGCGGCAGGAGGCTCTATGGCGTGGAGTTTTTTGCTAGCGGAGTTTGCGCGCAGGAGTGGTGCTTTGCCCTCGCGTATGATAGGTATTTCCAACGCCTATGTTTGCAGATAGAGGGCTAGTATGCCTTTTGTGTGTGAGGAATACACCATAGAGCAGCCGCTAAGGGCGTTTGTGTTTTTGGTGCGCGCACTAGGGTTTAGCCCAAAGGCTGCACAAAGGCTTATCGACAGAGGCAGAATGACGCAAAATGGCGTGAGGGTGCTCAAAGCACAAGAAGTGCAGGGCAGGGTAGAGATCGCGCGCTTTGTGCCGCAGGATTTGGGCTTAGCGCCGCTTTTTGTGCATAGGGATTTTTGCGTGTATGACAAGCCACATCATCTGCTCACCCACCCCAAGGGCTTGTATGCGCACCCTAGCCTTAATGACGCGCTAAAGAGCACCTTTGGCGTGCAGGCAAACCCTATCCATAGGCTAGATTCACTCACAAGCGGGCTTGTGGTGTGCGCGCGCCACTCACGCAGCGAGCAGGAGCTCAAAAATCTCTTTTTGCACCAAAAAGTGCAAAAGACTTATACGGCAATCGTGCGGGGGATTGTCAAAGACGATGAGCGCGAGATTTGCGCGCCCATTCTTACCCAAAAGGGCGGCGGGGATTTGAGCATACGGAGTGTGATCTCGCCTATGGGTAAGAGCGCGAGGACGCGCATTAGGGTGATTGAGCGCGATTTGGCGCGCGATCGCACGCTCATAGAGGCACGCCCGCTCACGGGGCGCACGCACCAAATCCGCGTGCATTTAGATTCTATCCAGCACCCTATCGTGGGGGATTGTCTCTATGGCGTGAGTGATGAAATCTCGCGATTTTTTTTAGAATCTAGCGCGGGGGAGAGGGAGTTCGTGCGGCTTTTGGGTGCGCCGCATTTGATGCTCAATGCCTCAAGGATTGTCTTTCGCTACGATGATAAGGAGTTTTGTATAGATTCTGTGCTGCGCGCGGGGCTGCTTGCGTTTTTTTATAACACGAGTTTTGATCACACAAGCGAGCGCGTATGCCGCTAAATGCCCTAGCAGCCTATACCCTAGAGCGCAAGATTCTGCCGCGCCGCTATGGTATCACTCCGGGCAAGAGCTTCCTATATGGCGCGCCGCGCTCGGGCAAAACCTCCCTAGCCCTGCAGTTTGCGCTTGGGTTCAAAAAGCCTATTTATATTGATTTGGCTCGGATACAGGGTGAGGAGGTGCAGGGCTATCTGCTGAAAATGCACCTAGAGAAAAATGTCGATGCGCTTGTGCTGGATAATTATCAGGGCTCTATCGCGCTGCCAAATATCCCAAATATCGTGCTTATAGGCGATAGGCGGCACTGCCCAGCGGGGTTTGGGCTCAAGCGTATTTTGCCGCTGTGTTTTGAGGAGTTTGTGAGCTTTGATAGCAAAAATCTCTCACTTAAGGCACTTTTTAACGCGTTTTTAAAAAGCGGCAATCTCCCAGAGATTCAGGAGTTTGGGGCGTATAAGCGGCTTGAGCGGCTCTATGAGGTTGTGCGGGTGGGATTTGGCAGTGATAGCGAGATGTTTTTGGCACTTTTGGCTTTTCAGTCCCAAAACGCCACGCCACACAGAATCTACGCCCAGCTAAAGCCCATAATGAAGCTCTCAAAGGACAGAATCTACGCTAGGCTTGCGCAGTGGCAGGAAAATGGCGTGGTGTTTTTCCTCCCGCACGCGCACAAGACTAATGCCAAAAAGCTCTATTTTGCGGATTTTAGCCTTTCGCATTTAAGCCACCATAGCCTTGCCGCGCAGCTAGAAAATATGCTTTTTTTGGAGCTATTAAAGCTTAGCGAGCAGGGCGGGGGAGTGCTAAGCTATGGCGATAGCGGGGAGTTTTTGTATCAAGATCGCGCGTTTGTGAGCATTCCCTTTGCGACACAAGAGCTCATAGGGCGCAAGATTCACAAAATCCCTGCCAAGGAGATTTGTATCATCACGCTGAGCTTTGAGGGCGAGGGCAGAGTGGGGCAGAGGCAGTGGCGCGCGATGGATTTTATTGACTTTGCGCTTGGGGAGTGGATTGTGTAGATTGTGCTTTGGTTAGAAGTCAGCCTAAGGGATTGTAAATCATTGCAGAATCTAAGGAGATTCTAAAAAAGCAAAGACAGAATCTAAACTCCAAAAACCTTACAGAATCTAGCGTAGATTCAGAATCTAGAGCATTTACAGAATCTAAATCTAAAACAATTACGCAATCCCACTTCAAAAACTTTGTGCAAGGCTTTGCCAAATATCAAATAATGTGGTGTGCGGTAGCACGAGCCTAGCGCAATTGCAAAATTGCGCCATTTTTGCGGAGCAAAAATCAAATCAATGTGGAAGTGCGTCAGCGCAAACCGACACTCGCCCTTGTCGTGGTGGCAAAGCGTAAGCTTCTTTAGAAAAATGCGTTAAAAAAATGCAGGAGTGCATTTTTAGCATTTTTGACTAGACAAGGAGATAGCGAGGCTCTCTCCTGCCGAAGGCTTGCAAGCAAAGCGCAGCAAAAACAGCGGCGGCTTTTTCGGGGCTGGGGAGAGCGGGGAGAGGGGAATACCCCTTTTTGCGAAAAAACAAAACAATACACAGAATCTAGAAAATATCCGTGAGAATGTGAATCTAAGAGGCTAGATTCTAAGTTTTGATTGGATTCTATTGCTATAGATTCTGCTTAGGCCTCGTGCTACCGCACGCATTATTATTGGTATCGCACAAGTTTTTTGAAGTGGGGGGAGCTGTGAATTTGTTTTAGATTGTGAATCTGTCTCTAAAAGCTCACGCCTAGCTTGCCCCTTGGCACATGTGGCTGCGTAAGTTTGCTAAAAAGCTTCGTTTTCTAAAAAATCTTTGCTCTGAAAAATTTGGAGCAAGGTTAGCACACAAACTAAGCGTGCCTTTACAAAAATCCACAAATCTGCGCATTGTAAGCCTGCGGGGAGTCCTTTTCCACACAAAGCCAATTTTCTCTAAGACTGTAAGCCCCCTAGGGCTTAAAAATCATAGCGCATCTCTGCGCGTGCCTTGCTATAAGTCACATCGCCCAGATTTTGCCCATAGTAGGCGGTGACACTCACTCTGCCGACTTTGTAGCCAACCGATGGCGCAATCTCGTGGAATGTGATCCCCTTGCCACTTTGTGCCCTAGTGCGATCTGCTGCAGATAAGATGGCCTCTATATATGGATAGCTATTATCCCCACCTACGAGCGAGTAGTCTAGCCCTATCTTCCAAGCTTTGGTAAGTCCATACTCTAGCGCGAGATAGCCCACCTGTATGCTAGAGTCAGTGCGTCCGCCCGCACCCATAAAGCCAAAGCCATCATTAGTGGCATCCCAGCTATCCCTCCAGAACTTCCCAGCGATATTTATCCCGCCTATGTGATCAAGCAGAGTGCCATAGCCATCGCCAAAGCTCCCCAGATAGCCGAGCTTAAAAGAGAAAGGATTTTCTTTGTTTTTGTAACCAATTTGGAAGTTATAAAGCCCGCGGCTCTTTGCCCAATCTTGGTTGGCAAAGCCGCTGTATTTATCCACGCCTTGCCCATCATTTGGACTTAGCGTAAAGCCCCAAGTGGTGTTGGTGTAATCCCCCTTGCCTGTCATAAAGTTCGCATCATCTGCCATATCCGCTGCTGAGACTTGCCCTAGCACATAGAATCCGCCAAACTCGTATTTGGCCTCACCAAAGGCCATATAGTTAAATAGTCTATTGATATGGGCTAAAGAGACATTGTAGCTAAAGCCCCCGAGATTCTCCCCGCCTAATGAGAGGCTGATGAGATCGTTGCCCATAGAGCCTTTGCTAACCTCAGAGCTCCCCAGAGCTACGCCATTCTCTCCGCGGAGGTTGTAGATGACATGGCTTGTGATCCAGCTATCATAGAAGTTTAGGGCGAGTTTTGTTTTGTCCATTTGGATTTTGGCGATAGCACCCGTGCCTATATCTGTATTTTTATCGCTAAAGATAGGATCCATAGAGATCCGCCCAGCGCGAAACTCGGCTTTGGTATCCTCGCCCTTTAGCTCCTTATTAACCGAGAGTTGGGAGATACCAAATCTGTCGTTAAACGCTCTACCCACAACCACTGCCATACTCCCCTGTGCGGCGCCATTTGTGTTGCTCACATCTGTGGGAGTTGAGCTTCCGTAGTTAAACATTAATCCTGTGGTGAGGCTCCACCCATCGACTTTGCCCGAAGTGAGATCGATTCTAAATCTGTGCTGCTGATCCGCGCCGCTATCGCCGGGCCCATCAATCGTGGTAAATCGCATACGCGCAAAACCCTTAGCCTCCATGCCTTCAAAAAAGCTGCTCGCTGCCTTTTTACTATCGCTTGCTTTACTATCGCTTGGCGCGGGGGCTTGCGCACTCTGTGGGGCTTGCGCGTATTGAGCAGCCTGCGCGCTTGGTGCCTCATTGGCGGTAAGCAAACTCACACTAAGCAATCCTGCTAATGCTAGGCAAATTTTGTTGTTCATTGTTTTCCCTTGGTTGAATTTTGAGGACGGGAAAATTCTAACGATCCAATTTAAGATGCGTGTGTAGGGTGCGTAAGGATTGTGTAAAGTGTGCTAAAAGTGCGGCTTGTGCTACCGCATGCATTATTGTTTGTATTTGGCAAAGCCTCGTTCAGGTTTTCTAGCGTTGTGGATTCTGTAAATTGCTTAAATTCTGAATCAGTGGGGGATAAAATCTAAGGTTTTGAATCTAG
>NZ_CASDOV010000005.1:0-79379 GCF_949282165.1 uncultured Helicobacter sp. | reverse complement strand
GGAGAGGTTGAGAGTTTCTACCCGCCCACCCAAATCGGGAGCGACTTCGCAATTCAAGCCCCTCACCCCCTCTCGCATAAAACAAGCGATATAGAGAAACAAAGAAATATTCGTGAGAACACGACTCTAAGGAATAGGGAATCTAAGGTGGAGATTCTAGGAAACATAGAATCTAAAGCAGATTCAGAAAAATTTACAGAATCTCACACAGATTCAGAATCTAGAAAAAGTCTAGATTCTAGATTCAAAGTTTTAGGACTAGATTCAGAATTTAACCCCACAGAATCTAAGGCATTTACAGAATCTAGCCCGAGAGATTCACAAATAATTACAGAATCTAGCCCCACAGCGCAAGAGTTAAAAAGCACAAAAACAAGCCAAGCCACAATAACAGACATCAATCCCAAAGACTTAGCACAGGGCGACATCATAGTCTTGTATGCTGGCGAAATGCTGCCCTGTGATAGCGTGCTATTAGAGGAGAATGCGAGCTTTGACACCGCAGCTATCAGCGGCGAGTCCCTCCCTGTGGAATGCAAAAAGGGCGAGGAAATCCTAAGCGGCTCTATCGCGCTAAATAAAGCCATAAAGCTCCAAGTCCTGCGCCCCTTTGCCAAAAGCCAAATCGCCCAAATCGCTGATTTGATAGCCTCTGCCACCCTGCAAAAATCCCCTACCGAAAACTTCATCACCACCTTTGCGCGCTACTACACGCCCATAGTCTTTGCCTTTGCCCTAGCTCTCGCGCTTATCCCGCCCCTAGTCTTTGCCCAAAGTTTTGAGGAATGGGTGTATCGCGCGCTTGTGGTGCTTATGGTGAGCTGCCCGTGCGCGCTTGTAGTCTCTGTGCCTATTGGCTACTTTGGGGGATTAGCCGCAGCAGCCAAACGCGGCGCACTCATAAAGGGCTCAAACTACCTAGAAGCCCTAAGCAAGCTCTCTACCATAGCCTTTGACAAGACGGGGACGCTGACAAAGGGCGCGTTTGAAGTAGTGGATGTGTGCCCAAGTGAGGGCTTTAGCAAAGATGAGGTGCTCTTCTATGCGCTGTGTGCGCAAAATCTCTCTAACCACCCCATAGCCAAATCCATACGACAAGCCTATCAGAATCTAGCCCACACACACGCTATCAGTGAATACGAGGAGCTATCGGGCTTGGGCGTGCGCGCTGTGTGTGATAACCACGAGATACTTGCGGGCAATGACAAAATCCTCCATACCTTTGGCATCGCGCATAATACCTGCTATGTGCAAGGGAGCGTGGTGCATATCGCACGCGATAGGCAGTATCTAGGCTATATCCTCATCGCCGATGCGCTTAAAGCGCAAGCCCCCGAGGTTGTGGAGAGCTTGCGCGATCTGGGCGTGGATTCTCTCATACTTAGTGGCGATGGGGAATACCCTTGCAGGATGGTGGCACAAAAGCTCGGCTGTGAGTATCATCACTCACTTTTGCCTCAAGATAAGGCGCGAATTTTTAGCGAGATAAAGGCGCAAGCTAGCTCTAAAGTGGCGTTTGTGGGCGATGGTATCAATGACGCCCCTACACTTGCGCTTGCTGATGTGGGCGTGGCGATGGGTAGCGGGAGTGGTATAAGCGCGCAAAGTGCTGATGTGATTATCACAAATAATTCCCTCAAAACCCTGCTTAGCACGATACAAATCGCCAAAAAGACAAAGACTATCATCTACCAAAATATCGCTCTAGCTTTGTGGATAAAGGGCGTGTTTATCGTGTTAGGGCTTTTTGGGCTAGCGAGTATTTGGGAAGCAATCTTTGGCGATGTGGGCGTGGCACTGCTCGCACTTGCAAATGCGATGCGGTGCAGTAGGGTATCTTAGGTTTTGCGTTAGTTTTTTGTGCGGGGGAAATGGCTCCTTGGGTAATCATTGCAGAGATTTGGCGAGTTTGGGGCAGCCACTACTGCCCAAAACAGAGCTCCCACCCCCGCACCCGCCAACTCCACAAGCACCACCGCGTTTGTTGCGATAGCACCAACCCACACCTGCACATGACTATTTTTGTTTGCAGTGGTGAGCCCACAGAATCCACGCCACGCCAAGAGGGCAAGCTAAGCGCGGAATGTAAAGAAAATTCAGAATCTAGCCTTTCAGATTCTGAAACACTCACAGAATCCAACTTGATAGATTCAGAATCTAAGGTATTTGCAGAATCTAACACAGGGATTGTGAAAAATTACGGAGATTTTAAACAAACAATCCACGAGATTTTAAAGCACAAAATCTAGCTATGTAGATTCTAAAACACGCGCAAATACAGAATCTAAAGCGATGATTTAACACACAACCTACAATCTGATACACTAGATTCTAGCCCACACAACACATCTTTAGTAGTCTTTTATCAAAATCACTTTATACTTGAAAGTCAATTTTTATATAAGGAGCTTGTATGCTAAAACAACTGATAAAAAAGGCTATCCCAACACCTTTGCTTAACCGCTACTACTACCCATACAGATGGGCGCAGCGCAACTATAAAACACTCACACGCGAGTATAACCAACTCCAAAGTATGCGTGAGTGGAAATGTGTCGGCAAGCACGGAGAGCCACTACCGTGGTACACATATCCTTGTATTGAATATTTGAGTAACTTAAACTTTTCTGAAAAGGAAATTTTGGAGTTCGGGGGGGGGGCAATCATCCCTTTATTGGAGCAAGCGCGTAGCGCATATCACAACCATTGAGAGCGATGAGCAGTGGTTTAAAACCATACAATCCCAGCAAGCTCCTAACCAAACCCTTTATCTCAAAACCGCTCTCAATGGCGATCCACACCAAGACTACGCGCGCTTTGCCCTTCTCTTAGACAAAAAGTTTGATTGTATCATCGTCGATGGTGGCGATATCAATGGAGAGAACACTCGTATGGCTTGCACAAAGGTGGCCGTAGAGATACTCAACTCCCAAGCACAAGAAGGCGCGATGATTATTTTGGATAATGCCGATTGGCACAGAGGCTGTGCGCGAGTGCTGCGCGAGCATGGATTGATAGAGATTGACTTCCATGGGTTTGGACCTATTAATTGCTACACTTGGACGACTTCCATATTCCTTAGCAGAAACTTCAATTTTCAGCCAAATAACGCCTTGCAGCCGCATTATTCTATGGACGCTATCCATCATGAGATTGATTAAACACAACTGAATTTAAGCATTTTTTGCTACAATGCCGGGCTTTAAATTTTTACAAAGGATTGCACAATGTTAGAAGGTATCATTAGAGAGAGTATTTCTAAAGCAGCGGCGAAGGCTTTGCGAAACGATGGTTATCTAATTGCCAACATTTATGGAAAGGGGCAGGAGAATATCCACTGCGCGTTTAAGCTCAATGACTTTATCAAAGAAGTTAGGGCTAAGCAAAACTTGATTTTTCAAGTGAGCATCGGTGGCAAGAGCTATGATGTCGTGGTGCAAGAATACCAAAAAGATCCCGTTACCAGTGTCCTCACGCACGTGGATTTGCTCCTAGCCCAAAAAGGCGTGGTGAGTAAGTTTAAAGTTCCAGTCAAGCCAAAGGGCAACGCTAAAGGACTGAAAAACAAAGGCGTGCTATTCATCTCCACAAAGCGCATTAGCGTAAAATGCACGCCTGAAAATCTGCCAAATGCCTATGAGCTTGATGTGAGCGATTTGGATGTGGGGGATTCTATCCTTGTGCGTGATTTGCCCGAGATTAGTGGCGTGAAAGTGCTTAATAATCAAGATGTCGCCGTGGTGGGTGTGATAAAAGCCAAATAATCCCGCTATGCAGGAGAGCCTCCTCATCGTCGGGCTTGGGAATCCCGGCGAGCGATACGCGCTTACAAGGCATAATATCGGATTTATGATCCTTGATAGCTTTGTGCGCACACACCACCTCACTTGGGAGAGCGAGAAAAAATCCCAAGCCCTCTGCGCGCGCTTTAGTAGTGCGCACTCCTCTGTATTTTGTCTCAAACCCCAGACTTTTATGAATCTCTCCGGACAAAGCGTCGCAGCGTTTTGCAAATACCATACAATAAGCCATATGCTTATTATCCACGATGATTTGGATCTCTCTTTTGGCGCAATGCGTTTCAAGCTGGGTGGCTCAAGCGGCGGGCACAATGGGCTAAAGTCCATAGATTCAATGTGGGGTAGTGAGTATCTGCGTATGCGCTGTGGGATTGGCAAGCCGCCTGCGAGCGAGCATAAGCCAAAGGGGCAGTGCGTGATCGAGTATGTGCTCGGGGAGTTTGGCGCACAAGAGCGCGAGATGGTGGAGCGTATGTGTAGCTATGGCGTGCGGGCGTTGGAGTTTTTTATCGCTAATCCTGCACTTAGCGCGCTGCAAAATGCGTTTAACACAAAGCAAGTGTGAGGGCGCAGGAGCGGGCTTAAAGGTATTATTTAGGGATTTTTTATACAATGCAGGGTTTGTATGAAGCTTAAAGGGAGCCAAAATGTATGAGAATTTTAAGCAAGTGTTGTTTAAGCTGGATGCGGAAAAAGCTCATAGTGTAGCGGAATTTTTCTTACGCAAAGTCGCGCCATTGCCTTTGGTGCAGGATTTGCTAGCGTGGCGGTTTGTCAAGTGCGATGAGCGATTGGCAAATACCCTAGATTCTGTGTATTTCCCCAATCCCGTGGGGATAAGTGCGGGGTTTGATAAAAATGCCACGATGCTAAGGGGGCTAAGCGCGCTTGGGTTTGGCTTCATCGAGGTGGGCACGATCACGCAAGCCCCACAGAGTGGCAACCCAAAGCCGAGATTGTTTCGCTTCCCAAAGGAGCGCAGCCTCCAAAATATGATGGGCTTTAATAATAATGGCGTGAGCAAAATCGCCAAAAGGCTTAAGAGAGCCTATCCGTTTTGCCTCCCCATCGGCGCAAACATAGGTAAAAACAAGATTATCGCTCAAAGCGATTCACTGCAAAATTATGAAAACACATTGCTAGAGTTGCTCGATTTGGCGGATTATTTTGTGTTTAATGTCTCTAGTCCCAATACCCCCAAACTCCGCGATTTGCAAAACAAAACCTTCATCACTTCGCTTTGTAAAATGGCGCGCAGGCACACAAATAAGCCCATATTTGTAAAAATCTCGCCAGATATGCACACCGATGATATGCTTGAGGTTATAGAATCTGCCATTAGGCAGGGCTGTAGCGGCATCATCGCGGCAAACACGAGCATTGACTATAGCCTGCTAAAAGGCGCAAAGCAGGAGGGGGGTATCAGTGGGGAGGCGCTCAAAGAGCGTTCAAGAGAAGTGTTTGCGTGCATTGCCAAGGAATTTTTTGGCAAAACGCTGCTGATTTCCTCTGGTGGCATTGATAGTGCTGATGAAGCGTATGAGCGTATCAAGATGGGGGCGTCGCTCGTGCAAGTTTATACCGGGCTTGTGTATGAGGGTGCTTCACTGCCTAAGCGTATCAATGAGGGGATTTTGGCGCGTATGCAGGCTGATGGCTTTAGCCATATCTCTGAAGCCATAGGCGCAAACCACACTGCCAATTCCCGCACAAGAGATTCAAAACCCACAAAAGATACAGAATCTAAAAAAGCCAAAGCTACAGAATCTCCTAAGACTAAAACAAGCACCAAAGTCGCGGGCACTAGACAAAGCAGAGATTCTAAAGATGCTCCAAAGCCAAAATCCCCCGCCAAACGCACAAAAGCAAGCGATAATGAGGCAAATGCCTAAGATGAAGATTCTAAAAATTTTGTTGCTAGGAGGATTGATGAGTGCGATAAGCTATGCGGGAGCGATACCAAAGCATTATGAACAAAGGCTAGAGAATGGGCTGCAAGTCGTCGTGGTGCCGCTGCCAAACAAAAGCAGCGTGATAGAAGTCGATGTGATCTATAAGGTGGGCAGTCGCAACGAAGTGCGGGGCAAAAGCGGTATTGCGCATATGCTCGAGCACCTCAATTTTAAATCCACTAAAAACCTCAAAGCCGGCGAGTTTGATGAGATTGTCAAGAAGTTTGGCGGGGTGGATAATGCCTTCACAAGCTTTGATTACACAAAATACTATATCAAAACCACCAATAGCAATCTCGACAAGAGCCTAGAGCTCTTTGCCGAAGTGATGGAGAATCTAAGCCTTAAAGATTCAGAATTCCAACCCGAGCGAGATGTGGTAATGCAGGAGCGGCTGTGGCGCACGGACAATAACCCTATGGGGCTTTTGTATTTTACATTTTTTAACACCGCTTTTACGCAGCATTCCTATCATTGGACGCCCATTGGCTTTAGCGAGGATATCAGAGCGTGGAAGCTAGAGGATATCAGGGCGTTTCATAGTGCGTATTATCAGCCACAAAATGCGATTTTGCTCATAACGGGCGATGTGGAGCCCAAAGCAGTGTTTGACGCGGCACAGAAGTATTTTGGCGATATTGCTAATAAGACAGATTCTATCCCGCAAGTGCAGGTTAAAGAGCCTAGGCAAACCGAGCAAAGACGCGTAGTCATCAACAAAGATAGCGAGATAGAATACCTCGCGATGGGCTATAAAATCCCAAATTTTGCGCACAAAGATCAGGTGGCACTAAGCGCGATTAGCAAGATTCTAAGTGGGGGGAGGTCGAGTTTGTTTGAGAGTGAAATCATCGACAAAAAGCACCTTGCCTCTAGCATATCGGCTTATAATATGGAGCTAAAAGATGATGGCGTGTTTTTCATTATGGCGCAAGCCCTCCCAAATGTCAAAGCCCAAACGATCGAAAAAGAGATTTATGCGATTTTGGAGCGTCTTAAGAAAGGACAGATAAGCCCCCAAGAGCTCCAAAAGCTAAAGATTAACACAAAGGCGAGTTTTATCTATGGGTTTGAAGATGCCTCCTCAAGTGCGTATGTGTTTGGGGATTATCTCGCTAGGGGGGATTTGAGCCCATTATTTGCGTATGAAGAGGCGATTAATGAGCTTAGTATCGAGAAAATCGCGCAGGTGGCGCGAAAATACTTTGACAATAAGCAGCTTAGTGTCGTGATTTTGCGCAAATAGGGGGAGTAGCGTGGAGAATACAACAACAATCAGTGGGGCTATGAGCGCGCTTATCACACCTTTTTATCGTGGCAAAGTCGATTTTGGGACTTATGAGAAGCTTTTGCGTCGTCAGATTCACTACGGGATGGATGCGTGCGTGCCGGTGGGTACGACGGGAGAATCTGCCACTCTAAGCCACAAGGAGCATATGGAGTGTATAGAAGTCGCAGTGAGCGTGTGCAAGGGAAGCCGCACCAAAGTGCTCGCAGGAGCGGGGAGTAACGCGACACAAGAAGCCATCGAGCTTGCGCAATTTGCCCAAAAATGCGGTGCCGATGCGATTTTGTGCGTGAGCCCGTATTACAACAAGCCTAGCCAAGAGGGGCTTTATCAGCATTACAAAGCCGTGGCAGATTCTGTAGAGATCCCGCTTATGCTCTATAATGTCCCCGGACGCACGGGCGTGAGTATCGAGACACACACGGCTATACGGCTTTTTGAGAATGTGCCAAATATCTTTGCTATCAAAGAGGCAGCGGGCTCGATGGAGCGTATCATTGAGTTTGCGACAAATACGCCGAGTATGGGGGTTTTTAGCGGCGATGATGCGATTAATTATCCCATTTTAGCCAATGGCGGCAAGGGTGTAATCTCTGTAACAGGCAATCTCCTCCCAAAAGAAATCGCCTCGCTCACGCACCTAGCCCTAAATGGCGATATGAAACAAAGCCAAGCGATAAACAACAAACTCTATCATATCAACAAGGTGCTTTTTTGCGAGAGCAATCCTATCCCTATCAAAGCAGCGATGTATATCAGCGGGCTTTTGCCAAGCCTAGAATACAGGCTGCCACTCCTAGCCCCAAGCAAGGAGAATCTAGCCAAAATTGAGCAAGTCCTCCAAGACTACGAAGTGCAAAGCTAAGGAGTGTGTGAATGAGAATTAATCGTTTTATTTTGCAGTATGTGCTAGGAGCGGTGTGTGTGGCGTGGCTGTTTGTCTCCTATACGCCTTATGATGAATTTTTGGCAAATTGCATACGCGGCGTGGGCGTGGCATTGGTTATCGTGGGTGTGATTGGGCGATTGTATGCCACGATGTTTATCGGCGGTATGAAAAACGCGGGCACAGATGGCAATAGCTTCATAGACTATGGTGCGTATAGTTTATGCCGCAATCCTTTGTATCTCTTTTCTTTTATCGGGTTTCTTGGTATTTTAGCACTCAAAGCCCAGCTTGTGCTCGTGCTCGTGGGTGGATTACTCTTTTTGTGGATTTATCGTATGACGATTTTGGGCGAAGAGGAGTTTTTGGGGCAAAAGTTTGGCGAGAAATACCAGCAGTTTTTGCAAAGCACCTCGCGATTTTTTCCCTCTTTTACGCATTTTTATTGTCCAGAGAAAATCGAAGTGCGCCCTAAGTTTTTTCACAAAGAATTGTGGCGCGCACTGAATTGGTTTGTCGGCGTGGTAGCGATTTTAGCCATTGAGGTTTTGCATAGCTTTGGGGTGCTGCCAAATCTCTACACGATGTATTAGTTTAAAGAAAAGTTTGCTAAAATAGAGGGTTTTAGAACTTCAATAAGTGAGGTATATGATGACAAATGAGCAGAACACAACGGACTTTATGAAAGGCAAGACTTTGGTTATCAGCGGTGCCACGCGCGGCATAGGCAAGGCGATTTTGTATCGCTTTGCACAAAATGGCGTGAATGTGGCTTTTACCTACAACAAAAATGAAGAAGAAGCACAAAAAATCGCCCAAGATATAGAATCTACCTACAAAGTCAAGGCGAGATTCTATCCACTCAATGTGCTAGAGCCAGAGCAATACACCGAGCTTTTTAGTAAGATTGACAATGATTTTGATCGCGTGGATTTTTTTGTATCCAATGCCATTATTTATGGCAAAAGCGTGGCGGGAGGCTTTGCGCCATTTATGCGCTTGCGTCCTAAGGGGCTAAACAACATCTACACTGCCACCGTCCTAGCCTTTGTCGTGGGCGCGCAGGAAGCTGCTAAGAGAATGAAAGAAGTGGGTGGTGGGGCGATCGTCTCGCTTAGCTCCACGGGGAATCTCGTGTATATGCCAAACTACGCAGGGCATGGCAACTCCAAAAATGCGGTAGAAACGATGGTAAAATATGCCGCCGCAGAGCTAGGAGAGTGGGGCATACGCGTCAATGCCGTGAGTGGAGGTCCTATCGACACAGACGCCTTGCGCGCATTTCCAGATTATGCAGAGGTTAAAGCAAAAGTCGAGGAGCAATCCCCGCTTAATCGTATGGGGACGCCACAGGACTTGGCAGGAGCGGCATTTTTTTTATGTGATAGCACGCAGAGTGCGTGGCTCACAGGACAAACAATCGTGATAGATGGCGGCACGACTTTTAAATAAGCATTGTGTGAGATTCTAGGGCTAAAGTAGCGAAGTGTTTTATAAAAACCTCACTCACACGCCAAAGTATGCGACGCTTATCGCGACTTTTACCGCGCTTTGTCTCGCGGTGGGTAAGCTCATCGCAGGGATTGTGAGTGGTTCAGTCGCGGTGCTAGCCAGTGCGATAGATTCACTGCTTGATGTGGGGATTTCTATTTTTAATTTTTTTGCACTCAAAAAATCAGAAAAGCCAGCCAATAGTCGGTTTAATTATGGATTAGGGAAGTTAGAATCTCTAGCGGCTACCTTTGAAGGGCTTGTGATTGCGCTCTCGGGCGTGTATATTTTTTATACTTCGTGTGTGAAGATCATCTCTTCCCACGAGATTGAGAGTTTGCAATACTCGCTAGGTGTGATGATTTTCTCTTTTTGTGCGACATTTTGTCTCGTGTGGTATCTCCAAAAGGTGGCTAAAAGGACTAATTCACAAGTCATCAAAGCCGATGTGATGCACTATAAGGTGGATTTGCTAAGCAATGGCGCAGTTTTGTGCTCCTTGCTTGTGATTAGTATCAGTGGGTTTGATAAGCTCGATGCGATTTTGGGGCTTGTGATTGCTGTGTATATTATGCTCTCAGCCTTTAGGCTCATACGAGAGAGCGTGCTACTGCTGCTTGATAGGGCGATCGATCCCCATATCTTTGCGCGTGTGCAAGAAGTGCTAGCAAACGCGCCTATCACGAGTTACCACGCATTGCGCACTCGTATCGTGGGCAATATCATCTTTGTTGATGTGCATTTGGTGTTTCACCCGGGTATCACACTCCTAGAAGCCCATAGAATCTGCAATACCATAGAGGAGCGTATCCGCGCCCTTGATACGAGCTTGGTGTGGGAGATAAATGCGCATCTCGATCCTTATGACGATTCAGAGTTTGATGTGATTTTACGACAAGGAAAAGAGTAATGGAATTGCTTATTGATTTTTTAGAATCTAGCACATTGTCAGATTCAAAGATTTTCCCTCATCTCAAATGCGATGAGCAAGAAGCACAGATACTCCAAAATCTCCTCAAAAACTACCTTGATGGCGAGAATGTCTGCAATGTCTCGCTGTTTTTGGGTAAATATTATGGCGAGCAGGAGTGCAGGGCTCACTTTGAGCTATTGCCAAAAATCTACAATCTCATCGAGATGGGGTGGATTACGCAGCTAAATTCTGATTACCCTAGCAGTATGCCTATGCTTATGCTAGAGCTTTATAATGAGCGCATTAGCCTCTCGTATAATTTTTTGCGTCTGTTAGAGGGCTATGTCGATGAGAATCTGCCAGAGATTAGTGCCTACACAAGCGATTTAGAATACCTAAAAGATCAGTTTAAGCGCATAGATTTGCTACAAAAAACTAGCCGTATGCGCAAAGATTCTCTCCCCCTATCCAAAAACTCGCTCAAACTTCTTGAGGAGAGAATCTCTGCGCGCGTGAAGCTTACTAAAAAGCCCCTTTTGCTCCTAAAGTTTTTCAAAACCCACAAGCTCAATCAAAAAGAACAAACGATTTTTTTAGCCCTGCTCAAAGAGGAATATTCCCCTAGGAGTGTGGAGAGTGCGCGCGATATCAATGTGCTTATGCGCCTTGTGAGCAATGATGAGTATGAACAAATGGCAAATCTCGAGCTGCTTAGCGAGCACTCCAAGCTCCTTTCAGAAGGTTTGGTGGATTATGATGAATACCTCTCGGGCTTTGGGAATATCGATAAATCCTTTTTTATCCCCGATGAGATTTTGCGCAGTATCAGCAATCCTAGCAAAAGTCAAAAGCGCACCAAAATCACTTTAGAATCTCTAGTAAAAAACCAAGAGATTTTTGAGCTTCTTGCGCCAAAATCATCACTTGATGAAGTGGTGCTAAACCCAAAGACGAAGGAGACGCTCGAGCATATCCTCGCTCAAGTGGATTCTAAGGTGATTGCTCGATTGAATCTATGGGGGATTAAAGAGGGCAAGAGCATTGAAGCTAAGATTTTGTTTTATGGACCGCCGGGCACGGGCAAGACACTAAGTGCAATGGCGTTGGCTAAAAGTCTCAAAAAAGAGGTGCTAAGCTTTGATTGCTCCAAGATTCTCTCGGCGTATGTGGGCGAGAGTGAAAAAAATGTGCGCCTTATTTTTGACACTTACAAGGATATGTGCAAGAAAGTCAAAAGTGAGCCTATTTTGTTTTTGGACGAAGCGGATCAATTTCTCTCATCAAGGGGTGGGGCGCACACGAGCGCGGATAAAATGCACAACCAAATGCAAAATATTTTCTTAGAGCAGATTGAGCGATTTGAGGGGATTTTGATCGCGACGACGAATTTATTAGAAAATTTTGACAAGGCGTTTTCGCGGCGATTTAACTACAAAATCGAGTTTAAACGCCCCGATAAGGAGCAAAGACAAAGGCTATGGGAGCATTTATTGCCCACAAATATCACCTTAGAATCTAGCCGCCAATTGCTTATTACCAAGCTTTGTGGGTATGATTTGAGCGGCGGACAGATAAAGCTCATCGTGCGCAATACCGCCTACAAAGTCGCTACGAGGCAAAAGCCGGTGTTTTTGTTCCAAGATTTTGAAGAAGAAATCAAAAAGGAGCTCAATGCAAACTTTGATAACCAAAAAAGTATGGGTTTTATAAGGGGGTAGGCGATGATAGATATTTATCCAGCGATTGATCTCAAAGATGGCAAGGCAGTGCGCCTCTATAAGGGAGATATGCAGAGTGCGAAGGTGTATGGCGAGGCGTTGGGATTTGCTCAAGAAATCGAGGCGATGGGCGCGCAGTGGCTGCATATCGTGGATCTCAATGGTGCGTTTGCAGGGGAGCCACGCAATAAAGAAGTCATCAAGCAGATTCTCTCTCACACATCGTTAAAAATCGAGCTAGGTGGGGGTATCCGCACACAAGAGCACATCGCACAATACCAAGATCTAGGCGTGGAGCGCATTATCCTCGGATCTGTGGCACTGCAAGATCCCGAGTTTGCCCTCAAGATGGCGGAGAGCTATACAATCGCCATAGGTATCGATGCGCGTGATGGCAAAGTCGCCACGCAAGGTTGGGCAAAGGAAGAGAATGTGGAGGCGAGTGCGTTTGCGGCACGCTTTAAAGGGAGCAAAGTCGATGCGATCATCTGCACGGACATCAATCGCGATGGCGCGCTAAGTGGCATAAATGTGGCATTTACCCAAAGTATCGCGCAGGCAAGTGGAATCTACACAATCGCAAGCGGAGGGTTTGCAGACGCTAGGGAGTTAGAGACTTTAAGTGCTAACCCTCACATCAGTGGCGTTATCATCGGCAAGGCGTTTTATGAGCACAGGATCGACTTGCAAAAGTATATGAAGCCACAAAATGAGTTGGCTTAAAGCAAATATCAAACTTTGTGTGCTAACATTCCGCAATTTTTCCGATATTACCTACTTAATGAAATCAACTAAGGAGAGCACCAGTGAAGTTACTTGTAGTCGATGATAGCTCAACAATGAGAAGAATCATAAAAAACACTCTGCAAAGGTTAGGCTATGAGGATATTTTGGAAGCGGAGCACGGCGTAGAGGCGTGGGGACTACTTGATAGCGTGGAGGGTATCAATGTGCTTATTACGGATTGGAATATGCCCGAGATGAATGGACTTGATTTGGTAAAAAAAGTAAGAAGCGATGAGCGCTACAAAGATATTCCTATCATTATGGTTACCACAGAGGGTGGCAAAGCCGAGGTGATCACCGCGCTCAAAGCCGGTGTGAATAACTACATTGTCAAGCCATTTACTCCGCAAGTGCTCAAAGAAAAGCTCGAGGTGGTTTTGGGTGTGAATGAGGGCTAAAATTTTTTTTAAGAATGCACCACCAAAAGTATTTTGAATATACCATTTACCCAAGCCAAGAGATAGAAATCTTTGCAGATTTTTTATCCTCTTTTATCTCCCGACATTCTGAAGATTCTAGTCTATGCAGTATCGAATATCTCCAAAACAATAGCGCTTTTGACGAAGTGCGTGATCACACACAATGGCACGCCCTCCACACCACATACGACACGCTCCTGCACTCCTCACAACAAACAAAGCTCATAGCCCGTCTCCCGTATGGTATGCGTGAGGCGTTTGTGCGTGAGCTTGGAGAGTTTTGTGAGATTCTAAGCAGTCGGATAGAATCTCAAGTGGGCTGCGTGTATGCGATCGTGCCAAAAGACAACAAAGATTGGATACAAGCCTACAAAGATTCTATCAAACCCGTTGTGTGTGGTAGGTTTTTTATCACTCCATCGTGGGACTTTGCACTAGATTCTGTGGCTAAGCCTAGTCAAGGGCTTATCCCCATTATCATAGATCCCGCCTTTGCCTTTGGCTCGGGACACCACGCAAGCACGGCAATGTGTATGGAGATGCTAAGCACTCTCGCCATAGAGGGCAAAAAAGTGCTTGATGTGGGCTGTGGGAGTGGTATTTTGTCCATAGCGGCTTTTAAGCTCGGCGCGGAAGTGTATGCGTGCGATACAGATGCGTTAAGTATTGCAGAGAGTGAGAAAAACCTCGCGCGCAATAACGCACAGGTATGCGAGATTTGGGAGGGCAGCATAGGGGGCGTCAGGGAGGATTTAATTTTTGATGTTATAGTGGCAAACATTCTAGCCTTTACCCTAAAAGCTTTGTATAGGGACTTTGTGCGATATCTTGCCCCGGGTGGGATTTTAATCCTCTCGGGGATTTTGGATATTTACAAAGACGATGTGCTAGAGACATTTTTAGAGGGTTTTACTCTCATAGAATCTAGCGCGCGTGATGAGTGGGTGGCACTCACACTACAAAAACGCATTGACTAAGATTGCATTTCTAAAGGAGCATACAAAATGACAGAAAACCAAAACAATAACAACAAAAAAACACCTTTTAAGCAAAATCCATTTTTGACTTTTGCCCTTTTGGTGATTGGGGTTATGATCGTATTCAAGCTCTTTTCACCCACAGGGGATATCCTAAGCGATAGGCTAAGTGGTAATGTCGTAAGCAAAGAAGTGAGCTACTATGAGCTCAAGCAGCTTATCCAAAACAAAGAAGTAGATTCTGTAAGTATCGGGCAGACTATCATACGCGCAGTCTCTAGCAGCGGCTCGCCAAAGATTCTCTACACTGCCAAGCGCGTGGCAGATCCTAATCTCACGACTCTCCTTGATGAAAGGCAAATCGAATATAGCGGATTTAGTGAATCCAACTTTTTTACAGATATGATTAATATGCTTTTGCCCATTTTCATCATCATCGCCATTTGGCTTTTTATCGCTAGCAGAATGCAAAAATCTATGAGTGGAGGTATGTTTGGCATAGGCAGCTCCAAAAAACTCGTCAATGCTGAAAAACCAAATGTAACCTTTGATGATATGGCGGGTAATGAAGAGGCAAAGGAAGAAGTCGTAGAAATCGTGGATTTTTTGAAATACCCCGAGCGATACGCGGCAGTGGGTGCGAAAATCCCTAAAGGCGTGCTTTTGGTAGGACCTCCGGGCACGGGCAAAACTTTGCTTGCTAAGGCAGTGGCGGGCGAGGCAAATGTGCCGTTTTTCTCGATGAGTGGAAGTAGCTTTATAGAGATGTTTGTGGGGCTTGGGGCTAGCAGGGTGCGCGATTTGTTTGAGATGGCAAAGAAAGAGGCACCTAGTATTATCTTTATCGATGAGATTGATGCGATTGGAAAATCTCGTGCGGCAGGGAGTATGGTGGGTGGCAACGATGAGCGAGAGCAGACGCTCAATCAGCTCTTAGCCGAAATGGATGGGTTTGGGAGTGAAAATGCCCCTGTGATCGTCCTCGCTGCGACAAATAGACCAGAGATTCTCGATCCTGCGCTTTTGCGCCCAGGGCGATTTGATAGGCAAGTGCTTGTCGATGCGCCGGATTTTAAGGGGCGCGTGGAGATTCTCAAAGTCCATATCAAAAGCGTGAAGCTCGCGCGTGATGTGGATTTGCAAGAGATTGCGAAATTTACCGCAGGGCTTGCGGGTGCGGATTTAGCAAATATCGTCAATGAAGCCGCACTGCTAGCCGGACGCGAAAACAAAAAAGAAGTCTCCCAAAAGCACTTCAAAGAGGCGATGGAGCGCACAATGATAGGACTAGAGAAAAAATCTCGCTCCATCTCGCCAAAAGAGAAGAAAATCGTAGCCTATCACGAGAGTGGGCACGCGCTAATGGGTGAGCTCACAAAGGGTGCGCATAGGGTGAATAAAGTCTCGATTATCCCGCGTGGTATGGGTGCGCTTGGCTACACACTGCATACACCAGAGGAAAACCGCAATCTCGAGCAACGATACGAGATGCTAGCCCAGATTGATGTGTTGCTTGGTGGGCGCGCTGCCGAGGAAGTGTTTTTGCAAGAGATCTCTAATGGCGCGTCCGATGATTTGCGTCGTGCCACGGGGATTTTGAAAAATATGATCGTGTATTATGGAATGACGGATGTCAGCGGGCTTATGGTGCTTGAGGACTTTACGCGTAGGAGCAATTTTTTGGGTGGCGGAATGAGTAGTCGTGAGTTTAGCGAGGAAACCGCACAAAAAATGGATAACTACATACGCACAATGCTAGAAGAGCGTTTTGAGCACGTCAAAAAGACTTTGCGCGAGTATGCTCCAGCGATTGAGAGTATGGTAGCCGAGCTGCTAGAAAAAGAGGTGATTGATGGTAGCAGGGTGCGTGAAATCATAGAATCTTATGAAAAAGAGCACAATATGGCTTCACGCCTAATCCCCATAGAAGAAGAGAACTAGAGATAGAATCTAGCTAAAAGGAGGGTATTATGAACGCAAACATTCAAATCATCGCCAAAGAAGGTTGGCTAGGTGCGAGTGTGTGGGCACTTGTGTTTTTGATAAGTGCGTATTTTGAGCTTGGGATTCTCACATTTATCATATTTTTGGGGCTAGTGTTTTGGCTCTATATGTTTCGCAATCCCGAGAGAATCGAGGATTTGGATTCTACAAGTTTCGCAGCACCCATAGATGGGATTGTCAAAAGCATTGATATCCTTGAAGATAGTGTGTGTGTGCAGATACAGACGCGTTGCTATGATATAGGCGTGATACGCGCCCCTAGAGATATAGCACAATCTAAGCTTACTACCAAAAGCGGACTAAATCTCTTTTTTGCCAATGATGAGAAAAAACGCCTGCTTAATACCTCCTTTAGTCTATCGTGGCAAGATGGGAGTGAAGTGTATCGTATGGAGTTTTTCCCAGAATTTTTCAACACCTCACATATCTATGCCACTTCAGAGCTTGGCATAGGCGATCGTTGTGGATTTATGAAAGTCGGACTGACAAAAATCTATCTTCCCAAAACCCTTGAACTCAAAGCGAGCGTGGGCGACAAAGTCTATGCGTGTGAAAGCGTGATAGGGTATAGTAAATGAAAATAAGCCCGCTTTTTATCCTACCCAATCTTTTTACCGCTGGTAGCATATTTTTGGGTATTTTGAGCATTGTTGCGGCTTCAAACGATAGATTCATACCGGCGTGTTGGCTCATCGTGATTTCGATGATATTAGATGGGCTAGATGGGCGCGTGGCACGCCTTACCAATACTTCTAGCAAGTTTGGCGTGGAGTTTGACTCACTCGCAGATATCGTGGCATTTGGTGTGGCACCAGCAATGCTCTTATTTTTTTACGCAGGAGAATCGTATGGACGCATCGGGCAGGTTGTCTCTGCGCTTTTTGTGATTTTTGGGGCGATTCGCCTCGCGCGCTTTAATATCACGACTTCTAATGAACCAAATTTTTTCATAGGACTGCCAATCCCCTCCGCAGCGATTTTTATCGTGCTGTGGATTCTCATTGATTTGGATTATTCCCTCTTTGCCACTTCAATGCTGCCATTGCTCATAGGGGCGTTTGTCGTGGGGATTTTGATGGTGAGCAATATCCGCTATCCGAGCTTTAAAAAAATGCAATGGAATCTCAAGTCTTTTATTATCCTTGTCATTTTGCTTGGCATTATTTTTGTCTATCCGCCAGAGGCACTTTGCGCACTTATAAGCGGCTATGTGCTCTATGGCATAGCGCGTTGGGTGGTGCTCTTTGCTAAGATTGTGTGCAGGGTAGAAAAACACAAAAATTAGAGATTGAAAGGAGCAGATAATGTTTGAATCTTTTCCTAAAACAAGAAATCCCTTGCCTTTGGAATATCAAAGGATTTATGAGCAAATGTATAAAGACAATCGAAGTGGCAACACATCTGCCACGAGTTTGGCACAAAAAATGGAGCGGTGGCTTCATCATAAGGTGGCTAGTGACATTTATGGTATTAGCGGATACAAAACATTAGAGATTGGTGCAGGGACACTCAATCAAATTGCTTATGAGAAAAATTTGGATCACTACGATGTGATTGAGCCTTTTGAGGCTTTGTATAAGGATTCTCCAAACTTATGCCATATCCGCAAAGTGTATCGTGATATTGCTGAAGTGGTGGAAGCATGCGGTGTTTGCTTAGCCAACTCTCGGGGGGGGGGGATTATATGATAGAATCCTCTCGTGTGCAGTTTTAGAACATATTTTGGATTTGCCCACACTGCTTGCGTATTCTTGCTTATTATTGGCGGATGATGGTGTGTTTTCTGCTTCTATACCATCGCAAGGCAGGTTTTTATGGACATTGGGATATAGGGCAACAACCGGACTTGAGTTTAGACTAAAATATAAACTTGATTATGATGTGATTATGCATTATGAGCATGTGAATACGCAGCAAGAAATTATCGAAGCGTGTAGGTATTTTTTTAGTGATGTCAAAAAGTCGCTTTTTGGTATAAGCGATGAGCTATCCTTATACACGCATTTATCGTGTCGGAAACCAAACGAGCAAAGAGCCTTAGAGTTTTTGAGGACTAAGGCTTAGATAAGAATAAGCACAAAGAGAGAGAGTATCATAACCTTGCACAAAGTTTTCCTACTATACAATACGCCAAATTTTCCGACGGAGCGATTATGCTAAGCTATAAAGATTCTGGAGTGGATATAGATGAGGGCAATGCCCTTGTAGATGGGCTCAAACCCTTGGTGCAGAGCACATTTGATGCAAATGTTATCGGCGGGATTGGCTCGTTTGCCGGCGCGTATGCGATGCCTAGTGGGTATAGGCAGCCTGTGATTTTGGGTGCGACGGATGGCGTGGGCACAAAGCTACGACTTGCTATAGATTCAGATATTTTAGAGAGTGTGGGGATAGATCTCGTGGCGATGTGTGCCAATGATCTCATTTGCAATTTTGCCACACCGATATTTTTCCTCGACTACTACGCCACGGGCAAGCTCGACAAATCTAGTGCATTGCGCGTGATAGAGGGCATTGTGGAGGGTTGCAAACTCGCACAATGCGCGCTCATAGGTGGCGAGAGTGCTGAAATGCCCGGAATGTATGCTCCCAAAGACTTCGATCTCGCTGGGTTTGCAGTAGGCATAGCCGAGAGAGAGGATTTGGAGCGTGTAAGCAGTGTGCAAGCAGGCGATGTGCTCATCGCACTGCCCTCTAGTGGATTGCACTCTAATGGCTACTCGCTCGTGCGCAAGGTGCTAGAGCGCGCCAATCTCACGCTAGATTCAGTGTTTGAGGGAATGCCATTGTCTAAGACGCTTCTTACTCCCACTAGAATCTATGTCAAGACTTTTTTGGAGCTAAAAAATCATATCAAAGCCCTTGCGCACATTACCGGAGGCGGTATCGTGGAAAATCTCCCGCGCGCGCTTCCTAAGGGACTTGGAGCGTCTATACAAAAATCCGCCATCAAAGCCCCGCCTATTTTTGGGCTATTGCAGCAGTATGTGAGCGAGGAGGAGTGCTTTAGGACATTTAATATGGGTGTTGGAATGATTTTTGTAGTAGATGCCAAGAATGCCGATTTTGTCATTGAAAAAAGTGGGGGATATGCGCTAGGGCGCGTAGATTCTCAAGGTGGCGTGAGGCTGCAGTAATTTATACTAATGGAGCGGAGTTTGCCATTAAAATTCTTTTTTAAATTGTATTTTATCCCTGCGCTTATCGTGGTGGTGGGGATTTGCCTGTATTTTTTTGTGTTTGTAGAGATTAAAGATAAGCGCGTGCCGCATTTTCACACATATCGCCAAAGCCCTACTACAGAAACTACGCAAGCTGATACAAAAAATCTCCTAGCATCGCGAGATTCTCAAAATCCTATCATCGTAGTGGAGGAATCTAAGCCAGAGATTGTGTTTGAGGGGGATTTTTCAGAATCTCCCGCACAAGAAGATTTGCTTAAGGATACCGCACAAGAAACTCCAAGCACCCCTCAAGTTTCCCCCGCGCCAAAGGCTCTCCCAGAGCCTCATTATGTCTATGTCAATGTCCGAAGTGCCAACATCCGCACGCTCCCTAGCACTGATGGCAAGGTGCTACATCGTGCCAATAGCGGCGCGCGCCTCACGCTGATACAGGCATTGCCACAGAGTGATTGGAGTGAAGTGGAGATATCTCCGGGGCTTCGGGGCTACATCGCTTCATACTTGCTAAGTGATCAATCGCCGCAGTCTGATATACATCAAGTTATCGTGAGATCTGCCAATATCCGCGCCCTCCCTAGCTCGGATGCGCCTATCATAACGGCGGTTGGGTTTAATCACAATGTGCGCGTGCTCCAAGACGATGGGCAATGGAGCAAAGTCCTCCTAGAGAGCGGACAAGAGGGCTATATCGCCTCTCGTTTGTTAAAAAAGTAATGCAGCAGTTTTGTGTCTTTGGCAACCCTATTGCGCATTCCAAATCCCCGCTTTTGCACAATGCCACTTTTGCCTCACTAGGTTTTGAGGCGCGCTATGGTAGGCACTTGCTTAGTGAATCTAGCGCACTTGCCCACACATTTTTTGCGCTAAAGCTCCAAGGGGCAAATATTACCGTGCCCTTTAAAGAAGCAGCATTTGCCCAAAGCGATGAGGTGCGGGGGATTGCCAAAGAGATTGGGGCAGTCAATACTTGGGTGCTAGAGCGAGATAGGATTATCGGCTACAATACCGACGCACAGGGGTTTTTTATGTGTGTGCAGGGGTGGGATATGCGCACTGCGCTCATCATCGGTGCGGGTGGCTCGGCAAAAGCCCTAGCCTTTATCCTGCGCCAAAATGGCATCACCACTCATCTTTTAAACCGCTCTAGTGGGCGATTGCAGGAGTTTGCGCGCAATGGCTTTGCGTGCTTTACACTAGATGAGTTTGATAGCACACACGCCTACGATATAGTGATAAACACCACGCCAGCGGGGCTTAGCGATGAATCCCTGCCTTTAGAATCCACAAGGCTGTGTGAGATTCTCTCCCGTGCGCGTTATGGCTTTGATCTCATCTATGGTAAGCGCACGCCATTTTTGCAACTCGCACAGAATCTGGGCTTGCAAACCTCCGATGGTGCGCAAATGCTCATCAATCAAGCCGCCCTAAGCAGCGAGCTTTTTAGCTTTGGGGCGATTGGCTTTAAAGACGCGCTTAAGTGTATGAACGCGCTAGGATTGTAGCGCGCTCTGTGCGCTCATCGCTGAAAAAAGCGCGAATACAAGCTCTCTAGTCCCTTGGTGCGTAACTGCCGAGATGGGCAGGATAAAGTGCGGTTTGCACGCGCGTGCTGCGCAAAGGGCGCGGAGTGAATCTAGCGTGGGTGCTTGCACATCGCATTTACTAAGGACAATCCCAAAATCCCGCCCACTTAGCGTGGGGGAAAAATTCCCTAGCTCCTTTGCTAGATTCTCAAACTGCGTGCAAATATCCATATCCCGCGCGCTATCAAGCACAAAGAGCAGAAACTTCGTGCGTTCAATGTGCTTTAGGAATTTGAGCCCTAGCCCCCTGCCCTCACTCGCACCCTCGATAATCCCCGGGATATCCGCCATCACAAAGGAATGCAGCTCATCGACTTCCACAACCCCCAAATGTGGCGTGAGGGTGGTAAATTCATAATCAGCGATTTCTGGCTTGGCGTTTGAGAGCGTGGAGATGAGTGTGGATTTGCCCACATTTGGGTAGCCTACAAGCCCCACATCGGCGATGAGCTTGAGTTCTAGGCGGATATGGAGATTCTTGCCCGCGATACCCTTTTGCGCGTGCGTGGGTGCTTGGTTGCGAGCGGTTTTAAATCGTGCGTTGCCTAGCCCGCCTTTGCCGCCTTCAAGGAGCTTAATGCGCATTGTATCCTCACTAAAATCTGCTAATACCACTCCGCTTTCAAAATCTAGAATCTGCGTGCCTAGCGGGACTTTGATGATGAGGTTTTCGCCACTTTTGCCGGTGCAGTGCTTGGGCGCGCCGTTTGCGCCATTTTGGGCTTTGTAGTGTTTTTTGCCGCGGAAGTTCGCTAGGGTGTGTGCGTTAGAATCCACCTCGATAATCACATCGCCGCCTTTGCCCCCATCGCCCCCATCAGGTCCGCCCTGTATGACAAACTTCTCGCGCAAAAAGCTCACCGCGCCCGCTCCACCATTGCCCGAAGATACGAAAATATCGGCACTATCGACAAACATTACTTGCCTTTTTGTTGGGGGTTTAGGACATTTGTGATTTGCTGGATCATCGTTGGGAGGTGCTTTTGCATAATGCCAAAAACGATTTTTTGGGTTTGCTCTTGCATAGGTAGGAGGTTGGCTGCGAGCTTTTTGCCCACAGGCGTGCGATAAAATGCGATGATATCTCGGAGCTCAGATTCACTAAAATACCTTTGGTAGAGGGCTTGGATTTGGGG
The DNA here is from genome assembly GCF_949282165.1 of uncultured Helicobacter sp. Lineage (NCBI taxonomy): Bacteria > Pseudomonadati > Campylobacterota > Epsilonproteobacteria > Campylobacterales > Helicobacteraceae > Helicobacter > uncultured Helicobacter sp. The sequence goes on along the minus strand of NZ_CASDOV010000005.1, from coordinate 57,241 downwards.
CAGGGATTCTGTAATGGTGGCTTTGGTGGTGTTGGCGATGATTGTGTAGAGTGTTTGCTTTTGGGATTTGGTTAGGTTGGCATTCTCCGGTAGAGAATCCCCCACTATGCGCGCTATGTATTCTGTGCTTGGTGTCATAAGTTGTTTGGCACCACTTTGCTCCAAAAACTCCATAAAGGTTTCTTCATACGATCCAAAAGCTAGCGAGCACTGCAGGGCGCATAATAAGAGAAGTCTTTTCATCATAATCCTTAATGATAAAGCTTAGGGAGTTGTGCGGGGCGAGGTTTGGCTTAAAAGTTTAAGCCAAAAACACTTGTTCTAGGTATTTTGTATGGATTACAGAATCGTGAAAATCTTTGTTTTCCATCATTTTGATATGGAATGGAATTGTCGTCTTAATCCCCTCTATACAAAACTCCTTGAGTGCGCGACGCATTCTGACGATGGCTTCTTGTCTGTCATTACCCCATACGATGAGCTTGCCTATCATAGAATCGTAATGCATAGGCACGCTATAACCACCATAGGCGTGGGTATCAAGGCGCACATTAGCCCCGCCCGGGCTCACCCATTTAGTGATTTTGCCCGGACAGGGGTAAAACTTCTCGGGATCTTCGGCAGTGATGCGGCATTCTATACTATGCCCCTTAAAGCTAATGCTTTCTTGTGGTGGGAGCTTTTCGCCCTCGGCGATGCGTATCATCCATTCTATGAGATCTAGTCCGCTTATCATCTCACTCACGGTGTGTTCTACTTGCAGGCGCGTATTCATCTCCATAAAATAAAAATCCTCATAATTGGCATCGAGCAAAAATTCAAATGTCCCCGCACCCACATAGCCGATGTATTTGGCTGCTTTGACTGCCGTCTCTAGCAGTCTTTGACGCACCTCCTCTTTGAGCACGACGGCGGGAGCTTCCTCGATGAGCTTTTGCTGGCGTCTCTGTGCCGAGCAATCCCGCTCGCCGATATGCAAAACATTGCCGTGTTTATCAGCGAGAATCTGCACTTCTATGTGCTTTGGATTGCGGATAAACTTTTCCATATAGATCGTGCCATCGCCAAATGCACTCACTGCTTCAGATTCAGCAGCGAGATAGAGATTTTTGAGCAGTTCTGGCTTTTCTACCACGCGCATACCGCGTCCGCCACCCCCCGCAGCGGCTTTTAATATCACAGGATAGCCTATCTCCTCGGCGACTTTTTGGGCTTCTTTGTAGTCCTTGAGTGCCCCATCACTCCCCATAATCACGGGCACACCCGCTTCTTTCATCACATCTTTTGCCTTAGATTTATCGCTCATTAGCACCATCACTTCGCTGCTTGGTCCGATAAACTCGATATTGTGGTGGGCACAAATCTCGACAAAATTTTGGTTTTCGGACAAAAACCCATAGCCCGGAAAAATCGCATCAGCATCAAAAAGCTCCGCCGCACTCATAATCGCTGGGATATTGAGATAGCTCTGACTTGACTTATCCCCACCCACACAGACTTTGGCGTCAGCGACATCGAGATAATGCGTGTTTTTATCCGCGGTGGAATAGATAGCAATGGCTTGTTTGCCCATTTCTTGGATCGTCCTAATAGCCCTTAGCGCAATCTCTCCGCGGTTTGCTATTAGGATTTTTTGTAGCTTTTTTGCACTCATAGTGTTGCCTTAGAGCTTTTGGATACGCACGAGATTGGTGCTAAACTCCACTGGCGTAGCGTCATCTACCTCGATAGAGAGAATCTTACAATCACATTCTGCCTCAATTTCATTCATAATCTTCATCGCTTCAATGATACCGATTGTTTGCCCTTTTTTGATTGTGTCGCCGACATTGATATATGGTGCTGCGCCCGGGCTAGGGCAGCGATAAAAGGTCCCAACCATAGGGGAAGTGATGAAGTCCCCGCTTTGGGCTTGTGGCGCGCTTGCGGGAGATTCTGTGGGAGTTGTGGCTTGTGGGGTTTGGGCTGGGAGTGGCGGAGTGGCAATCGGGGCTTGCGGTGCGCTTGTCGGAGCGGAGCTTGTGTATTTTTCGAGCTTGAGTTCAAACTCGCCATCCTTAAGATTAAGCTTTGCTATTTGGCTATTTCCAAAAATCTCCATTAGTTTTTTGATCTCTTGTAAGTTCATAATAACCCACCTTTTGCGTTAAATTTCAAAATTTAATCTGCTATAATACCACATTTTCAGATAAAGCAAGGTTTAATTAAGCAATGTTGTTTCTTAAGTTTGCTACCAAACAGGAGTGTTTATGGGTTTAAAGTCAGATAGTTGGATACGGCAGATGAGCTTGCAAAATGCGATGATAGAGCCATTTTGTGAAAAGCAAGTCAGCAGGGAGACGATTAGCTATGGGCTCTCTAGCTATGGTTATGATATACGCGTGGGCGAGGAATTTATGATTTTTAGCAATATCGGTGCCACGCTTGTGGATCCAAAAAACTTCAAAGAAGAAAATGTCGTGGTTAAGCGTGTTAAGGATTATTGCATTATCCCGCCAAACTCCTTTGCGCTTGCTCATAGCATTGAGTATTTTAAAATGCCTCGTGATACGCTTGCAATCTGCCTTGGCAAAAGCACTTATGCACGATGTGGGATTATCGTCAATGTTACGCCATTTGAGCCAGAGTTTGAGGGGCATATCACCATAGAGATTTCAAACACCACACCACTCCCGGCAAAAATCTATGCCAATGAGGGCATTGCACAAGTTTTGTTTTTACAAGGCGATGAAGTGTGTGAAGTGAGCTATAAAGACAGAGGCGGCAAATACCAAGGGCAGAGGGGTATCACCCTGCCAAAGATTCTAAAGAGCTAACACAATGTCCCATCAATATAAGCACTATGAAGTCCTTGCTGACTTAGGCAATGAGCAGTATCTCGCTAGAGGGCACAATGGAGAGTTTATCATCATCAAAAGAGATATTTCGTGGCATATTGTAGATTCTGTATTAGCTTCCAAACCACATTTGGGGGGGGGGCAATTCTACTAATACACTTTCTATCGTCGTGCCTTGCTATAATGAATCGCGCAATATCCACACTTTCTACACCAAAGCTCTAGAGCAAATCACAAAAATCCAAACCCTAAATCCTAGCATTGCTTGTGAATTTATCTTTGTTGATGATGGGAGCAGTGATGAGACATTGAGGATTTTAGAGGATTTATCTTGTGCTGATACGCGGGTAAAATTCTTAAGCTTTTCTCGAAATTTTGGCAAAGAATCTGCCATTTTGGCGGGACTGAGGGCGAGTAGAGGAGATTGTGTGGTGCTCATAGATGCGGATTTGCAACACCCTGTAGAGCTTATTTGGCCTATGTATGAGGCATTTTATACACAACATATTGATGTCGTGTATGCTAGGAGGATAAATAGAGATGGCGAGGGTAGGATTCGGGCTTGGCTAAGTAAGATGTTTTATAAAGTCTATGGGCTGCTTAGTAGCGTTGGGCTAGAGAGTGGTGTGAGTGACTTTAGGCTGATGAGTAGAAAGGTGGTAGATTCTGTATTGTCCCTCAATGAGACGCATCGTTTTTGCAAGGGCTTGTTTGAGTGGGTGGGGTTTGAGAAAAAATGTCTGTGCTATCGCTATATCCCACGCGATGAGGGCAAAAGCAGCTGGAATCTCTGGAAGCTTAGCAAATACGCCATAGATGGGATTATCGGTTTTTCTACCCTGCCTTTGCGCATTCCTCTTTTGGTTGGTGGTTGCATAAGCGGCGGGGCTATTGTCTATGGGATTTGCATTATGATTGATACTTTTTTGTATGGCAATCCTGTGCAAGGATATGCCTCGCTTATTTGCCTTATTTTGTTTCTGGGAGGCTTAAATCTAATGGTTGTGGGGATTGTGGGGGAATACATTGCTCGCATTTATGAACAATCCAAAAATCGCCCACATTATCTCATTAAAAAGAAAAATTTTTAGCTATCTTCATTTGATAAGATAGCTCTTAGAGGGCGCATCAATGAGAAAATGCGTGAAAATCTCGCCCTCAAACACCACCGCGCAATCCTGCTCCTTGGCAACCTCTACAAACATACCCACCACTTCACGCGCTAGGCTATAGCTTAGCCCATACACATCAAGCCCACCCACACAATACGCGAGCGCGACGCTAAGGGCTTTGGCAAAATTCCAATTATAGCCCATTGCCTCACTTTGCCCCTCTTGTTGGGTAGATTCTTGCTTGAGCTTAAGCCCAAAGGGGCTGACATAGGGGAATTTGCACTCTTTAGCAAATGTGAGCAAATCCACCGCGCTAGCCTCGCGCACCCCAAAGAGATTAAGGGCGGTTTGGAAGGCGTCATAGAGATTGGTGCTTATCACACTTTTTTCTTCTAATGCCTCAATCCACGCGGCATTCTCCTTAAAAGCCTTGCAGTAGTTTTGGTAGAGGCTTTGCCCCTGTTTGCTTTTGGATTGGATAGCGCGCAGGAGAAGCTTTGGATTTGTCTCAAAGCTAAGTGTCAGAATCTGCGTAAATGCACCATCAGTATAGAGATACATTGCGTTAGATTCTGTGCTAGATTCTATAAAAAGGCATTTGCTAAGGTTGTGTTGCATAAGAAACTCTCGCTTTGCCTCCTGTGCCCTTAGGCTTTGGGGCAGGGGAGTGGGCGCGTTTTTGGGCTTTGGCATACATTTGCTTTGATAAGTGAAAAACGACTGCTTGCTCATCGGAGATTCTAATGCACCAAAATTATCCCAAAAATTTGGCTCGCTACACGCGATACAGCCGTGCCCTGCGCGCACAGGCCAGCTTGTCTTGGCATTGAACTGCACCTTGGGGCAGTTGTTAAACGCATAGGGTCCCTTGCAGCCCACTTTATACAGGCAGTATCCCTCCTGCATACCCTCATCGTTGAAATCTTGTGCAAACTTCCCGGAGAGAAATGCTCCCTTGCGCTCGCACAAATCATGCACGCTTTTGCCATATGCCCACAGCGGTCTATGGAATCTATCTAGCGGTGGAGATTCTAAAAAGAGGTAATAATACAGCAGAGTGGCGATGATATTTTTATCGCTCGGCGGGCAGCCGGGTATGTGGATCACCTCGCGGCTAAGCACTTCAGAAAGAGCGTGCGAGCGGCTAGGATTTGGCGCGGCACTTTGCACGCCACCATAGCTTGAGCAAGTGCCTATAGCAAAGACTGCTTGGGCGTTTTGGGCGATATGGCAGAGATCCTCATAGCCATTGCGCTCGCCTATGGTGAGGTAGTTTTGTGCGTCTCCCATAGGCACACTGCCCTCTACAAGCAGGATATAATACTCATTTTGCACCGCAGATTCTAGCACTTGCGTGGCTTGATAGCCGCTTGACATCATCAAGGTATCGTGATACTCAATGCGAAAAATATCAAAGATAAGCGTCTCAAAGCTAGGATTTTGTGTGCGCAGCAGGCTCTCTGTGCAGCCCGAGCATTCTTGCAAATGCAGCCAAATGATTTTCATATCGCTCATATGCTCGAGTATCTCCACGCACATATCAAGGTGTTGTGCGGGGATACCAAGCAGGGCGAGGTGCTCGCCCACCCAAGTGTGTAGGTGCGCGAGGTTTGTCTTAGCGCGTATTTGGCGCACTGAATCTAGGCGGCGTATGAGCTTTTGCTCAAGGACTTGTAGTGAAGTGGGTGCTTTCATTCTCTAACCTCCGGTTTAAATGCCCAAAAACGGCTTACCACATAGCCCACAAGCGTATAGGCTACTTGCGCGATAAGCAAGGCGAGATATTTATCGATGCCTAAGATTCTGTGTGTGAAGCTAAGTGCGAGCATACTCGCGCCATAGGCTATGCCCATAGCGATGAGAAAGCGCACAAAGTCTTGTTTGTGAGAATTTTGGGATTTAAAGGTGAATTTTTTATTGAGCACATAGGAGTTGAGCACTCCAAAAATCGTGCCTATGGTTTGGGAGGCTTCAACTACTAAGCCAAAGTATGTGAGGACTAGGGCGCAGCCAAGCCCCACGCAGGTATTTGCCATACCCACGAGGATATAGAGCACAAAGGAATGCGAAAGAAGTGCCTTAAGCCTGCCCACACAGATTCCTTAGGATTTTAGATTCTGTGGTGTTTGCGAGGTAGTGTCTTGTGAATCTACCTCCTCTAGCACATCTTCCTCCATAGAATCCTCTGCACTCTCATCGTTTTCTTTATGCACATATCGCTCAGAGCCCTTAAACTCGATGATGGTGCAGGCACGATAAGTCTCAATCCTATGATAGAAGTTATCGATGAGCTTTAGTCGCTTGCCTGCGGTTTGTGGGTTGCATCGTGGATCGACTTTGAGCTTATCAAAATCTTCAGATTCTGGGGTTACTTGCAGTTGTTCCTCTGGCACATCGCCCCATCCATAGTGTTTCATCGCGGTGCGTATCCACCATTTGCCATCAGTGAGGAATACAAGGCGTTTCATAATGCGATTGCTCTTAGAAGAGTTTTCTAGCACGGGCGAGGAGGTAATCCAACCTTTGATCCTAAAAAGATAGTCTTTAGAGGCAGCCTGCTTGGGGACGGCGTTTGCCAAATCACTGAGCAAAATCGTAATACGGAAGTTTTGGTATTCGTTTTGTTTAGAAAGTGCGTTGCCATAGGTGTTGGCAAACACGACAAGCGACCAAGAGAAAAAGCCCACCACAATCGCAGAAAAGACAAAAAACACTCGCTGCCTATTATTTCTTTGTATGAGTTTTTCGGAGTTTGTGCGCTTTTGGTCCTCTTTTTTATACGCCCAGCCGCGCCACGCGCTCACGACATAGATGGCTAATGCCGCGGTAAAAACGCCTATGCCGATAAATGCCCGCGGACGCGTGAGGGGTTGGGAAAGCACGAGATAGGTGCCATAGGATAGGCACACGCCTAGCACAAGCGCGATGAGGGCGATGAGTAGCGATACGCCTTTGTTGATTTTAGACTGCACCATCGCAGAGAGGAGGAAAAACGCCACAAGGAGCAAAAAGCAGATCTTAATCCCGCTCCACCCAAAATCGTGCCACAAATAATCGAGATAAGTCTCAAGGTTGCGCATAAATCCGCTGATAAGCTCATCTTTGGGGAGCATACTCGTGCTCGCTTGAGCATGCGACATAGGGTGCATGATAAAGACTTTAAAAATCCCAAGCGCAATGAGGTAGTTGGTAAAAGACACCGCAACAAAGATGATGGTTTTTCTCAAGCCTGCATTAGTTTGATTGAGCATTAAAAACGCAAAGAAAAGCACCAAAATAATCTCTATCCCACTGCTTGCCTGATAAGTCATACACATACCTAGCGAGCACAAAATCCCCACAGGGATATACGCGCGCACATGGTGGATAAACACAAATGGTATCACGCTAAAGAGCACAGAGAGTGCCATATATGGCGAATCGTAGCGGAACGAAAGCTCCTCTAAAAAGTAGGGCGAGAGCCCAATAGGCAGCGAGGCGATGATGCCTAGCACAGTGAGACGCTTTTTGTGTGGGACTTCACTAGATTCCCAAAGACTATCCTCCTTTTTCCAGATCACCTCGCGAATGCTCCACACCAAAATCGCCGAGGCAAAACTCAAAAACCCAATAGCCACAAGCTGCGTGAGCGGCGCGACATCGGCAAGCACGGTATCCATATGCATAAAGGTGGAGAGAAACCAACTGATATAGCGCGAGAAGTTTTCCCACTCTTTGTAGCCAATAACCGCACGATTCCAATCATCGATATAATACACATCCGCACGGATAATAGTCATAATCCCCACGAGATACAAGCAAAATGCGATAAGCACATATTTCCAAAATCCTTGTGTGTGGAAAAACGCCCACGAGGCGACGACAAATTCCCTCAACGCTCGCGAAAAGATATTCCTACGCATTAGCACTCCTTTGTAGATTGTGTGGATTTTTTGGATTCTGTGTTGTTGTTTTTCAAATCCTCTAGGATATAGATGGGGCGTCTTTTGACTTGCTCATAGATTCTAGCGATATACTCGCCAATCACGCCTAGCAGCATAAGCTGAATCCCACCGATAAAGCTAATAAGCACGATAAGGCTCGGATAGCCCGGCACGAGATTGCCATAGAGCAGCGTGAAGACAAAGCGGTAGATTCCATACCCAAAGGCAAAGAGGCTGATGAGCGAGCCAATCACAAAGGCGATTCTAAGTGGCATAGTGCTAAAGCTCACAATCCCTTCAATCGCGTATTTAAAGAGTTTCCAAAAGCTCCAGCTCGAAGCCCCCTTAAAGTGCGGGATATACTCATATTCTAGGCATTGTCGCTTGAAGCCCACCCACGCAAACATCGCTTTTGAGAATCTATGATACTCCTTCATCTCCAAAAGCGCGTCGATCACCTCTCTATCCATAAGGCGAAAATCCCGCACGCCAGATTCTATTTTTACTTCCGAGATGAAGTTAGAGAGTTTATAAAACATCTCGCTTAGTGCCGCGCGTATCTTGCTCTCCCCAGCGCGCGTGGTGCGGCGCGCATACACGACTTTTATCTCGCGCTTAGATTCTAGCCAAATGCGTATCATCCGCGGTATGAGGCTTGGAGGATCTTGCAAATCCGCATCAAGCAGTATTACGCCCTCGCCCCTTGCTTTTTGCAATCCAGCCAAAATCGCGGCTTCCTTGCCAAAATTGCGCGAGAAAGAATACACATTGATCACATAATCAGAATCTGCGTGGCACTCCTGCATATTGCGCAAAATCTCTAGGGTTTTATCCCTGCTGCCGTCATTGACAAAGATGAGCTCATAAAAGGGCGAGTTGTTTTGGGAATTTTGGGAGAAAAGGCTTTTTACCTCGCGCATTGTTTGGGTGATCTCTTCTAAAAATTTTGGGAGAGAGACTTCTTCATTATAGCAAGGCACGATGATAGAGATATGTGTGGTTTGTGTAGGATCTAACTCCTGCATTCACGCCTCCATACAAAATGTGATAAATAAAATTACTTTAAGATTCTATACTTTTTTTGCTAACCCTTTTTTTAAGTGCGTAAAATTTTCACACACTTATGCAGGCACTCTATGAGGTATTCTATGTCCTCAATGCTATGCGTGTAGTGCAGGCTTATGCGTAGCCAGCCGGGGCGTTTGTGAGGGTTTTGGAGCAAGTCACAAAGAGCGCGTTTAGATTCTCTATCATCAAAGGCTAGTGAATCTAGCTCCATCAAATAATGCCCATAAGGTCCAGCACAGCTGCACCCCGCCCGCGTCTGTATCCCAAATCTCTGACTAAGGAGCCCACTAAGCTCAAATGGCGAAACACACGCGATATTAAAGCTAAAAATCCCTAGATTCTCCTCCGCACCGCTCCAATCCCCATACAAAGTGAGCGCGGGGATAGTGCGCAATTCTTTGAGAAAAATATGGCTTAGCACACGCTCGCGCCGCCTAATGCGCTCTAGTCCGATTTCATTGCGGAGTTGGTAGGCGAGGGCTGCGCGCAAAAGCCCGATGATATAGGGCGTGCCCGCTTCCTCTTTGTGCGCGAGATTCTCCACATAGAGCTGCCCATCATCGCTTGCGTATTCTATCGTGCCCCCACCGCTAAAGCTTGGTGTTGGATTGGCACAGAGGGATTTGCGCACCGCGAGCAGTCCGCAGCTCTGTACGCCACCTAGGAGCTTGTGAGGAGCGAGGAAAAGCGCGTCAAAATAGCGCGAGGGGATATTCATATATGGCGAGCTGCTTGCCGCGTCAAAGGCGAGTATGCCCTCGCTGGCGTGCTGCCTAAAAATCGTGGCAATATCGACAAAGGGCGAGATGATGCCGCTGACATTGGAGGCTAGGGCGATAGAGGCTAGAATCTGATTTGTAGCCTCGTTTTTTGCTTTCTCATTTTTTGCACTTTGTTGGAGCTTGTGGCTAAAGTCGTTGAGGCAAAAGCGCCCGCGTGAATCTAGCGCGATTTTTTCCACCTCGCACAAGCCCTCGCGCAGGCTGATTTCATTAGAGTGGTGCTCATAGGCACTGATAAAAACCTTGGGGCGCGCAGGCAGTGAATCTAGGAGTGAATCTAGCCCAAAGCGCGCTCTTGTAGCGGGTGGGAGGTAGATCCCAGCAAGCTCTTGGAATTTTTTAATCGCCCCACTCGCGCCAGATCCGCAGCCTATAAGCACAAAGTCTTCATCAAGCTCTAGGGCTTTGGCTAGCCTAAAGCGCGCCTCCTCATACAGCGCCCCCATCGCTCGCGCGTGGGTAGATGAGAAAGAATGCGTGTTGGCATAAAAGGGCAGGATTTTGCGTATGCGGGATTCTATGATTTCATAGGCGAGCCCTGAAGCCGTCCAGTCAAAATATCGGCTTTGTGAATCTAATATCGTGTGTTCTCGCAATTCCTCCAAAATCTCATCAAAGCCCATATCCTCGCGGCTTAGTAGTGGTGCGAAAAATTCTTGTATGAGCGATTGCGCAGTCATTTGTGTGGGGCGAGATTTTATTTAGATTCTATGAGATAGGGCACGCTATGCACGCCAGCTTGCGCCACTGCTTGGCTAATCTCTAGCACTTTTGGGTTTTTGGTATCTTTTGGCTTGTAGTTTTTGTCATAGATTTTTTGTAGCAATGCGAGGTTTTTGCGCTCATCACTGCTTTTTTGGGAGAGAATCTCACTCGCTTTTTTCAGAGAATCTTCGCCCAAAAATCCCACCACAAGCATTTTGACATTGCTAGATTCTAGACGCGAGGGGAGATTTTCAAGCTCTTTGAGGCAGTAGGGGCACATCGGATCGGAGATGATATAAAGCGTGTTTGTCGTGGGCTTTTTGGCTTTGAAGCTCATCACTGCATCTTTGTGGGTGTTAAAAAGCTCAAGGGCTGCAGAATCCACCCTAGCCTTTTGGGCTTTTTCAAACTCCGTGCTAATGCGCTCAAGCTTGCCCAAAAACGCATTATCCTCGCTCCACATAAGCTCACCGACATTAAAGAGCACCGCGCCATCGCTCGAGCTAAAAAGCATAATACGCTCACCATTTTGGGTATGCTCCACAACCACTGCGCGCAAGTTGTGCCCCAAATCCTGTGTGCTCACGACTTTGGCGGGGATTTTTTTAGAATCTAGCAGGGATTGGATACGCTCTTGTGGGTTTTGCGCACCTAGTGCCACGCATATTGCAGCGACAAGCGTTATAAATGCTCTCATCTCTCTTCCTTTCACAGACAAAAAATGGCGGGAATTATAGCACAGAGATTCTTTTAGATTCTAAAGCGAGCATAATAAAGCCTTGAGTATAATGGCGCGATATTTTGACTAAGGAGCGCGTTATGCAAAACACAAAACCTATCAAAAAAGTCGTGCTAGCCTATAGCGGTGGGCTAGATACGAGCGTGATTTTAAAATGGCTTGGGGATACCTATGGGTGCGAGGTGGTTACTTTCACGGCAGATATTGGGCAGGGCGAGGAAGTCGAGCCAGCAAGGGCAAAGGCGATTAAGCTAGGCATAAAGCCCCAAAATATTTTCATCGAGGATTTGCGTGAGGAGTTTATACGTGATTTTGTCTTTCCGATGTTTCGGGCAAATACGATTTATGAGGGCGAGTATCTGCTAGGCACGAGTATCGCACGCCCATTAATCGCTAAGCGACTAGTGGAAATCGCTAGGGAAGTGGGAGCGGACGCCATAGCCCACGGAGCGACAGGCAAGGGGAATGATCAAGTGCGATTTGAAATCGGGGCATATGCGCTAAATCCCGATATCAAAGTCATCGCCCCGTGGCGTGAGTGGGAGCTAAATAGCCGAGAGAAACTCCTAGCCTATGCTGAATCTGCAGGCATAGAGATAGACAAAAAGCCTAACAAATCGCCCTACTCTATGGATGCCAATCTCTTGCATATCAGCTATGAAGGGCAGATACTAGAGGATCCTAATGTTGCACCCGAGGAGGATATGTGGCGGTGGAGTGTGAGTCCCAAAAACGCACCAGATAGCCCCACGATTATCACCATTAGCTTTGAGAAGGGCGATGGCGTGGCGATAAATGGAGAGCGGCTAAGCCCAGCAGCGTTTTGGGATACACTCAATAAGCTAGGTGGGGCAAATGGTATCGGGCGGCTTGATTTAGTCGAAAATCGCTATGTGGGTATGAAATCGCGTGGCTGCTATGAGACACCCGGCGGGACAATCTATCTCAAAGCCCACCGAGCCATAGAATCTCTCACCCTCGATAGAGAGGAGGCACACCTCAAAGATTCTCTTATGCCAAAGTATGCCGAGCTCATCTATAATGGCTATTGGTTTAGCCCAGAGCGAGAGGCACTCCAAGCCCTCATCGATAAGACTCAACAGAAAGTGAGTGGCACAGTGCGGCTAGAGCTCTACAAGGGCAATGTAACCGTGCTAGGCAGAGAATCCAAAAACTCCCTCTTTAATGCCGCTTATAGCACTTTTGAAGAAGACTCTGTGTATAACCAAAAAGACGCCGCAGGGTTTATCAAGCTAAACGCCCTAAGGTTTATCATCGCCGGGAAAGCAAAGGGGTAAGCACAAGGAGTGAGGCAAAAATAAATAGGGAGAGACTAGGGGGCGTAAAGCACGCAAACGCCGCTTTGTTTGGTTTATCCCTAAGTTTTTTGAGCAAATCGTTACAAGGAGAATATATGGCAAAGCACGGATTTAAGGCAATAGAGGCGTTGGATACAACCTATGTGTTGCCCACATACACGCGCGCAAAGGTGGCGTTTGTCAAAGGCAAGGGCGCGAGGCTGCAAGATACACAAGATAGGGATTATATCGACTTTGGCAGTGGCATAGGCGTGGCATCACTAGGGCATAGCCCCAAAGCCCTGCAAAAAGCCCTCAAAAAAAGCGCAAAAACCCTCATCCACACTTCCAACCTCTACTATATCGAGCCTCAAGCCAAGCTCGCTGCGCGACTTGTGGAGTATTACAAGCGAGGCAGTGGCGACAAATCCAAGTGGCGCGTGTTTTTTGGCAATTCCGGAGCGGAGGCAAATGAGTGTGCTATCAAAATCGCGCGCAAATACGGGCAGAGTGCAGGGCGTTATAAAATCATCACGCTAGATTCTAGCTTCCACGGGCGCACGATCGCCACGCTCAAAGCCACGGGGCAGGATAAGTTTCACAAGCATTTCGCGCCATTCCCCGATGGGTTTGTGCGCGCTAAGGATCTCGCTGATGTGCCAAATAAGATAGATTCTCAAACCATAGCAGTGCTCTTAGAGCTCGTGCAGGGCGAGGGTGGGATTAACGCGCTAGACAAAAAGCAAGTCCAAAATCTCGCTAAGATTCTAAAAGAGCAAAATATTTTGCTCATCATCGATGAGGTGCAGAGCGGGATTTACCGCAGTGGCGAGATTTTTGCCTCTAAGGTGTATGGCATAGAACCCGATGTCATCACGATGGCAAAGGGCTTGGCTGGGGGCGTGCCTATTGGTGCGTGTATGACACGCCTTGTGGATGTGTTTGAGCCTAGCGATCACGGGAGCACCTTTGGGGGGAATTTTTTGAGCACAAATGCAGGACTAGCGGTGCTAAAAACCCTAGAGAAAATGCGCAAAGACAAGGTGCTTGATGTGGTGATTAAATACTTTCACGCTAAGCTAGATTCTGTGTTAAAGCATTATCCCGAGATTTTTAGCAAACGCGTGGGATTGGGGCTTATGTGTGGCTTGCAAGTGCGTGATGGAGAGATTTTGACACAGATTGTTGGCGCGTGCTTGCAAAATCGCGTGCTAGTGCTGCGCTCAGGGAGCAATGTGCTGCGCTTTTTGCCTCCGCTAAATATCACAAAAAGCGAGACTGATGAGGGCTTTGTGAGGCTATCACACGCGCTAAAAGAGCTAAAAAACTCTCAAAAACCCAAGAATCCCTAAATGAGCAAACTCTCGCGCAGTCTAGATTCACTAAACCCCCAGCAACGCCAAGCAGTGGAGCACACCGAGGGGGCGTTGCTTATCCTTGCGGGGGCGGGCAGTGGCAAGACAAAGACGCTCACCACGCGCCTTGCCTATCTCATCGAAGAGATTGGCGTGCCAGCCCAGCACACCCTTACCCTCACTTTTACTAACAAAGCCGCAACGGAGATGCGCGAGCGCGCTATGGCACTTTTAGAATCCAGCACCCAAGCCCCGCCCTTGCTCTGCACTTTTCACAAATTTGGCTTGCTTTTTTTGCGCTTCCACATACACCGCTTAGGGCGTAGTGCGAACTTCACGCTTTTAGATTCTGATGATTGCAAACGCATTGCCAAAAAGCTTGCTCCCAATCTCACGCCACAGAGAATCCTAGGCTATATCAGTAGCTGCAAAAACGCCTCGCTTGGCCCAGAATCTGCCGCCGCCTATGCCCACACACCAGAGTATAAAGCCCTGCATCGCGTGTATGTCGAGTATGAGGAGTTTTTGCGTAGCAAAAATATGCTTGATTTTGATGATTTGCTCTATCTCACTTGCGAGATTCTCCGCACTCACGAGGATTTGCGCGATGAGACAAGTAGGCATTACCAATATATTATGGTTGATGAGTATCAAGATACCAATGAGATTCAATACAAACTCCTCTCCTATCTCACAAGCACGCATACTAATCTCTGTGTGGTGGGCGATGACGATCAGAGTATCTATGGGTGGCGCGGTGCGGATATCAACAATATCCTAAACTTTGAGCAGCAATTTAGCAATGCCACGCTCATCAAGCTCGAGCAAAACTACCGCTCCACGCCAGAGATTTTGCAAGCAGCCAACGCCCTCATCGCGCACAACACAAGGCGTTTGGGCAAAAACCTCCAAAGCACCAAGGAGAGCGGGCAAGCAGTAGAAATCCTGCATTCCCAAGATGAGGCACAAGAGGGAAGTGCCATTGCTACGATTATCGCTAAGGAACTCACTCAAGGCAAAAAAGCGCGAGAGTTTGCTGTGCTCTTTCGGCTAAATGCCCTCTCGCGTGGCATAGAGGAGGCGTTTAATAAGGCTAAAATCCCCTATCAAATCATCGGGGCTATGCGCTTTTATGAGCGTGCGGAGGTGAAGGATTTGCTAAGCTATGTGCGTCTTGTGCATAATCTTAGCGATGATTACTCGCTTTTGCGCATTATCAACACGCCTCGGCGCGGCATAGGCAAAAAATCCCAAGAAAACCTAGAATCGCTCGCAAGAGCCAAGCAGATGAGTATCGCAGAGACTTTTAGCGCGTATAAAGAAGAATGCGCAAAAGCCCTCGGGCAAAAAAACTTCAAAACACTTGAAGGGTTTTTTGCCAAAATTGCGGAGCTAAAGGAGCTAGCAGATTCTGAAAAACTCGCATTTATAGAATCTCTGCAGGAGTGGTTAGATTTTAGCAAGGAGTTTAATGCCCTAGAATCGGTGGATAGGATAGCCAATATCGAGGAGTTTTATGGGGTTTTGCGCGATTTTGTGGTGCAAAATCCCGATGAGAGCTTGCAGGATTTTCTCAATACCATCGCGCTTAGCTCAAGCAGCGATGAGCAGGGCGGGGAGTGTGTGAGCTGTATGAGCATACATAGTGCTAAGGGCTTGGAGTTTGATAATGTCTTTGTGATAGGGCTTGAGGAGGAGATGTTCCCACTATATGGCGGTGGCGATGAGCTCCAAGAGGAGCGTAGGCTAGGCTATGTGGCTTTTACAAGGGCGCGGCGCAAGCTTTATTTGTGCAGTGTGGAGAGTAGATTTGTCCATGGGAAGCGCCGATTTTTGCGCCCTTCACGATTTTTGACAGAATCTGGGAGCCAAAGCACCTCCTCTCTAGCGCGCCACGATGGCGAGCAAGATGAAAGTATCAAAGTCAATGATATGGTGCTGCACAAAGTCTTTGGCACTGGGCGCGTGTGTGAGGTGCGCGATAGCGGGGGAAGCGTGGCGTTAAAGATAAATTTTGGCGGTAATGAACGCGTGATATTACAGAGCTTTGTGCAAAAGCTCTGAGTGCCTCTAAATCGCTACTTGCCTCATAAAGGCACAAAACACAAGGGCTAGCAGCGCCTCATCATCAAGGCTTTCTGTGTTTGTGAGAGTGCTCTCAAGTGGTATGCCGCGCGCGTGCAGGTATGCCCTGCTTTTGTCTGCAAGCGTGCTTAGAATCTCTGCGAGGTGGTATGTCTCTAGCAGATTGTAGCGGTGGAGGTGCATTTGGGATTCTATAAGTGCTAGGGTGATGGTGTGGTTTTCACGCGCGCCCAAAAGCTCTAAGATTCTCTCATACAAGGGCGTGGGGGTAAGGAGTTTATCAAGCATTTGTGGGGTATGGGCTCTAAGCTCATAGGAGAGAATCTCCCCCAGAGCGCGCCCAAACGCGCTGACAAACACTCCCAAATCCTGCGCAACAAAGCTAAAATCCCTCCCCACCAAACGCCCAAAGCTCTTAAGCGTGTCCAAATACCCAAGCCCGATATGTGTGTGTATCATATCGCTATCAAAATCTAGCATACCGCCCAAACGCTCCCTAGGCTGGATACAGCGCACAAAGGGGTGGTTTGTGTAGGCGTGGGGCTTGGGATTGAGCGCGATGGCGATGACTTCCTGCGCACCAAGCCTAAAGGCAAGCGAGATGGGCAGATTGTCATAATACCCGCCATCGATATAACCCTCGCCCGCAATCTCATAGATAGGAAACGCCGGGAAGCACGAGCAGGAAGCCATAATCCAATCTCGTAATTGTGCTTTTGGGAGTGAATCTTTGCATTTGAGAATGGGCTGCATAGAGGGGAAGCGCACGCTCACAAGCCCATAATCCACCCTTGAGGCGAAAAACCGCTCCGTATCGATAAAACGCCCCAAAAGATTCACAAACGGCGTGGTGTCCATACCCTTATTGCTCGTATAAGTCTTTAAAAAGCCAAAAAGCCTGTCGCTATGCTCCATATAGTAGCTAATGTCCGCGCGCAGATTGAGCCCATTGAGCACGACTTTATCGATATCAATGCTCTGCCATAGCTCCAATGCGCGCTCATAATCCCCCTGCACCATCAGCGCGCCATTGCACGCCCCGATACTCGTGCCTGTGATGATGTGATAATCTACCCCAAGCTCTCGCAGTGCCCTCCACGCGCCGATTTGATACGCGCCCTTAGAGCCACCACCTCCTAGGACAATCGCGCGCTTTAGCATTAGCTAGAGGCTCTCTAGCATAGTGTGAAAGCTTTGCTTAAACGCCATAAGCCCCTCATCTAGGAGTTTGTCGTAGTCTATTGTGTGATTTAGCTCTGTGCAAGTGGGCTGCACGCTCTCACAATCGCCCGTGCGCAACTTTTCTAAAAACGCCTTGAGCGCGTCAAGGGGCGCGGTGTTGATGGCATTTGGCAGTAGGAGTGAATCTATATAATAAGTCGGTGGCAAATCCCCGCCCTTCACGCCTGTGGAGGCAAACAGAGCACGGGAGTTAGGATCTTCAAAGCTTTGGACGCACGCATAGCATTCCTTGGCATTGGCTATGCCTAGAGTGGTGCTGCCATAGGCGCGATCGATGCGCGAGACAAAAATACTCACCACCGCTTGGGCTAGAGAATCTCTGCGCGCTAGGGCAAAAGCCTCCATACAAGATTTGGTTTGAGCAGGGGAGAAAATCAGCGTGGCATTTACCGGGATAGAGCGCGCTAGCAGTGCGTTCATCACCTCATAGCCTGCCTGCGTGGCTGGGACTTTTATCATCACATTAGGCTTATTTAGGGTTTTAAAAATCCTCACGCCCTCATCGATACTCCTTGGTGCGTCATCGCACAAAAATGGATCGATCTCAATGCTCACAAAGCCCTGGCGCGCGTCGGCTTGGCGCAGTGGCGCGAGCATATCTGCGGCTTTGGCGATATCGCTAAAGGCGAGGTGCTCATAAATGCTTTTAGAATCCAACCCGTGCAAACTCGCCTTTTGCTGCGCGTAATGGGGCGATTGCAAGGCAGTGGCAAAGATGCTTGGATTGCTTGTTGCGCCATTTAGCAAACCACCTCCTTGGCTAAGGAGCGCACCAAATGCGTGATCCAAAAAGTCCCTCTGCACAAAATCACACCACAAGCTAAAACCTATTTTTTGCAACTGCTCTGTCGTCATTAAATCTCCTTATTATTCCTTAGAATCTCGCCTAGATTCTGTGGCATTGTAGCAAAAGCAATGCAAAGATTTTCTTATAGTAATATTTACTTACAATAATATTTTTATGCTATAATCCCACCTCTTTTTCAAGGCTGTTATAGAATCTACGCAATTGCCAAATCGCGTTCCTGACGCGTTTGCACCAAAGATTCTATAATCTCGCATTAGATTCTATGTATGCTCGCGCAGCGGAGGTAATGAGGGCTTTGCTCTCATTACCGATACCAAGTTTGTGAAACAAACTTGCATAAAATGGAGGATATTATGAGTTGTTACAAATATATAGGCTTTATAGGGCTTTTGGTGCTACTGCTAGGCTGTAATTCACAAGAGCAGCAGCCCCAAAGAGGCGCATTGCCAGTGAGTGTGCAGACGATCATCAGTCAAGATGTCGATTTGAGTTTTGAATATCCTGCGCGGCTTAAAAGCGTGCAGAGCGTGGATATTTATGCACGGGTTGAGGGGATTTTGCTCACCCAAAACTTCACCGAGGGCGATATCGTCCAAGCAGGACAGACGCTCTTTACTATAGAATCCACGCGTTACAAAGCCCGCGTAAATATGGCAAAAGCCCAATACAACACCGCCCTTGCTAACCTCACCAAAGCGAGCAAGGATTGGACAAGGACGGAGAGACTCTATAAGCAGGGCGCGCTTACCGTCGATCAATACGATAACGCGATGTATAACTACCAATCCGCCCAAGCAAATGTCGATAGTGCTAAGGCTTCGCTCGATGATGCGCTTGTGGATCTCAAATACACTAATATCACGGCAGATATTACGGGCAGAGTTGGTATAAGGCGCTATGATGTGGGCAATCTCGTGGGGCGCAATGGCGGCGGGGGCGATACCTATCTCACGACTCTCACGCAGCTCACGCCTATCTATGCGGAGTTTTCTATCCCTAGCACGGATTTTTATTATATGCGTGATTTGGACAAGGATAATGTAGTAGTGGAGTTTATCCTAGGCAATGACAGGCTTTATGACAAACGCGGCAAGCTAGACTTCCTCGATAGCGTGCTAGATTCTCAAACTGCCTCGATTAAGGCGAGGGCTATCGTCAATAACGATGCTTATATCCTGCTACCCAATGAAATCGTGCGTGTAAATCTCAAAGGTTTCAAGGCACAAAAAAGTATCGCAATCCCACAAAACGCGCTTTTGCAAGATTCTCAAGGAAGCTATGTGTATGTGGCTAAAAACAACCAAGCACAGATGACGCGCCTAAGCCTAGGCAAAATGCTAAAAAATGGGCAAGTGATCGTGCTAAGTGGATTGCAAGATGGCGATATGCTCATCACCAATAACCTCACAAAATTGCGTCAAGGCAGTGAAATCAGCCCACAGATAGCACCCCAAACTATGCCCCAAAGTGCGCACTAGGAGGCATTAGATGTTTTCTAAGTTTTTTATCAATCGTCCGGTATTTGCTATCGTGATGTCGATTGTCATCACGCTTGTGGGTGCGCTAGCAATCATTAGTCTCCCAGCAGAGGAATACCCGCAAGTAACGCCTGTGGAAGTCGTCGTCTCGGCTAACTACACCGGTGCGAGCGCAGAGGTTATCTCAAGCACCGTGGCAAGCGTGCTAGAAAATAGCATTAATGGCGTGGAGGGAATGCTGTATATGAAATCCTCCTCTTCCTCAAGCGGCAGCGTATCGATTACCGTGTATTTTTCTAATGATACCAATCCCGATATGGCGACAGTCAATGTCAATAACCGCGTGCAAGCCGTGATGAGCAAGCTCCCCCAAGAGGTGCAGCGACTGGGGGTAACCGTGCGCAAACGCAGCTCGACTATCCTCTCGGTTTATACGCTGTATTCAGACAATCCCGCACACGATTCTATTTATATCGCAAACTACGCGACGATTAATGTCACCGATGAGCTAAAGAGGGTGCCCGGCGTGGGCGATGCCTCTGCGTTTGGATCGCGGGATTACTCAATGAGAATCTGGCTTGATCTCGACAAGCTCTCGCAAAACAACCTCACGCCCTCTGAAGTCGCGCAAGTGATCCAAGAGCAAAATGCGCAGTTTGCCGTGGGGCAGTTTGGACAAGAGCCAATGCGCAAGGATATTGTCTTTACTTATTCTATCAACACGCAGGGGCGGCTTATCAAGCCTGAAGAATTTGGCAATATCATCATTCGTTCCAATTCTGATGGCTCGAGCTTGCGTCTAAGAGATGTCGCCACAATCGAGCTAGGCGCAGAAACCTATACTGTCCGCAATAAGTTTAATGGCAAGGACGCGGTGGGCTTTGGGGTGTTTTTGCAGCCCGGGGCTAATGCATTGCAAGTCGCACACGATGTCGAGAAAAAAATGCAAGAGCTTTCAGGAAACTTCCCACAAGGTATGCACTATGATATCGCCTATGATACGACAAAGTTTGTAGCTATCTCTATCAAAGAAGTGATTAAGACTTTTGTAGAAGCCATCGTGCTTGTTATCATCATTATGTATTTTTTCTTGCAAAATTTTCGCGCCACGATTATTCCGGTTATCGCTATTCCTGTATCGATTATCGGGGCGTTTGCGGGAATGTATGCGCTAGGATTCTCCATAAATCTACTCACGCTCTTTGGGCTTGTGCTTGCCATTGGTATCGTGGTTGATGATGCAATTATCGTGATTGAGAATGTCGAGCGGATTTTGCATAGCCACCCCGAGATTTCAGTCAAAGACGCGACGATTGAGGCGATGCATGAGATGCAAAGCCCTGTGATAGCGATTGTGCTCGTGCTCTCTTCAGTGTTTATCCCTGTGGCATTTATCGGGGGCTTTGCTGGGGAGATTTACAAGCAGTTTGCCGTAACCATCGTCATTTCAGTAGTCATCTCTGGGTTTGTCGCGCTCACCCTCACGCCCGCGCTCTGTGTCTCTATCCTCAAAAAGAAAGAGCCCAAACCCTTTTTAGTCGTGCGCAAGTTTAATCTCTTTTTTGATTGGCTGACTGAAAAATTCACGCTTAGCGTGAGCAAATTTATCCGTCGTGGCTTGTTGCTTTTGCTACTTTTTGGGGCATTTTTGCTCGCCACTGCTGGGATATTTAGCAAGCTCTCTAATGGCTTGGTGCCTTCAGAGGATAAAGGTATGCTTATTGCCTTTATGTCCCTGCCGCCTGCGAGCTCGCTAAGTCGCAATATTGCAGAGGGCGATAAGATGATTGATGTGCTAAAAAACAATCCAAATGTGCAGTCCTTTATGCTTATCCAAGGCTATGATATGATGGCGAGCGCGCCTAGGACGCACGCCACCACCGCGTTTGTGAATCTCAAAGATTGGAGCGAGCGTAAGGGCAAGGGAGAAGATTCCTTTAGTGTGGCGGGGGCTCTCACGGGTGCGCTTAATCAAAAAGTCGATGCCACTGCCTTTGTGATCAATCCCCCTGCGATTATGGGAATGGGGCTTGCGGGGGGCTTTGAAGTCTATCTCCAAGATAGAACCGGAGGCAGTGTAGCGGATTTGAACAATTACGCCAATTTGCTTGTGGCAGAAGCGAGCAAACGCCCAGAGCTCAAGGGCGTGCGGAGCCTCCTAAATGCCAATATCCCACAATATTATGTAACGCTTGATAGGGAAAAGGCAAAGGCGTTTAAAGTCAATGTCAATGATGTTTTTACCGTGCTACAAAGCACTTTTGGCAACTACTATGTCAATGACTTTAACCTCTATGGACGCACTTACAAAGTCTTTGTGCAGGCACAGAGTGAGTTTAGAGAATCTCCCGAGGATTTTAGCCGTGCCTTTGTCAAATCAAGCGATGGCAGTCTCGTGCCTATCAGCTCGCTTGTGGATTTTGAGCGTATTGTCAATACCGATATTATCGATAGATTCAATCTCTTCCCCGCCGCCAAGCTTATGGGCGACGCCAACGAGGGGTATTCGAGCGGTGATGCGCTAAGGGCGATTGAAGAAGTGGCAAAGGAAGTCCTACCAGAGGGCTACACAATCGCGTATTCAGGCATATCTTATCAAGAAAAAGCAAGCAGCGGCACGGGTATGCTAGCCTTTGTGCTAGGCTTGGT
The DNA here is from genome assembly GCF_949282165.1 of uncultured Helicobacter sp. Classification (NCBI taxonomy): domain Bacteria; kingdom Pseudomonadati; phylum Campylobacterota; class Epsilonproteobacteria; order Campylobacterales; family Helicobacteraceae; genus Helicobacter; species uncultured Helicobacter sp. The sequence continues at coordinate 35,160 of NZ_CASDOV010000005.1, read as the reverse complement.
GTTTGTGTTTTTGATCCTAGCGGCGCAATATGAGCGATGGCTTATGCCCTTTGCGGTGCTCTCTGCCGTGCCCTTTGCGGTGTTTGGTGCGGGATTGGCGACTTTGCTACGCGGATTAAGCAATGATATTTATTTCCAAATAGGGCTTGTAACACTCATCGCTATAGCGGCTAAAAATGCGATTTTGATCGTGGAGTTTGCCCAGCACAAGCGCGAGCAGGAGGGCTTAGGCATTATAGAATCTGCCATAGAGGCGGCTAGACTTAGATTCCGCCCCATCGTGATGACTTCTCTAGCCTTTGGGATTGGGGTGCTGCCTTTGGCAATAAGTAGCGGTGCGGGAGCGGCAAGTCGGCACGCCATAGGCACGGGAGTGATTGGCGGCGTGCTTGCCACGACATTTATCGGGACATTTTTTATCCCGCTGTTTTGGACATATTTTGCGCGACTTAGCGAGTTTTTAAAGCGCAAGTTCTCAAGCAAATAATCCCTTTGGGTTGGGGGGCTTATTAGATTCTATCGTTTTATGCAAGTTTGCTAGGGCAAACTTGATACCGCTCGCGGAGAGTGAATCTCCGCTTGCTCTGGCTTATGCGAGCATACACTGCAATCTTTACGAGATTATAGAATCTTTTGGTGCAAGCGCGTCAGGAACGCGATTTAGTAATTGCATAGATTCTATAAACCCACCTAGAGCCCTATTATTTACTGCAAGTTTTACGCTGCAAAACTTGGTATCGCTCACAGGGAATAAATCCCTGCTTGCTCCGCTGCGCACAGAGTCTAAAACCTCTCCGCTTGGTATCTCTAGATTCTACAATGTTGCTAGTGGGCTTAGATTCTGTAATCTTAGCACCCTCTAATCATCAAGAGGCTTATTGAGGTTGGCTGCCATTGCGGGAGGGAGCTTATCAAGGAAGTTGCTTTGCGCAAATTTCACGCCTTGTTCATTGGCTTTTTGTATCAAATCTAGGGCTTTGTGGGTATTAAACACGCTCCCGCCCTGATGGGGTTCAAACAAACAATTCACAATTGCTAGCGCATACGATCCCTTTTTGGCACTATCGTGTGCGGCGTGCGGGCTATTGATATAGGAGATACTCTCGATCAAAGCTTCATCAAACTTCCAGTGATTGAGCAAAAACCCGAGAAACGAGAGTGAATCCGTCCCGCAAAACTCCTCTTCAATCATTCCTATGTTGTGGAAGTGGTTTTCTTTAAGCACGGCTAGGAATTCCTTGTCTTTGCCAAGCACACGCAAAGAATTAGAAAACAAAATAATCCCCAAACGCAAAAGCATAGAGCAGGGCACGAGCATTTGGGAGAGCTTTTTGTCCTCATTTGAGAGCCAATCAGAGATGAAGTTTGTCTCCTTGATACAATTCCCCAAAAACTCCTGCGTGTTGAGCCCATAGGGCGATACATCGACTTTAAAAGTGCTTCTGATAGAGTTTGCAATCGCCACATTTTTGACATTGTTAATCCCTAGGAGTGAGACGACTTGCTGGATTGTGGAGATCTCACGCGAAAACCCATAAAATGGCGAGTTTGCCAAGCGCAAAAGCTCTGCGGTAAGCAATGGATCTTGTTGGATAATCTTGACGACTTCTTGCATATTCACATCCGCCCCGGCAGAATCTATATAATCACGCAATTTTATCACTGTCGTGGAGAGTGGAGGGAGGTTGTCAATCGTCTTGAGTAGCACTTCATTATCCATTGTCATAGCCTTTGTGAGTGAGTTTCTATAATATCGAAAAATCTTATCTAAGCTTAAATATCCATCTTAACCGCAGTTCCATAGACTAGCACCTCTGTCGTGCCCTGCGATATGGAAGAAGTCGTGTATTTGATGCCTATGATAGCATTTGCCCCTAGTGCTTGTGCCTCGGCAGCCATTCTCTGCGTGGCTATATCCCTTGCTTCACTAAGCATCTCTGTATAGCCCACGAGCTCACCTCCCACGATGTTTTTTAGTGCTGCCATAATATCGCGCCCTATGTGCTTGGAGCGCACGACATTGCCCTTGACGAGCCCCAACACCTCATAGCGCATTTGTGGTAAATACTCGATGTTATACAGTTTCATTGCATTCCTTGCGTTTGAAATAGCCTAGATTCTATAAGATTTGGGCTTTAAAAAGCTTAAACACCGCGCTTGTTTGCGCGCGATAGCACGAAATTACCCATTTGCAAGAATAAGTAGAATCTAGTCGGGTTTATAGAAAAGATGCTAGCCCAAATCGCGTTCCTGACGCGATTGCACCAAAGGATTCTGTAATCTTGCTAGAAAATGCAGTGTATGCTCGCGAGCGATAGCAATTTGTCCTCGACAAATTGCAGTTAATAATGGCTCCGCTCCGCATATGGTGCTTGACATAATGAGGGGTTAGTGATTTATGGGTTGTATGTCTTTATTGTCTGCGAGATTCTCGCGCTGCACTTTGTCCAAAAATGCGATGAGCGATTGTGCGGCTTGTAGGTAGGCTTTGGCACTTTGGCTTTGGGGTTCAAAAAACACGATGGGCTTGCCGCTATCCCCGCCCTCGCGCACTTTTGGCTCTAAGGGGATATGGGCAATTGTGGTGGTGGCGTATTGTGTCGCGATAGCTTGGCTTGTGCCTTTGCCAAAGATATCATACTCCTGCCCACAGCCCGGACAGATAAAGCCACTCATATTTTCAATAATCCCTGCGATTGGGATATTTAGCTTGCTAAACATATCAAGGCTTCGCGCACTATCATCAAGGCTCACCTTTTGGGGTGTGGTTACGACTACTCCAGCACTCACAGGCACGCTTTGGGCGAGCGTGAGCTGCGCATCGCCCGTGCCCGGTGGCATATCGATGATGAGCACATCAAGCTCACTCCATAGCACATCGGTAAGCATTTGCTCAATCGCACGCATTACCATAGGACCGCGCCATATGAGGCTCTGCCCCTCATCATAGAGCACACCTATGCTCATCATCTCCACGCCATAGGCTTTGAGCGGGATTACTTTTTTCTTAGATTCATCTACCATCGCTTTGTTGGCGTGTAGTCCTAGCATACGCGGGATATTTGGTCCATAAATATCCGCATCTAGTAGTCCCACGCGCTTGCCCTCTTGGGCTAGGGCGATAGCGAGGTTGGTGCTCGTAGTGGATTTGCCCACGCCACCTTTGCCCGAGCTCACCATCACAAAGGACTTGATTTGGGGTGCGAGATTTTTAGTCTTAGGGGTAGGTTTGGGAGCAGGCTTAGGGGTGGAGATATTGATGCTTACCTCTTCTATGCCTGCGTTTTTTAGCGCGAGTTTCACGGCATTGCCAAGTTGGGCGAGAATCTCATCGGAGCTTGAGGGGATAGCGATATCTATGCGCGGAGGTGTGCAGCTCGTATCCACTCCTTTGAGAAAGCCAAAGCTCACAATGTCTTTTTGAAAATTAGGATAAATCACGCCCTTAAGCGCGTTGGTGATAGTTTCTTGCATTGCAATCCTTTAGTATTTTTTGAGGAAAAGCCCTATGCCATATCGCCCGCCACCCATAAAGAAAAGCGCAAGGCAGGGCAAAATATACAATAACTGATGCTCGATAATCCAGCCACCTGTGTCATCAAGCCCAAAAATACTGAATCCAAACAAGCTATAAATCGCTACAAGCATGGTAAAAATCTCCACAAGTGCCGCTAGGCGCACTTGGTAGCCGATGAGGATTAAAAGTGGCGCGAGGACTTCACCCACATACACGCCATACGCCATAAAAGTCGGCAAGCCCTTAGATTCTAAAAGCCCGCTGACACCATCGATACCATACTGCAATTTAAAAATCCCATGAAAGAGCATAAGTCCGCCCACGCACAGACGCAAGATGAGCTTGCCCAAATCGTGATTAATCATACAAATCCTTTGTAGAGGTTAGAGTTCAAACCGCGAGATTATAGGGAATGTTGTTTAATGTGTTGGTAGATATTTAGATTCCATAATAAGTATTATCCTGAAGATTCAGCGCGAGACCTTGGCTTAGTGAGAGAATCTTGGCACTTTGCTCGATGATATCAAGTTTTTTGGCAATCTCTCCTAGATCTCTGCTATACACATACACACCATACCCACGCACGATGATAAACTCCTGCCCGCTCTGCTTGAGATAACGCACGATATCGGTATCAGCGCGCTCATACCAAGTCTCAAAATCCTTAGGATCAAAGATAGGTATGCGCTCTCCCAAATACTCATAGCCAAAATAGTCTTTAGGTTCAAAAGTAGCGTTTTTGAGTGAAAATGCCGTGATATAGGGCGGCATAGCGTGGCTGATAAATTTCGCTTCGCTAAAGTTTGCGTAGAGATTGGCGTGAATATGCGCATCTTTGCTTGCTTCATTCCAGCGATAATCGTGCGTTTTGTCCAGCACGATGAGGCTTTCTGCCATGAAATTGGCAAAAGCTGCTTCGCTTTTGTTTATCATAAACCTATCTTGGGAGATTCGCGCCGAGAGCGAGCCATAGAAAATCCCCAAAAAGCCCCTCTCAAACATTACCGCCGACACGCCTAGAATCTGACGCATAAGTTCTTTATTAATATCGCGTATGTGTATATTCATAAGGGGCATTATAGCACGATTTTGCGCGAGGTTTTGCCATAGCTTACTCATAGCAAAGTTGCGTTACAATAGTGCTTCTTAAGATTTTGTCGTAGATTCTATCAGTAGATTCTGTAGCAAGGAGCAGGTATGGAGCACAAACTAAACGCAGGGATTATCGGGCTAGGGCTTATTGGCGGCTCTATGGGGCTAGCATTGCGCGAGCTTGGGAGATTTGGCTGTATCGCGGGCTTTGATAGCAATCCTTTGCATTCCCAGCAAGCCCTCTCACTTGGACTCGTAGATGAGTGTATTAGTTTAGAAGAGCTTATTAGTCAAGGCGATGTGTTATTTCTCGCCACCCCTGTAGAATCCATCATCGCGCTGTTGCCTAGGCTCAAGGCAATCAAGCCTAGCGCGACTATCATCGATCTTGGTGGGACAAAAGAGCAAATCATTGCGCATATTCCAGATTCTATACGCAAGAATTTCATCGCCGCGCACCCTATGGCGGGCACGGAGTTTTATGGACCTAAGGCGGCACTGCCACATTTGTTTAAAGATAGCATTGTGATTTTGACAAACCTAGAGGAGAGTGGTGAGGCACAGATTCAGATGGCGCGTGAGATTTTTTTGGGGATTGGTATGAAGATTATCAAAATGGATGCGCACGCGCACGATAGGCATATCGCACTCATTAGCCATATGCCTCATATCATCAGCTACGCGCTTGCTAATGCAGTGCTTAGTCAAGAAGATCCACAGACGATTTTAGCCCTCATAGGCGGGGGGTTTCGCTCGATGAGCAGACTTTCAAAAAGCTCGCCAAAAATGTGGAATGATATCTTTAAGCAAAACACACAAAATGTGCTAGATTCTATCACGAGCTTCCAAGAGGAGCTACAAAAAGCTAAGGATATGCTTGAATCTAGGGATTGGGAGGGGCTAGAGGCGTTTATGGCGCAGGCAAACAAGCTCCAAGAATTTATGTGATGGTTTTGGTGGTTTTAGATTCTGTAGCCACCGCGCTAGCATTATAAAATCTTAGAGCAGCCTTGATAGACTTAAAGGATAATGAGCACAAATCGGGGCGAGGGCAGGCTTTTAGCGCGTATAGGCGTGCGTTTCTCAAAGGCAAATCCTCATTAGAGTTTAAAAGTCGCGAGGCGTTTGTAGATAAGCTGATAGAGTAGGACAAATGCGAGGCTAGTGAGGATAAGCACTAGGCTATGGTGGGCAAACACCACACTCAAAACCACAAAAGGCACATACAATGCCAAAATCCACAATGAAGTTTTTGCATTGCCCTTAGTGAGGCGTTTGTAAATAAGCATATGGAAATGCACGCCATCAGGCTGCATTGGCGATAAGCCTCGTTTGATTTTTTTACGAAAGATTGAAAAGAGTACTTCCCATACTGGATATATCATCAGGCTCAGTCCAAACCAAGCACTTACGCCATTTGAGGGGTTTTGCGTCAAGGCTACGAGCAAAAACCCCGCCAAAAATCCTAAAAAATACGCTCCTCCATCTCCTAAAAAAACTTTTCCATACGGGAAGTTTAGCACAAAAAAGCCTAAAATGGCGGCTGTAGTCAAAACTGCGATTTGGAAAATATCCCAATCCTGCACCTCATAGGCGACAACCGCGATAGCGATGAAGATTAGCAAGCACACACCACTTGCCAAGCCATTGAATCCATCAATGATGTTTGTGGCGTTTGTAACCCCCACTAGTGCGAAAATACTAAACAACATTCCCGCCATATATGGAAACGTAAAGCCAAGTGAGAGATCGCTGATATAAGTGTGCATCGTATAGCAGGCTAGAAACGCCCCAAAGCACTGCAAAAGTAGGCGTAACTTAGGGCTTAGCGCGGAGCTAAAATCCTCCGCTAACCCGCTCAGAAAAATAATCAAACTCCCAAACAAAAGCCCCAAAATAGGCTTATCAAAGCCAAAGAACACGACACAGGCACTCACACACGCGATAAAAATCCCAACGCCACCGGCACGAGAGGTATTGTCTGTGTGGAATCTCTGGGGTTTATCTGAAGTCGCAGAATCCACAAAACACTGCAAACGAGAGGAGAGAGCAATAATGCCCAAACACACGCCTAAGCTTGCTGCAAAGCTTATGAGTGCGCTAATAAACAAACTATCGTAAGCTTCCAAATATCACCCCACAGATTGTATAAAAGCTGTTATTATACAACAAAAAGCGCGTTTTTTTTTTTTTGTCTTTGTGGGCTTGTATTATCGTGTGTTAGGGCATTTGGTAAGATTTTAGAGAAAAAAGATTGAAAAGTACTCTTTTCAATCTTTCGGCGGAAGAGACAAAAAGCCCACGCTATGCAGCCAGATTCACTGCATTTGCACACTCTCATTTTTGTGCGTTTTAGTGCGCGCAAGGTGCCATCTGCAAACGCCAAAACCTCACTGCTCATCATCGCTATTAACGCGCCATTTATGCTCTTAAGCGTGCTTTGCTATGAGCACACCGCGCTGCTTATCGTATTTTCTCTAGCTTTTGTCCTCCTCTACACACTTGCCTATCGGGCTTTTAGAATCTAGCCACCATCGTATCGCTTAGCCTTATTCCTGTGCGAGGGCGATTTGCACGAGGAGGTTGGCTATCTCTGTGCTCTCATCAACCACCGCGCTAAAATCTAGCCAATCCACTCCCTCCCTCTTGCCCTGTGCGTTCATACGCGTGAAAATCTTGCACGAAGGCGCGATAGAGCGGATTTTGTCATAGATACTGCGCATCTCATACACAGAATCTATGGCGATGATAACCCCCGCGCATTCTTGTATGCCCACTTGTTGAAAGATATTGCCATAGATGAGGTTTGCAAAAATCACATTATCGCCCTTATCTAGCCCTCTGCGCACATTGGTGGGATTGTTGTCTATGGCGATATATTCCCTGCCTCTCTCTTGGAGTTTTTTTATCACTTCCGCGCCGACATTGCCATAGCCACAGACGATGTAGTGATCGCGCAGAGATTGAGAGCTAGAGGGCAAATCCTGCGTGCTCGATTTGTCTTTGATGATATGGAGCTTTGTGAGTGTGAAATTGGTGATATGCTCGAGCTTTTCAAGGATAAAGGGCGTGGCAATCATCGAAAATATTACCATAAGTGTGAGGAATTGGTAAATCTCCTCTGTGCTGATACTCTCAAAAAATCCCTGTGGCAGTATGTGCTGGATAATCCCACCGCTTGGCTTTAGGTTTAGGACTTGGTGTGCGCTTGCAATGAGAAAGATGGCAAAGGAAAATTCCCCAATCTGTGAGAGAGAAAGCGCGGTTTTGAGTGCTACCCTATCCCCACAAAAAAAGCGCAAAAACGCATACACAACAAGCGTCTTACCAAGCATCGCGCAGCAGATAAGGATCGTGATTGGCACAAAATAATGCACCAAAAAACCTAGCTTAACCTGCATACCGATAGTGATAAAAAACACGCCAAGCAAAATATCGCGGAAGTTGATAAGCACAGATTCTACTTGATAGCGATAGGGGGTGTTAGAGATAATCATACCTGCCAAAAACGCCCCAAGCGACGCAGAGAATCCAAAATGGCTACTAATGAGCGAAGAGCCTAGCACGATGAGCAGCACCGCCGCGACAAAAATCTCATCGGTATTCATACCGGCAGTAAATCGCAGCATTTTTTTGGCAATGTATTTGCCCGGAAAAAACAGCACAAAAAGTAAAATCACAATCGAGATAAAAGTCTTTAGCAGCATATCGCTAAGTAAAAGATCCTTATTGCTCATCATCGCAATCATTAGCAAAATGGGAATAACTGCAATATCTTGCATTATCAAAATCCCCACCGAGCTTTTGCCATAGCCGGTTTCTATCTGTCTAGAATCTTTGAGGTGCTTGAGCACGATAGCAGTTGAAGAGAGACTAAGCGCGCTTGCGACGATAAGCGAGGTATAAAGCCCAAAGCCAAAGAAATAATACCCCCCGACAAAAAAGAGCAGCATACTAAGCCCAAGCTGCATACTCCCAAAAAGCATTACCTCTTGCTTCATCTTACGCATTTTGTTAAAGCTAAATTCCACACCGATGAGAAACATCAAAAACACAATTCCATACTCGGCGATCTCTCGCAAATGACTCGCGTCCTCGGAGTTTAGCCGCACGAAATGCGAGACGACTACCCCTGTAACGATATAGCCAATGAGCACGGGGATTTTTAGCTTGCTAAAAATAATGCCAAACACCACGCTAAGCGCGAGTGCGAGTGTGATGGTGGTGAGTAAATCCATAGCGATCCTTTAGAGTTGTATATCGTGGCTATGCACCTTGATGCTAAAGGTTTTTGCCCACTGATAAATTGCTTGTAATTCCTTAGTGTTGTCTTGCTGATTGGGAGAGTTGTGCGTAAAAAGCGGTGGCAGGACATTCACATCGCCTTTGTAGTCGATTTTTGCCTGTATGAGCAAAAGCGTGGCGGATTTATCACGCAGTGGATAGACAAAACGCATATTTTGCACAAAAATCCCCGCACTTCTTAGCGCAAATAAGAAACGATAGCATTCCCGCGCGTCATAGCACATCAGTAGATTCCCACGCGGCTTTAAGAGGCGTTTGGTGCATTTAGCGAGCCTATCAAGTGGCATAGAATCTTGGATACGCGCGAGATTTTTGCGCTCATTGGGGCTTTTTAGGATATTGGCGTTATAAAAGGGCGGGTTTGAGAGTATCACATCAAAAAGCCCTTGGGTTTGGAAGTCAAAGATATTTTGATTATGGATAATGGCTTTTTTGGCAAAGTCCGTGTTTTGCGCATTGAGGCGCGCGAGCGCACAAGCCTTTGAATCTAGCTCAACCATCTCTAGCGATATGGGCACTTCACGCGCACAGAGCAAGCCTAGTATCCCACTTCCCGCGCCGATATCTAGCACCCGATTGCGAGATTTTAAAAAATCCTTAGCAAAATGCGCGAGAATGAGGCTATCGGTGTTGTAGCAATACCCATCGCTTAGCTGATAGATGGCTAGGGGTTTTTGAACCATAAGCTAATATCTCCCGTGTGCGAGGTGGTGTGTAGGAGTTTGAGCGCACAAAGCTCCTTGTGCGCCTCATCACCCAGTGAGGAGATAGGCACGTGTGGCAGAGTATTTGGGCTTGGATAAAAATTAGGCGCGATATGTAAGAGCACCATATCGACTTGGCTTTTGAGTGTTGCCAAAAGCCCAAAACCCCCCTCGATGATACAAAAGCCCTGATGCGTGCTTAGGGATTGTGGGCTATGGCAGAGTGTGGCGGGGCGTGTGGCAAAGTGTGGATTGAGGCTTGGGGCAAATGTGGAGCGCGTGAGAATCTCGATATTTGGCAAATGCGTGGCGTCATAGGGCGGCGTGGCAAACCGAGAATCTAAGCGGGGCAAATCGGTGCGGAAAGTCTCGCCTGATACGATGAGTGTGTCGCTCACGGCGCGTTGGTTGTGCGTGAAAGTCTGCGTGGCGGGTTGTGAGATCTGCCCGCTTTTGTAGTCGCCATTTAGGCGCATAGCGAGCTTAAAGAGCCTAAAGCTCCCGCGCTCTTGATAGCACACAAAGGGATAGAGCAGTGCCTGCGCGGCGTCTTCACACACTCCACACACGACTTCTATACCACTATTTTTGAGAATCTCCGCGCCGCCACTAGCCTTTGTGTGCGGATCTGTTGTGCCTATAACCACGCGCTTTGGGCGCATAGCCTTGGTGAGCTCCACGCAGGGAGGTGTCCTGCCAAAATGCGTGCAGGGCTCTAGGCTCACATACAGCGTGCAGTCCTCAAACAATCCGCGTGCATTGCGCATCAAAAAATCGTGCAATGCCGCGCTTTGCTCTGTAAGGGGCAGGGCGAGGAGAGAATCTAGGGCTTGTATCATCTCATCGCAAGTTTGTGGGGCAAGCTTGTCACTTGCGAGGAGTGAATCTCCACCATCTTTCTTATCGCTCCTAGATTCTCTCTCATAGATTTTGCGCGCAGCGTGGGCGAAGGCAAGCACCTCGGCGTGCGGCGCGCCGGCTTTTTGGTGGGCTTGCAGGCTTAGGATTCCATATCGTGGGGAGTAGAGCAGCGCACCCACGCTAGGATTTGGGAGTGTGAGCGTTTGGTATTCCCACGCCTTAGCGATGGCGCATTGTAGCAGTATGGTATCAAGCATAGAATCTAAAAATCGTCTTAGCTTTTTTAATCTGTGCCAGAGGGATTGGCGTATGCCCCTCTAGCGTGATACTCTCCTCATCGCACGCACACAAAACCCCCTCTATCGCCACATTTTTGCCCTCCATGCTTTTTTCTTTGAGCACCACACTCACTTCCTCGCCGAGGCTTAGGGCAAAATGCTTAGGCTTTTTAAGCGTGCGCTCTAGTCCCGGCGAGCTCACTTCAAGATGATAGGCGTGGGATTGCTCGAGCGCGACATCAAGGAGTGGGGAGAGCGCAGTGCTAAAGAGCGCGCACTCATCAAGCGTGATAGAATCTCGGGGCGTATTTGTATCGCCATTGTGGGGCTTGGTGAGCGAGACGCGCAGGATATTTTGCTCATTTTCCTTTACCCACACGATATCATAGAGCACAAAGCCCATCGACTCCGCAAGGTTGGCGATTTGGGATTCTAAGGCTAGATCAATCATTCTCACTCCTTTGGTTTTTGATTTGTTCAAAAATCGCATTAAGATTCTGACTTGCCCTTAGCTCATCATCAAAGACAAAGCTAAAATCAGGGCTCCTAAACCACCCCGTTGCGCTTAGCACATACTCGCGTAGGAGGGACTTGGCTTTGTTTAAGTGAGAGAGGATTTTGGGGCGTTGCTCCTTGTTTATCGCGCTAGATTCTATAAACACCTTGGCGTGGTATTTGCCCCTAGAGCAGAGCACTCGCGTGATACTTAGTGAGCGCAAAAGCGGATCGTCTAGCTCACTTAGCGCGGTGGTTAGCACCTCCTCTAAAAGCGCTTGGGTTTTTTCGATTTTAATGTTTTTAGCCATTATTTAACTCCAAATTTTACGATAGCAAAATGTGTTGTTATCAATGAGCAAAGCCCCCATTGCCTCCGCTGCGTAAGCACACAAAGAATGCTTAGAATCTAAAAAGCTATGTGGTATCAGCGCGCTAGGAATGCCATTTAGAGTAGTGCATTGTCTATGCACTCGAGTTTTGCTACGCGAGTGCATATAGAATCTAGAGTGGGATTGTAGGATTTTTTGTATGGGTATTTTTACTCGCATTTCCCCTCCTGTGAATCTAGCAGGGTGCGCACGCGTCGCTCACACTCTCTCGCGCCTAGCACAAATATCGCTACGCCCATAGCAATCCCTCCGCCTTTACCCAAAATCCCTAGTCGCAATAGCGGCATAACCTGCCCCATTTTTAGCCCATTAGCCTCGCTAAATGCGCTTAGGGCGGATTCTATATCGTTTGGGCTCGTGGTGGGGAGTGTTGGCAAAATCGCACAAAGTTTGCCTAGTATCTCCGCTCCTTGTGAATCTAGCCTTTTTAGCAGCTTAGGATCGTAGGTGGTGGGGGCGTGGAGGATTTCATTATAGTGCGTGGCAAACTCGACTAAAGTCTTGCTGCGATCTTTTAGCTCGCCAAATAGCGCGTCCAACGCCTCTGCGCTCGCATTTATCCCCTCATACTCCTCTAGCCCCTGCACGCCAAACTCCCTCACAAGCTCTAAGAGCTCGCGATTTGGCGTTTGCTTGATATAGTGGTGATTGAGCCATAGGAGCTTTTCTTGGTTGTAGCTTGAAGGCGCACTATTTAACGCATAGGGATCAAAAATCTCTAAAAGCTGCCTAAGTGAGAAAATCTCCTCATCGCCATAGCTCCACCCAAGGCGCACGAGAAAATTTAGCAAAGCCTGTGGGAGATAGCCCATCTTTTGGTACTCCATCACGCCCATAGCCCCATCGCGCTTGCTTAGCTTTTTGCCCTCGGGGCTTAGGATCATAGGCACGTGAAAAAATTTAGGGATAGCAAAGCCTAGGGCTTGGTAGATGATGATTTGCTTAGGCGTGTTGCTGAGGTGATCGTCGCCGCGTATCACATCGCTCACGCCCATCAGCGCGTCATCCACCGCCACCACGAAGTTGTAAGTCGGACTGCCATCAGCCCTCGCGATAACAAAGTCATCGAGCTCCTTGGCATCGACGCGTATTGTGCCCTTCACGCCGTCTTTGAATTCTATTACGCCCTCAAGGGGGGCTTTGATACGCACCACGGGCTTTATCCCCTCTGGCGGCGTGCCGCTAAAATCCCGATAGCGATTGTCGTATTTCCACACTTTACCTTGTTTTTGCGCCTCCTCGCGCTTAGATTCTAGCTCTTCTTTACTCATATAGCAGTGATACGCCTTACCCTCATCTAGGAGTTTTTGGATATATTGCGCATAGAGGGGGAGGCGTTTGCTCTGATAAAACACCTCCCTATCGTGGGCTAATCCCACCCATTCAAAAGATTCTATAATCGCCTCGGCGGCATCTTTGGAGTTGCGCGCCATATCGGTATCCTCGATACGCAGCAAAAACTCGCCATTATGCCTTTTGGCATAGAGGTAGTTAAAGAGTGCGGTGCGCAAGCCCCCGATATGCAAATAGCCCGTGGGGGAAGGCGCAAAACGCGTGATGATTTTTGGTGCCATAGTCTTCCTTAGTGTTTAGATTCTGTGATAGATTGCTTGTAGGTGCGCCATCGTGCTCGTGGCATTAGCAAGGAGCATATCCGCGAGGATTAGTGCCAGATGCGCCTGTGCCACCACGCTGCCCCGCACCGCGATACACGGATCGTGCCGCCCTTTGATAAGAGAGCGCACGAGATTGCCCTGCACATCTTGGGTATCTTGGGGGAGGAAGATGCTAGGTGTTGGCTTAAAATGCACCTTTATCACGATTTCTTCACCATTGCTTATGCCCCCTAGCATACCGCCGCTATGATTGCTCACAAAGCCTTGAGAATCCATACAATCATTGTTTTGCGAGCCCTTGAGCTTGGAGGCATTGCAGCCCTCGCCGATTTCCACAGCCTTGACACCATTTAAGCCTAGCATTTGTGCCCCGATATGTGAATCTAGCTTGTCATAAAGCGGCTCGCCTAGCCCCACTCTCACGCCAAATGCCTTGATGAGTGCCACGCCACCTATGCTATCGTGAGTGTTTTTAGCCTCTGTGATGGCTTGCTTTTGTGCAGATTCTAGCGTGCTATCTAGGGCAAAGATTTCAGAATCTCGCGCGGCTTGACACTCTAGCAGGCTAAAATCTGTGCGTGTAGATTCTATCCCGCCTATGCCTATGATCCCGCCACCTATCGTGATACCAAACTCCCTAAGCAAAAGCTTGGCTATCGCCCCACTAGCGACTCTAGCTGCACTCTCGCGCGCCGAGCTCCTGCCCCCGCCGCGATAGTCGCGTATGCCGTATTTGTGGAAGTAGGTAAAATCCGCGTGAGAGGGGCGGAAAATGTCTTTGATATTGTCATAATCCCTAGATTTATTAGCCAGATTGGGGATAAAAAGCGCGATGGGTGCGCCCGTGCTCTTGCTCTCAAACACCCCACTTAGAATCTCCACCTCATCGGGCTCTTTGCGCTGTGTGGCATAGGGAGTCCTGCCACCTTGGCGCAGACGCATCTCCTCTGCGATAAAGCCATCATCGATCACAAGCCCAGCAGGGATACCATCGATCACACAGCCCACGCCCTTGCCGTGGGATTCACCAAAGGTGCTTATACGCAATCTATTGCCAAAGGTATTCATACGCACTCTTTTTGCAGGATTTCATAGGCGACTTGGGCGCATTTTTGTTGGGCATTTTTCTTGGAGCTTCCGCTGCAGCGCGCGTATTCTCTGCCATCGATAAAAATTGCTATGGTAAAGGATTTCTGATGATCAGGTCCGCTCTCACTGATAAGCTCATAGCTCGGGATTTGCATAAAGCGCGCCTGCGTGAGCTCTTGGAGCGAGGTTTTAAAATCACGCACAAGCCCAAAATCGATTTTGTTGTAATTGGATTCTAAAAGCGCGTGGGTTATGCGCGTGGCTTCTTGCAAGCCAGATTCTAAATACACTGCGCCGATGAGGGCTTCAAAGGTGTTAGAGAGGATTGAGGGCTTGGAGCGTCCGTTGTTGCTCTCCTCACTTGGGGAGATAAAGATGTATTTGCCTAGCTCAAGCGCGAGTGCGAGTTTGTTAAACCCCTGCTCATTGACGATACACGCGCGCAATTTAGAGAGATCGCCCTCGCTAAGCTTTGGGAATTTTTTAAACAAATACTCGCCCACGATGAGATCAAGCACCGCATCGCCTAAGAATTCTAATCGCTCATTATGAATCTTGCTTTTGCAACTGCGATGTGTGAGGGCTTGGGCGAGGAGTTTTTGGTCTTTGAAGTGGTATTGGAGTTTGTGTTCTAGCTCGCTCATTGAGGGCTTGGAGGATTTGCTCATACGCTACCTTTGTTTTAGCACTTTGGGGATATTGTAGCACACTTGAGCTAAGAGAAAGTTATAAGCGTTTGAGAAAATCTCTTAGAATCCGATAGCAAGTTTGAGCACAAGCACAACACAAAGAGGAGTTTTATTTATCACAATGCGACTTTCAGAAGTAGTGAGTATCGTGCGGGGATTTTTGCAAAACACACCAAGTATCAGCGCGTTTGAAAATATCAGCTCTAGGGTGGAGAAAATCCAAAATGGCTGGCTTTTTGTCGCGATGAGCCCTGAAAATATCCCTCAAGCTATCGCACAAGGGGCATATGGGATCGTGTATCCCAAGGATTTGTGCGTGCAAGAGGACGCGCGATGGAGCGAGGAGCTGTGGCAAGAGATTGCGTGGATTGAGGTGGCGGATATAAAGGAGGCTATCAAACGCCTCATCTACTACAAAATGCTTGTGTGGGATATCCAAATGGTGAGTGTGAATGCCATAGAATACGCGCTTAGCACAAATATCATCACCGATAAGCGCGTGTGTCTCACACAGGGCGACTTCCCAGAGCTCTTAGAATCTCTGCAGCCAAAAATCCGCTATGTCCTCACGGATAATCAAGAGATTTTGCTCCTCTCTAGTAATATCCTAAGCCTGCTAAAGCCCCCTAGTCCGCCCTTTGAGCTCCTTGCCTACACGCTCTTTGATGTGCGTGTGCTCGCTCAAGGCAGGGAGTATCTGCTCCCTCTCCCCTATCTCTTTGTCGATGCGCTAAGCGTGGTGTGTGCGTTTTGTCAAGCACAGGGGATAGAATTTAGTCTCGATAAGTTTGAAAGCCTGCAGTTTTTAAAGCCAAATTTTGTTGATACAAAGGGCAGAATCCGCGAGTTTGGACAAACCCAAAAAGTCGTTATCGCGCAAAAAGAGAGCGAGCATTTCCGAGAGTTTATGCGCTATTTTGATACCTATGCCAAGTGGGGCAAGCGCGTCTATGTGCTCTTAGAATCTGCGGATTTTACCCCCCCTAGTGAATCTAGCCAAACTAGCCAAAAGGGAAAATCCACAGAATCTAGGGAGTTTGTTATGTATAAAAATAAGAGCGAGCTTTCCTCACTTATCCGCCATCAGCAGTATCATTTTATGCTTATTTTGGGCATTAGTGATGCCGAGCTCTTAGAGATTTTACGCACGCACGAGGAAGTGCGCCAACCCACGCTTTTTGATGGAATCCTATGAGCCAAAATCCCACCAAACAATCCCTGCAGCGCGCCCTAGAGCAAAAATGCCAAAAGTTTGCAGCGCGCAGGGATTATATCGCTTTTAGCAAAGTAGTGGAGGGGCTCAAAGTCCTTAAGATGAGCTTTAGCCTCACTCTGCCCCCTACCCACACGCCAAGCTATGGCATCACGCTCACGCCTAATGCGCCTCTAAACCCTAGGGAGAGAGAGCTCCTAATCCAAAGCGCGTTAGCACTCAAACCTTGGCGCAAGGGACCATTTTTTATCGATACTTTGCACATTGATACCGAATGGCAGAGTTTTATGAAATTTAACCTCCTCGCCCCTCATCTTAACCTAGCGGGCAAGGAAGTGCTCGATATGGGGTGCAATAATGGCTATTATCTCTTTGAAATGCTGCGCTTTAGTCCAAAGGCACTCTATGGCTTTGATCCAAGCGCGGTTTATAAAGCGCAATTTGAGTTTATCAATCATCTCGCCAAAGCCCCCATACATTTTTATCCGCTAGGGATTGAGGATTTGCGCGATTTTGGAGTGGCGTATGGGAAGAAGTTTGATTGTATCGTATGCCTTGGGGTGCTCTATCATCGCAGCGATCCAATCGCGACTTTAAAGAATCTAAGCTTTGGGCTCAAAAAAGGCGGGGAGCTTATTTTAGATTGTCTGCTTATAGAATCCAACCACGAGATTTGCCTCTGCCCTAAGAAATCCTATGCTAGAATGAGTAATGTGTATTTTATCCCTAGCATTGAGGCTTTGAGGGGCTGGTGTGAGCGCGCGGGGTTTGGGAGCTTTGAAGTGCTAGGAATGCAGGAGACGACTACCAAAGAGCAGCGTAAGACGCCTTGGATTGACACACTAAGCCTAGAGGACTTTTTAGATTCTAACAATGGCTTGACGATAGAGGGCTATCCGCCGCCACTGCGAGGGTATTTTAAACTCATTAAAACATAAGGATTAAGATATGGACGAGCAAGAGCATTTACCTATAGACAACGACACGCTTGCTATTTGCACCAAACTACACGCGTGCGGCGAGATACTCACGCTCACTCGGGGGGCGGCAAATGTGCGCTTTGTGCCAGAGGAGTCTATGGTGATGGACGAGGAGGCGCACAATAGCCTTATCCACGCGGGATATATCTTTAACGCCGCTTCTTATGCCGCGATGGCAGCGATCAATAAACGCCATAGTGTGATGATAGCAGCCGATGTGAAATTCCTCTCGCCTATCGAGTTGGGGCACGAAGTGATCTTTAAAGCCGTGGCGACGCAGATGGATACCAAAAAATGCGAGGTGAAAGTCGAGGGCTTTTTGCTTGATATTAAGATTTTTGACTCGCTTTTCCATATCGCGGTGTTTGACAAACCTCCCTTTAGTATCGCGCTAGATAGGCTTTAGATAAGATAGGCTTTAGATAAGATTTGGCAAGCCAAAAAACTCCCCCAATCTCTGCTTTGTGAGAATCTCACTCGGGCTTCCTGTCGCATACACGCACCCTTTGTCGATGAGATAGACTTTGTTTGCATAGCGCGCGATAAGCTCTATGTCGTGGAGATTTACAAGCGTGATAAGCCCCTTTTGGCGCGTTTGCTCCGTGATTTTTTCAAACAAAAGAAATTTGTTTTTGATATCTAAATGCGCGCTTGGCTCATCAAGCAGGAGGATTGGGCTCTCTTGCATAAGACTTTGAGCGAGAAGCACGAGCTGCCTCTGCCCGCCACTTAGGTGCGTGATAGGCATAGAGGCAAGGTGTGCGATACCAAGCTCTTCTAAAAGCCCCATAGCCTTATCTCTCATAGCAGAATCTGGCAGCCCAAACAAAGGCACTTGCGCCCCAAGCAGCACCATATCGAGCACCAAATACCCAAAGGGGCTTTCCACAAATTGGGGCATATAGCTGATATAGCGCGCCCTTTTGTGCGCACTTAGCGTATGCAGGCAAATCTCTTGCGCGTCCTTTAGTGTGTCTTTTGGCGCGCTTTTGGGATTTGTCTTGTCGTGGGCTTTGGGGCGGTAGTTTTGCAGCACAATGCTCGCGCAACGCTCACCGATAATGCCTAGGAGGATTCTAAATAGCGTGCTTTTGCCCGCACCATTTGGAGCGAGTATCGCACACACTTCCCCAGCTTGCGCGCTAAGGGCTAGATTCTCAAAGATTTTTGTTTTTGCGTGCTTGTAGGCAAAGCAGAGGTTACTCACCACAAGCCTTGTGGGGGCTTTAGCCTCTGACATAGCCAAACCTCACGAGCAAAAAGAGAAAAAACGGCGCGCCCAAAAGGCTTGTAACAATCCCCACAGGTATATCAAAATACGCCACATTGCGCGCGATACCATCGGCTAGAGTGAGCCCAATCCCCCCAAGCAGCAGGCTTGCGGGGAGCAAAAAGCGCATATCTGCCCCAAACAAAAAGCGCGCGATATGCGGTATCACAAGCCCAATCCACCCAATCACGCCGCTCACGCTCACACACAGCGCGACTGCAAAGCTCACGCAAAAAAGCGTGGCAATGCGTAGCCTCACAATAGGCACGCCAAAGCTAATAGCCTGCTCATCGCTTAGTAAGAGGGTATTTAGCCGCCAGCGCATACAAAAAAGCGGGAGAAACCCCACACAAAAGCCAAGCAGTGCTACCCACACATCGCCCCATTGCGCGGTATTGAGACTGCCTAGTAGCCACACGACGATAGTCTGCGCCTTTTGAGGCTCGACAAAAAACTTGATAAACCCACTCATCGCTCCCAAAAACGCCGAGAGAACCACGCCAGCGAGGATAAGCGACATACTCGAGTTTTGGCACAGATAGGATACGCCCACCACGCCCAAAATCGTGAGATAGCCAAAGCCAAAGGCAAAGACTTGCAGCAGCGAGCTATCGTGTAGCCATATGCACAGCGCACAGCCAAAGGCAGCACCCGATGAAATCCCAAGCAAAAAGGGATCGATAAGCGCGTTTTTAAACATACCCTGCATAACCGCCCCGCTCCCTGCCAGCACGCAGCCCACAAGGATAGCCAAAAGAATGCGCGGCAGGCGAATATCAAATAAAATGCTAGTATTTGGAATGCCAAAGCTCCCATTGCCCACAAGCGCGCTTATGCTAGCGCAAGCTAAGAGCAGAGCTAGGCACAGGAGCAGGGCTTTGTGGGGGGAGTGGGGCTTAGAATGCGCGCTTTTAGCGGGGGATTGTGCAGTGCCTGCGGTATCTGTGGTGTTTGTGCTATCTGTGTTGTCTTTGTTTGGGGATTGCGTGTAGGCGGGCTTTGTCTTAGTAGAGGGTTGGTTTAGGGAGGAGTGCGCGGGGGATTTGGTAGGCGCGCTTTGCGTGGATTGTGTGGATTGTGTTTGCTGCGCCTCGCGCTTGTTGTGTGCGTTTGTGTCGTGCGCGCAGGGCTTTGGCGTGCTTAGCGTATGCGCGCTTGTTTGGTGCGGGGGATTTTTGACACTCATTGCGCGCGCTCTAGGAGCTCAATATGTGTGGGGAAGTCTTGTAAGCCAAAGAGCGTGGCGTTTAGATTCTGAATCCGTGTCTTTACCTCGTTGTAATCATACATTTGCGGGTAGCTTAGGGCGGAGACGAGCAGGGCGGTTTGGGTGATGCGCACGCCCCAATTATCCCATTTGGGGAGCTTATAGACTTGCCTTTGCTTGATGGCTGCGAGGTTTTGTAGTTGGGGATTGGCATAGAGGGATTGTTGCGTGAGCGGCGAGCCACCCCAGATAAAAATTACCTCGGGATTGAACGCTAGCAGGGATTCTAAGCTCACTTCATAAGAATCTAGCGCGACACTAGAGCCCATACTCCGCACGCCCACGCGCGCTAGCATATCGCCCACCATTCCCGTGCTGCCCGCGATACGCGTGAGTTTATCCCAGACATACACTACTCTTTTTTGAGAATCCTTTGGGGGCTTTGGGAGTGAATCTAGCAGAGAGAGGGCGTATTTTGCCTTTTGCAAAAAGAGCTCTTGCTTGTCAAAAACCTGCGCGATTTGCCCCATATTGACAAAGAGCTCATCGATGCTTTGTGGGTAGAAGGCGAGGATTTGGACTCCAAACTTGCGTGAAAACTCCACGAGCCTTTTATCCCCCGCCCACACGATGATTACATCGGGATTGAGGGTTTTTAGCGTTTCGGGATTGATACTGCTCCCACTGCCCCCGCCCACAGCAGGCAGAGAATCTATACGCGGATTGCTTAGGCGCAAAAGTGGCTCGCTAAAGACGTGCTGACTGAGCCCCAATGCGTCCTGCCAGAGATTAAGCAGAGCGATTTGCTCACAAAAGCTTAGGAAAATATGGCTCTTAGCGGGCTTGCTAAAGGAGGTTTCAAACCAAAAGTCTTTAAGTGTGAGGGGGAAGTGTGGGGAAGTGAGCGCGGCTTGAAGTCGCGTGAAAGATGGGGATTGCGCGGATTGCGCAGGTGGCGCGCTATGGGGGAGGGGAGATTGCGCAGAATCTAGGGCATAGGCAAAGCATAGGCTAAGAAGGGCTGGTATGAGTGCTTTCACGATGGGATCCTTTGAAAAAGTGGTTATTATAGCATAAGGTTGTGTTGGGGGGTGTTAAGGTATTAGGTTTGTGTTCGGGGGAAAATGGCTCTTTTTCGTTTCGCTACGCTCACATCAGCAGAGCGGGTATGCAATGTGATAAGGTTGAAAAATTTCTAAAGAAATTTTGTTTTGTGAAAGGCACGGACGCCAAGTCCGCTAACCTTCCCCAAATTTTTCAAAACTTACACAGCCACACCGCAAATACTAATTTTGTTGCTTGCAATAGCAACCCTACAGAATCCACACCAAGCGAGGCAGAGCCAAGCACGGAGTGTAAGGAAAATACAGAATCTAAGGAAAGCTTAGAATCTAGCCTAACAGAATCTCAAGCAGATTCAGAATCTAAACAGCTTACAGAATCCACAACACCAAAAAACCTTAACAAGGCTTTGCCAAATAAAATATGTAGCGCGGCAGCACATACCATCTCTCGCCCTTGTCGTGTGTGGCAAAACGAAGTTTCTTTAGAAAAATCAGGAAAAAGGTGGCAGCAGTGCCACCGCTGATTTTTTGCCTAGACAAGGATACAGCGAGGCACTCTCCCCGATTGCGCAAAAAGAGCCAACGGGTTGCAAGCCAAGCCACAGCAAAAAAGCGGCGCTTTATCTTTTTCGGGGCTTTAACGAGCGGGGAGGGGATAACACCCCTTTTTCTTTTGCGCAAACAAGTGATGATGAGAAGCTAGAAAATATCCGTGAGAAAAAGAATCTAAGAGGCTAGATTCTACATTTTGCTTTTGTGAATCTTTAGAATCTGCGGAGTTAGATTCTGTATTTGAATCTGAAGTATTAAATCTTAGAATCTGTGTGTGTTTTAGATTCCAAATCTGTCAAATTAGATTCTGTTAGACTAGATTCTAAGCTTTCCTTAGATTCTGTATTTTCCTTACATTCCGTGCTTGGCTTGCCCGCTCTGACTTAAGAGCGTAGAGCAAGCAAAAGCCCTTTTTCCGAGTGCAAGCTCAATGTATAGAATCTAAAAACCTCACAACCTCCCCCCAATCTGCACATAAAACGCCGCGCCGGGCGCGCGATAGTAGCTATAATATTTGTGGTTAAAGATATTGGTAGCATTGAGGCTCACTTCATAATGCCCACCAAAGCGCACGCCAAGCCGCACATCAGCTAAAATATAAGAATCTATCGCCCCATACACGCCGCTTATGGTGTCGCTATTATCCTCCCTGCTAAAGGGCTTGCTCATACACTCCACCCCAAAGCTCCCAAAAAAGCGGCTATCGTCATAATAAATCTGCCCATAAGCAAGGTGGGTGGGTATGCCTGTGAGTTTTTTGCCTATGGTGGCGGGATTTGCGGGGTTTTGTAGCATTTGTGAGTTGGTAAAAGTGTAGGTAAATAGCACCCCAAAAGAAAGCGGGAGATTTTGCCTATAAGAGAGCTCTAAGCCGTTGATGAGGGCTAGTCCGCCGTTGAGATAGGATTGGTTTGCGCTGTCGCGATAGATGATATCCTCTAGGTAGGTGTGGAAATAATAGGCTTTGATAAGCCCTTCATAATGCGCGGGGATTTTCTGCTCTATGCCTATATCAAAGCTCGTTACGCTTTCAGGGCGCAAGGTGGGATTGCCCAGCACCTGCGTGCCATCGGAGTATTTGTAGTTTGCGATGAGTTGGGACATATTAGGCGCGCGAAAGCCCTGCCCAAAGGAGAGTTTAAGCAGGCTTGTGGGGGTGAATTGGTAGTTTAGGCTAGCCTTTGGGCTAAGCTTGGATTTGTGGTTAGAATCCGTGGGGGCACTCAGCGGCACGCTAGTAGAGAGGCTCTCATAGCCATAGCCTAGCCAATAATCATAGCGCAAGCCAAGCGAGGTGCTAAGCCCCTTAAGCCACACGCTGCGCCATTCCACAAAGCCCCCAAGGCTAAGCGAGTTCGCGCTTCTTTGCGCCTTGGTGCCTAGGGAGGGGCTAGAGAAGTCGCGCCAATTTGTGATATTGCTCTCACTAATGCTTGTGGCGATATGGCGCGTCTGTATCCCCACTAGCACGCTCTGTTCTAGCGTATGGGGAATCTCAAAGGGGAGGCTTGTGAAAATATCGAGATTGTCAATGCCACTGCGCGTAAAGGTGCGCGTGCCCTGCCCGCCAAATACGCTTGTGTTGGCACTAGATTCATTGTTAGAATCCGCCCCGCCATCGGGATTATGAAAGGTATCAAAGCCATCAATCCTCGAGTATTTGAGGCTTAGCAGAGTCTCGTCAAAATACTGCCTGTAGCCGATATAGGCGATACTTTGGTTATAAAACTCCTTGCCTATGCCGCGCAGGGCATACATAGGCATAGGGCGGTTGCCAGTATTGCTTGTGTTTGTGTTATCGCCCCACACGACATTGCCGCTGCTATCGCGCAAAAAACTGCGTTGGTTTAGATGGTCGTAGGTGTAGTTATTAAAACTCCCGCCTAGATCTAGCGTCGCATTGGGCGTGAAGTCGTATTCTGCCCTCACTCGCACATCGTGCGTGTGGTAGCTCTGCGCCCCCATATCGCCGATTAGCGTGATGGGCGCGCCGCTCGTGGTGCTTGAGGGAATGCCCCCGCTCACGCCATTTAGGAGCGTATCATCGGGATACACCCACGCGCTATCGGCAGCATAGCCCCCAGAGCGTGCAAAACCATAGCTAGCCTTAAGGCGCAATCGCTTATGTAAAAGCGCATCGCCCACCGAGAGATAGCCACGCAGGGTGTTGCGCGGGGCGGTGTCGTTATCAAAGCCATTGCCATAGCCTAAAAAGCCATTTGCGCTAAATGCCTTTGGCATTGAGGTTACGAAGTGTATCGCCCCGCCGATAGCCCCCGAGCCATAGAGGTTAGAAAAGGGACCGCGTATGACTTCTACTTGCTCCAAATCCGCGGGATTCATCGCGACAATCATCTTGGTGTTGTTGTTCATATCATTGAGGATAACGCCATCGAGCATTATCGCCGCGCCATTGGCAATCCCGCGGATAGTGAGCGTATCAAAGGTATCTAGCCCGCGCGATTTGCTCTGTCTTATGCCCTCTATCCCGCGTAGCGTGTCGCTAAACTTGGCATTGGGACGCAGCTCAATGTCCTTTTTGCTCACCACGCTCACATTCCCCGCTGCCTCATCGAGCGTGGTTTCCACACGCGTGGCGGTAACGATGCTAGATTCTAGCTTGTGGTAGTGCGGGCGGGCGTTGGGGAGTGTGTCGGCTAGGAGGTAGATGGGGAGGAGGAGGGGGAGAGGGAGATGATGGTTCATAGGTGTTCCTTTTTAGATTCTAAAATTTTGGAAATTCGTCTCTTACGCAATCTTTGAATGAGTGCGGTGGCTCGACTTCGGGCACTACCGCCTAAGGTAGCTTCCTCGTCTCGCCTTGCACAACATTCAAATCTTACGCAAGATACTAGAATTTCCGGCAAGCCAAGCGCGGAATCTAAGGCAAATTCAGAATCTAGTGCGGATTTAGATTCTAGATTCAACAATTCAGATTTAGAATCTAAGCGACTTACAGAATCCACCACTTCAAAAAACTTGTGCGAGGATTTGCCAAATATCAATAGTGTGCGCGGTAGCGCAAGCCGAAGCAGAATCTAAAGATTCTACATCTTTAGATTCTGCCATTTTTGCTCTGCAAAAATCAAATCAATGTGTAGGTGCGATAGCACCAACCGCGCTAGAAGCGGATACAGCGAGGCTCTCTCCCCGATTGCGGATTGCGCAAAAAGACCCAACGGGTTGCAAGCGAAGCGCAGCAAAAAAGCGGCGCTTTATCTTTTTCGGGGCTGGGGAGAGCGGGGAGAGGGGAAA
Organism: uncultured Helicobacter sp.; assembly: GCF_949282165.1. Taxonomy (NCBI): domain Bacteria; kingdom Pseudomonadati; phylum Campylobacterota; class Epsilonproteobacteria; order Campylobacterales; family Helicobacteraceae; genus Helicobacter; species uncultured Helicobacter sp. The sequence continues at coordinate 10,581 of NZ_CASDOV010000005.1, read as the reverse complement.
CCCCTTTTCTTTTTGCGCAAACAAGCGACTTTGAGAATCTAGAAAATATCCGTGAGAGCGTGAATCTAAGAGGCTAGATTCTAAGTTTGAATCTAAATTACTAGGCTAGATTGTGAATCTACTTTAGATTCTATACCGCTTGGATTCTGTGTTGTGGATTCTTTGGGACTTGGATTGTGTGATTGTTTTAGATTCTGTTGGATTAGATTCTAAATCTGCGTTAGATTCTGTATTTTCCTTACATTCCGCGCTTGGCTTGCTGGGCATTCTAAAATTTCCGATGAAAAATGTGGGTTGCAAGCAAAAGTGGGAGGGAGCTACCTAGGCGTATGTAACCAAAGCACTTTTGTGTCGCTCCCGCATTTATCGCCAAAACGAAGTTTCTTTAGAAAAGCGCAATGCCTACAAACACAGAAACTAGAATCTATAAATATCTCACTCCTCCACCGCAAAACTCCCCTTCGCGTGCGCCTGCAAATACTCCCAAATCAGCTTATCATTAGCCTCTGTGGGCATTGCAAAGGCGCGCATCGTGCTATAGATCCCCTCCCACTCTCGGATAGTGTGCTCGCTAGGGGCGTGCGCTGCGTGGCACATCGAGCAATTGTCGTAATACACAAACTCATTTTCACTCCAAAGCGCACTAGAATCTTGCAGCACATCTTGCTTTAGCAGCGCCACCTCTAGCGTATCTGAATCCACCCCGCCGCTAGTGAATGTGATCGCTGGGCGCATAAACTCCAAATCCCCATAGAGCACTTGGGAATCGCCCTCTTTTTTATACCCCTTGACTTTGAGCACGACATACTCGCCCATTTGTCGCACCTCCTCGCCACCAAAGCCCTTGATCGTGCTGCCAATGGCGTTTTTGCCTTCACTATCAAACACCCTCACGCCATCTTCTTTGGCAAAAAAGTGATTATCACCTTTCTTTGCCACTGCTTGCGCCTCTGTGTCTTTTAGGCTAAAGCAAGTATGGCACGAATCTTCCACGCCCGCAAACGCACTGCCACCAAACGCGCCCGCGCCACTTTTGGATTGAGCCACAAACGCAGCCACGCACGCAACTCCAACCACCACAATCCCAAAAATTACTCCTTTTTTCATAACTTACGCTCCTATGATTTGGGGTGCTGATGAAGACTTGTAGGGCTCTAGCACCTCGTCTTTGCCAAGCTTTCTGATACCCACTAGGCAGGTATTTACCGATGTGGCTTGTGCCCAGCGACTTGTCGGACGCGAGCTTGTGAGCACATTGCACGATCCTGCGTTGCAGCGGGGTAGTGCATCGTCTGGATTTTGTGGATCATACCACGCGCCCTCTTGAATCTGCACGACACCCTCGCGGATAAAGTCCGTCACAAACGCCCCCGCAAGCACCGCTCCGCGCTTGTTATACACCTCCACGACTTCCCCGTGCTTGATCCCAAGCCTTGCCGCATCTTGCGTGTTGATCACTACTGGCTCGCGCCCTTGGATTTTATACATACCGCGCACCCAAGTGTTGTCAAGCTGACTATGCACGCGATAGCGCGGGTGGGGCGTGAGCAGGTGGAAGGGATAGTCTTTAGATTCTGCGCTGCCTAGGTATTCCTCTGGTTCAAACCACATCAAATGCCCCTTGAAATCCACCAAATCTGCCTTTTGGAATTTATCCACAAAGAACTGAATCTTGCCGCTTTGGGTGGCGAGTTTATTGGCTATAGGATCGGCTCTGAAGTCCGCGTGGCGCACATATTCATACGCCTCTTTATCGATATCAAACTCCACGAAACCATCACGCCAAAAAGTTTCAAAATCCTTGAAATTTACACCGCTAGAGCTATTATAAAATTTTTCTATCCATTCCATATAGCTCATACCGCCCGTGTAGCGATTGTAGAGCTCCTCGCCACCGAGTTTTTTGCTCAAATCCGCAAAAATCTCAAAATCGTCCCTATGCTCATAAGTGGGCTCGATAACCTTGCGCATCGCATAAATCACATTGCGCGAGTAAGTCCCCCCGCTTGTGATATCATCGCGCTCTAGCGTGCAGGTGCTAGGAAATACGACATCTGCCATCTTTGCCATCGGTGTCCACCACGGCTCATGCACGACTACGGTATCCACACTCCTAATGGCGCGGATAAGCTCGTTGGTATTAGGATGGTGCCCAAGTAGCGTCGCGCCGCAGCAATAAATCATCTTAATCTCAGGGAATGTGATCACGCGCCCTTTGAAGTTGATCGACTTGCCCGGATTGAGGATACACTCGCTAATGCGACTTGCAGGGATAGAGAAGCCCACGCGATTGCGCCCTTGAGAAAGTCCGGGAGTCGTCGTGTAGCCGCTATTTGCCTGCCCGCCCCCTGCATAATGCATAGAAAATCCAACGCCCCCGCCGGGCAAGCCAATCTGTCCTATCATACTCGCAAGCGCGATAAGCCCCCAATCCGCCTGCTCGCCGTATTGTGCGCGCTGCATTGCCCAATTGCCCGCGATAAAGGTGCGTTGTGAGACAAACAAATCCGCGAGATCTTTAATGCTAGATTCTGAAAGCTCGGTGATCTTTGACGCCCACGCTATGTCTTTTGCCACGCCATCGCTCTGCCCTAGGAGATAAGGGAGGAATTTATCAAACCCATCGGTGTAGGTCTCTATAAACGCCTTGTCGTATTTGCCGCTTGTGTAGAGATAGTGCATCAACCCAAGCATAAGCGCGACATCGGTATTTGGGCGGATTTTTATCCACTGCGCATCAAACATCTGTGCGCTTTCATTGTAGTATGGATCGATACAGATAAATCTAATCCCCGCTTGCTTGTATTGCGGATAATAGGTATCGTTGAGATGGTTTGGCACGACATAATCGATACGATTGCATTTAAAGAGATCCGCGCCCCACATCACATACACTTTGGTGTGCTTGATGATTTGCTCGTGGGTGGTTTGCTGCGAATACACTTCCATATCGCCGATGATATCGCTATTGACGCGCCCTGCCGCACCATTGCTATACTCTCCATCCGTGCCCACCGCGCCACCAAGCGCGATATTAAAAAACCTCCCCGCCACACTATTAGCATTATGCAATCGCCCCACGTGCCCCCAGCCACCATAGGCGGCGTTGTAGATATTCTCCCGTGGCGTGGCTTTTATCTTTTGTGCCACAAGCTCTAGGGCAGTATCCCAATCCACGCGCACAAAGGGCTCCCTGCCGCGCATATGCGGATTGTTTTTGCCCTCTAGAAATCCTTTGCGCACGCACGGATACTTCACGCGTGAATCTGTATAAACTCTATCGATCATAGATTCTATCATCACGCTTGGATTTTTGTCCTGTGGGCTTTTGAGCACCTCGACAAACTTCCCATCTTTTACCTTTGCGATAAATGGACCAAAGTGCGTGGCGTGCGGGATAAGCTGAATATCATTTATCGCACCAGCTGCTTTGAGAGAAGACAGAGAGCTCGAGAGAGCGAGAGAAACCATCGCCGAGTTTTTGAGCATATCGCGTCTTGTCATATTAACCCCTCCTGTTTTTGAAAGTAAAGGGGGGCATTATAATGCGTCTAGCAAAAAAGTAAAGGTATATAAAAATTTAGCGTTTTAGTCCATTGACGACTTGGAGCATAGAATCTGCAGTTTGTATCGTCTTAGAATTTGCCTCATAGGCTCTCTGTCCCGTGATTAAGTCCGTCATCTCTTCTACGAGTTTGACATTGCTTAGCTCGATAAAGCCCTGTCGGAGCTGCCCAAACCCATCTAAGCCCGGCACGCCTGCGATTGGCTCGCCCGAAGCGTTGGTGTTGATGAGCAGATTATCGCCTAGTGCGTGCAAGCCTGCGGGATTGACAAAATTTACAATCTCAATTTGCCCTAGCACATTTATCTCTGTTTGGTTGCCCTCAATCACGCTCACCGTGCCATCGGTGCCTATGTTAATCTGTGTGGTGTTCTCGGGGATTGTGATATTTGGGATAAGCGGGTAGCCATCGGGCGTTACGACATTGCCCTCGCTATCGAGCTTGAAGCTCCCCGCGCGCGTGTAGGCGATATTGCCATCGGGGAGCTGAATCTGAAAAAACCCATTGCCCGTAATGGCAATATCTAGGTTGTTTTCTGTCTCTTTTGGGTGCCCTTGTGAGAAGAGTTTTTGCACCGAGATGGGACGCACCCCAATCCCCACTTCTATGCCCGTTGGCGAGATAGTCGTCTCGCTTGTGGAAGTCCCAGCGTATTGCAGCACTTGATAAAACAAATCCGCAAATTCCGCGCGCTGCTTTTTGTAGCCTATGGTATTGACATTGGCGATGTTGTTTGAGGTGGTGTCGATTTGTAACTGCTGTCCTAGCATACCCGTGGTGGCGGTGTAGAGAGATCTCATCATAGGTAATCCTTATAAGGCGTGATGGCATTGTGCCCAAAATACAGAATCTAAAAAGCAAAAGTAATTCCTTTAATATCCCATAAGAGAAAATGTATTATAATCCCCGCCTAACAATTCCCAAAGGCGTGAGATGTCCTATCCTATCAGCGATACTGCGTTGTTGCACACACTTTTTGTTATTGGTATCAGTGTCGAGGCGGTTACAGGTGCGCTCGCAGCAGGCAGGCACAAAATGGATCTCTTTGGCGTGATGTTTATCGCGCTAGTTACCGCTATTGGCGGGGGATCTATCCGCGATGTGCTACTTGGGACTTATCCGCTCACTTGGGTAGAAAACCCGATGTATGTGATCATCATCTGTGTGTGTGCGATCCTCACTACTCTCATCCCCAAAAAACTCGTGCGTTTTGAAAAGCTCTTTTTGAGTCTTGATGCGCTTGGTTTGGTGGTGTTTAGTATCATCGGGGCGCAGGTGGCGATGAAGCACGATCACGGGCTTATCATCGCAGTGAGCGCGGCGTGTATCACGGGGATTTTTGGCGGGATTTTGCGCGATATATTTTGCAATCGTATCCCGCTGGTGTTTCAAAAGGAACTCTATGCGGGCGTGAGTATGATCGCAGCGACTTTGTATTACACGCTTGTGGTGGGATTGGGGGTAGATTCACTAATCGCCGTGCTCATCACGCTCGTGTTTGGCACGCTTTTGCGCCTCTTTGCTATCCGCTACAAGCTCAATCTCCCCACATTCTCGTATGATGATACGCACAAACAATAATGGAGTGATTTATGTCCTTAGCCCTTGCTCTAAAATACCGCCCCACGACTTTTGAAGACTTAATCGGGCAGCACGCCGTCTCCCAAACCCTCTCCCTCGCACTAGATTCTAAACATATCTCACACGCCTATCTTTTTAGTGGTTTGCGCGGTAGTGGCAAGACAAGCTCGGCGCGGATTTTCTCGCGCTCTCTGCAGTGTGATAATGGACCCACTTCAAAGCCCTGTGGCGAGTGCCAAAACTGCAAAGCCGCGCTGGAGGGCAGGCATTTAGACATCATCGAGATGGACGCTGCCTCTAGCCGCAAGATTGATGATATCCGTGACTTAATCGAGCAGACAAAATACCGCCCTGCCTTTGGGCGGTATAAGATTTTTATCATCGATGAGGTGCATATGCTCACGCGCGAGGCGTTTAACGCGCTCCTAAAGACGCTTGAGGAGCCGCCCGGGTATGTGAAATTTATCCTCGCTACAACCGATCCGCTCAAGCTCCCGCCCACGATTTTGAGCCGCACGCAGCATTTTCGCTTTAAGCAAATCCCCCAACGCCTCGTAGTCGAGCACATCGCGCATATTTTGGACAAAGAGCAGGTGCGCTATGAGACAAAAGCTCTCGAGATCATCGCGCGCAGCGGCTCTGGGAGCTTGCGCGATACACTCACACTGCTCGATCAGGCGATTATTTTTTGCAAAAACAACATCGATACAAGCGGCGTAACCGATATGCTAGGCATTGTCGATCCCCAGATTTTTAGCACGCTTTTTGGCGATCTTTTAGCGCAGAATTTTGAGCGCGTCAAAGAGAGTATGGGGGCGTTGCAAGAGTATGAAAGCGAGATGATTTTAGATGAGATGATGCTTTTTTTAAAAGATCGTCTTTTGGCTAACGACAAGGCATTCCCCCCGCTTATTTTGGATAGGTTTTTTAGAATCTTAGTGGATTCTAAAATCCTGCTCACACACAATACCGATGGGAGTTTCGTGCTTTTGCTCACTTTGCTAAAAATGCAAGAAGCCCTAAAGATAAAAGAAGTCGATGCGATGATTGCGGATTTGGAAGCCCAGATTTTTGCCACGCCAAAGCCACAGCAGGGCACTCCTAGCACGCACACGAGCGCGCCATCTCCCGCACAAGCCACGAGCCAAACTCCTAGTCAAGCCCCCATTCAAAGCTCTTTGCAAGCCCCCAAGATTCAAAGTCCTTTTGAGATTCTCACCCAAAAGCTCTATGATAGGAATTTTGAGCTAGGCGAGTGCTTTGCGCGGTGCGTGAGCTTTGTGAGCTTTGAGGGCGACACACTCACTTGGCATTCAAGCGCGGTGGGCGAGGATAGGGAGCGGCTAGCTAAGCATTTTGAGATTATCAAAGTCTTTGTGGCGCAAGTCTTTGGCGCGCAGACTAAAATCAGCGCTCAAAAGCTCCCGCCCACGCCACAGCTCCAATCCTCCCAAATGGCGCAGGATATGGCAGCACAGGGGCAAATGGCACAGGAGCAAGCCACGCAGGGAGCGCAGATTGAAACCACGCACGATATGGCGCGAGATATGGGGGCGCGGGCGGATTCTCTAGATTCACAAAACACACAGACAAGCCCAGAATCTACAGAATCTAGCGCGCTAGATTCACAAGCCACGCCACCACAGGAGGCGCAAAAACCACAAGCCCCACAGCCAACGCCACAAGAGGCGCAAGCAAAAGGGCAATCAGAAGCACAAGCCCCACAGGCGGTAGAACAAGAAGCAGAGAGTGAAACAGGGCGTGAGAGTGCCAAAGATCCTCAAGCATTGCAAGAATCTAAAGAATCCCACGACGCCAAAGATTCTCAAGAGCCCCAAGATTCCCAAAGTCTGCCAAAAAGCCAAAAGGAGCAAGATAGGGAGTTTATGGAGCACAACAAAGAGATTGTCGCAAGCCTTGAGGCGCATTTGGGGATTAAAGATTATTTCAAATCATAGAATCTATATAAAGGAGACAAAATGACATTTACGCTAACACAAGAGCAGCTAGAGCCACTTTGTGAGTATCTGCATTCGCTCACGCAGGGGAAGGAGAGGATATTTTTTTTGCTAAATGGCGATTTGGGGAGTGGCAAAACCACGCTTGTGAGGGAGTTTGTGCGCTATAGGGGCGGCAGAGATGAGGTGAGCTCGCCCACCTTTAGCCTCTCACAGGATTATGATGGTATTTTTCACTACGATTTTTATCAAAAAGAATACAACCACCTCCTAGAACTCGGGTTTATCGAGCTTTTTGAGCGTGAGGGCGTGCATTTTATCGAGTGGGCAAGCGTGGGTATCAAGGAGCTTTTGAAAAAATGCCAATTTGCAATAGTGCGCGTGGATATCACGCCGCTAGATTCTGCACAAAGGGAGTATCAAATCAGCGATGAATAAGCTACAAGCGCGCAACCTAAGCAAACAAATCAAAAAAACAAAAATCGTCAATGACATCTCGCTAGAAGTCAGCAGCAAGGAAGTCGTGGGATTATTAGGACCAAATGGTGCGGGCAAAACCACGACTTTTTATATGATATGCGGGCTTTTGCACCCAAGCTCTGGCGCGGTGTATCTCAATGGACACGACATTACCAAGCTCCCCCTGCACGCGCGCTCCAATATGGGCATAGGCTACCTCCCACAAGAATCGAGTATTTTTAAGGATTTGAGCGTGGAGCAAAACCTCATACTTGCCGCCGAGGCGAGTATCAAAAGTGCTAAGGAGCGCAAAATCCGCATAGAAAAAATGCTAGAGGAATTTAACATCGAGCCAATCCGCGCTAGAAAGGGCGTGAGCCTAAGCGGCGGGGAGCGCAGACGAGTAGAAATCGCACGGGCGTTAGTCAAAAATCCCAAGTTTGTGCTGCTTGATGAGCCGTTTGCGGGAGTGGATCCCAAGGCGGTGGTGGATATACAAAACATCATCTTAAAGCTTATCGAGCTTGACATCGGCGTGCTCATCACCGATCATAATGTGCGTGAAACCCTATCTGTGTGCCACAGAAGCTATGTGATAAAAAGCGGCGCGCTGCTAGCTAGCGGCAATGCCGAAGAGATCTACCAAAACGCGCTTGTGCGCAAATACTACTTAGGAGAGCATTTCAAAGTATGAGCGCAAAAGTAGGAGGGAGGCTACGCGCCAACATCGCGATTAAGCCAAAGCTTTCAGCGACACTCAAAAACTGGCTGCCTATCCTGCAAAGCGGGGCAGATAGTATCGAGGAGATCGTGCAAGAGTTTGCCCAAGAAAATCCCTATGTGCAGATAGAGAGCCAACGCACACAGAATCTAGCGCATAAACCCAGCACTCCTAGCCCCAAAATCCAAAAAAACTCCATAACCGACAAGATAGAATCCCTAAGCACTAGCACCCAAGATCTCTATGAGAGTTTGCTTAGCCAGCTCTCCCCGCGCCTTTTCCCTAGTCAGAGTTCCCAGCGCATCGCCCATAGCATTATAGAAAACCTCAATGACGAGGGGTATTTGGATGGCGAAGTAGCCGAGCTTGCGGCGGAAGTGGGCGTGAGCGTGGAGGAGTTTGAGCGCGTGCGCTCAAGGTTTGTGTATCTCGAGCCCTGTGGCATAGGGGCGCGCGATATGCGAGAGTCTTTGCTTTTCCAACTCCAAGAGAGTGATTTGGATAATGCAGCCTTTGAGCTAGGGCTAGAGATTATCCAAAACCTCCAAAACCACGCCGCGCACAAATCTAATCCGCTTTATGAAGAAGTGATGCGCACGATTAAGCGATTTAGAAACCCTCCTGCGTGCGACTTTGGCGTGAAGATCCCAGAGGTGATTCCAGATATTTTTATTTTTGAGCGGCTCAAGGAGGATTCACTCCAGCACACTTATGAGCTTGAAGTGCGCGTCAATGATATGTATTATCCAAAAATTATCATCGAGCACCAAGAGCTAGCGAGCAAAAATGCTAAGCCCCAAAGCGAGGCACAAAAAGAAGCGCAAAAACAAGCCCAAGACTTTGTCAAACTTAAGCTTAAAGAAGCAAAGGATCTCATCGATGCGCTCGATATGCGCAAGGCTACGATTTTAAAAATCGCCATTGCGCTGCGTGAGAATCAGTATGATTTTTTTATGGGTGGGGAGATACGCCCGATGAAGCTAAAGGACATAGCCCAAGATCTAGGCTATGCGCCTAGCACAATCTCACGCGCTATTGCCAACAAATACCTAGAGTGCGATAGGGGGATTTTCCCCATCAAAAGTTTCTTTACAGCTGCCATTGATGGCGAGACTTCTAACGCCTCGATTAAGGACTTCATCCTCGAGCTTGTAAAGAGCGAAAACAAGAAAAAGCCCCTAAGCGATGTAAAGATTCTAAAAAGCGTGGAGGAGAAGTTTGGGATTAAGATGGTGCGCCGCACGATAACCAAATACCGCCAGCAGCTAAACATAGCCAGCTCAAGCGAGCGCAAGAAGCTCTATGAGATGAGTGTGTAAGCCAAAACTTAGTCAATATGCGCCATAATTGTGCGCATTAAGCCCCACCAAAGGAGTGATAATGTCTCTTAAATCCCTTATCCGCAATAATCCCGTGTATCAGCACTATATCCTGCCCCTGCGCCAAAAATACAATGCTTATATAGAATCTAAACTTGATGATGAGGCGTATTTCACGCGCAGGCATAAGAAAATCTTTGGCTACACGCCGGACTTTAAAAATCCTCAAACGTTTAACGAAAAAATCGTGCATAGAATCCTCTATGATAGAAACCCCCTTTACACCGCACTTGCCGATAAGCTCAAAGCCAGAATCTACATCACGGCAAAACTTCAGAATCTAGCTCTCGGGGGGGGGGAATTTAGCTCTTTAGAAGACTCTCATTTAGATTCTGCGCCTCTAGGAGACTCCGCGTCCTCTCAAAATTCTCAAGACAAACTAGCCCAAAAATTCCAAGCCCTCGCACAAGATCCGACATTTTTAGATTCTAGTGCGTCCTCTTCGCCACTTTTTGCGCCCATTGATAGCGTGACTAAACTTCTCTTTGAGACCAATATCTGCCCCTTTTTGCCCAAGCTCTATGGGATCTATAAAAGCGTGGAGGAGATTGACTTTGACGCGCTACCACAATCCTTTGTGCTAAAGACTAACCACGATTGTGGTGGCGTAGTCATCGTGCCGGACAAGGAGGCGTTTTTGGGAGATTCTAAGAAGTTTGGCGAGGCTATGGCGAAGCTCACAAAGCACCTTAATACCAATTTTTACACGCTTTATAGGGAATACCACTACAAAGATATCGAGCCTAGAATCTTTGCCGAAGAGCTGCTAGGCGAGAGGACACAAACCCCGCAACACCCAAGCTTAGATTCTAAAAAGATTGAAAAGAGCGATTTTCATAAATCTTTGCCACGCAATCTAGGCCCAAATGACTCACAAGCTTTATCACAGAATCTAAGCCCAAATCTCCCCCAAAATT
>NZ_CASDOV010000004.1:0-164773 GCF_949282165.1 uncultured Helicobacter sp. | reverse complement strand
CCAAAACTACCTCTCACGCCTAAGCCCCAGCGTGCTCTTTGCCCTGCGCTCTTATAAGCGCAAATTCCCTCACACTAAGCTTATCTTTACGCAGCATAACTTTGGCGTTTGTCCTAATGGCGGCTTGTATAACTACGCGCAAAAATCCATTTGTGAGGCGTGCATAGGGCACTCAAAGTTTCGCATTATGTGGAAAAACTGCGACAGACGCGGGCGGATATACTCGCTTTTAAAAGGCGTGCGCACATTGTTTTATTGTGGGATTTTTATGCACGAGGACAAGCTCTTTGATAAAATCCTGTGTGTGGGGGAGTTTCAGTGCCAAAAGCATAAAGATGATGGCTTTGATCCCAAAAAGCTAGAAGTCCTGCAAAACCCCATACAAATGCAGTTTTATAACTCTGATGTGCGCTTAAAGGATAAGCAAAATCTCATCGTGTTTTTTGGCAGGCTCGCACCGGAAAAAAATGTGCCCCTACTCATCGAGGCGTTTGCGAGGCTTATCAAAAAGCCAGAGTTTGCCTCATATCAGCTTTGTATCATCGGTGATGGCGAGGATAGGGCGCGTTGTGAAAATCTCGCACGAAGCCTCCTAGCTCCAAAAATCCCACCAAATCCACACCAAACGCGCTCACAAGATTCACAGAGTGCTATCACGCACTACACATTCCTTGGGAGACAATCGCCCACGCAGATAGCGCAGATTCTAAAAACCGCCAAGATCTCTGTGGTGCCCTCACTATGGTATGAAACTTTTGGGCTGGTGATTGTGGAGTCTATCCTCGCAGGCGCACTGCCTCTCGTCTCGCGTATCGGCGCGCTCAAGGAGACGATTGAGGAGTTTTGTGGGTGCAGCTTTGCCTTTGAGATTGATGTATCTAAGCCCTATGGCGAGCGGTTTTTGGCAAATGTAGAGAATCTTGAGATTGTGCTTAGCTCGAGTTTGCGCTCCTATGAGGAGATTTGGCAGGAGTTTATCACAAAGCGTGAGGAAATCGTGCAAAACCTCGGCAACCCCAAGTATCTGCGCGATCTTATGAAAATTTATGAGCTCGGGGGGGGGGCATTATCTTAATTGATATATTGCTCATATTAGCTTGCTTATACGCGCGTTACCCAATCGTGTTTTTAGATTCCCAATCCCCTGCGAACTTGGCGCGTATTTTGCGCTATGCCAAACTCGCCGTGATGCCCACAAAGTGCTATGAGACTTTTGGGCTAAGCATTGCTGAATCTACCCTAAGCGGAGCGATCCCGCTCGCAAGCGGCATAGGCGCATACGGGGATACTGCAAGGGAGTTTTGTGGCTTTAGCTTTGAGCTTTATGCGGAGGAGGGTGCGCATCTTGTGGCGAAGATGAGCGAGATTTTGGGCTCTTATCCCATAGTTTGGAGAGAGTTTGAATCTAAGCGCGCATTGCTTGTGCAAGGTTTATCACACCAACAATATTTAAAAAACCTTTTGTCGCTTTACCAAAGCTAGGATTTGCAAAAAAACACCCCAAAAATATGCTAAAATACCCCGCAATCACACAGAATCTTGCTATGTATAAAGAGGGATTATGCAGTTTGAAATGTTGTATTCTAAAATCCATCGTGCGCGGGTGAGTGATGCCAATCTCGAGTATGTCGGCTCTATCACGATTGATGAGAATCTAGCCAAAAGTGCTAAGCTCAAAGAGGGAATGAAAGTCGATGTGCTAAATTGCAATAATGGCGCGCGCTTTAGCACCTATGTGATTTATGGAGACAAGCAGGGCGAGATATGTATCAATGGCGCAGCGGCACGCAAGGCGCAAGTGGGCGATATCGTGATCATTGTGGCGTATGCGCTGCTAGAGGAGAGTGAGTGCGAGGGCTTCAAGCCCACGATCGTGCAAATAGATGCGCAGGCAAACAATCGCATTATTTGCATTTCTTAAAGATAAAAGGGGAGAGGTATGTTTGATCCAAAGCAGCTAGGTGCGATGTTTGGCAGTATCCAAGATTCACTAAAAGAATTTGCTGATAAAAATAAAGAGATGATTTTCACTGCCAAAAGTGGTGGCGGACTAGTAGAAGTCAGTCTCAATGGCGTGGGCGAAGTGGTGGATATAAAAATTGATGATAGCCTGCTAGAGGATAAGGACTCGTTGCAGATTCTGCTCATAGGCGCGATTAATGACGTGTATAAAAATGTCGAGCAAAACAAGCAAAAAAGTGCGCTTGATATGCTTGGCGGCTTTGATATGTTTAAAAAATAAGGCGCGCTTTTGAAGTGGTGGGTGCTCTGCTGTGCCTTTGTGTGTGCTCTGTGCTCACAGGAGTATGATTATACGCATTGTATGGAGTATTACAAAAACGCTAGCGTGGCGGTGGGCGATACGCGCGCGGTGGCGCTTAAACACAATGGCAAGGTGGTGTATTTCCTTTATGCGCGCACCCCGCCAAAGGCTAAGATTCTAAAAAGCGATCCATTTATGGGATTTTATCTCATAGAATCTGCACCCACCAAGCTAAGCTACGATCTGCTTGCACTCGATAAACGCACGATAGAGGATAAAAATCTCGTAGCCATATCTGCTAAATCCCCCATTAGAGGGCATATCACAGGGCGGCAGGGCGGCTACACGCACTATGCGCAATTTTCTAACACTCTAGAGCGCAATAGCGTGATTGGCAATATCTGCTACCAAATCTATGGCGTGGGCGTGGGCGGCAAGGGCTTTATCGAGCGAGCCTATATTGAGCGATTTTTAAATGCTAAAGAGGTTGCTTATAGCGATATTGGCGTGCGATTAGATTCTAAACGCGCGGTGGTGGTGCTAAGCGATCCGTTTTTTCCGCATAATCCTTTCTTGCAAGGCGATGAGATCGTGAGCATAAACGCGAGCAAAATCACTTCGAGCACGCAAGCCATTTGGGCGATTACCAATCTCCCTCGCACGCGGGAAGCTATGGTGCAGGTGCGCCGCGGCGGGGAGATTCTAAATTTTGCGATTAAGCCCGATAGACTCTATGGCGGATTTTTGCTAAGCGATACTTTTTTGGAACGCTTTGGGATTAGGCTTGATAGCAATCTAGTGATTTTGAGCAAGCACGATGCACCAAATCGCTTCAAAGAACTCAAAGTGGGCGATAAAATCGTGTGGATAAACAAAAAACCCGCCACGCTAGAGAATCTAAAAAACCTCTTAAGCCACACGCTTACCCCAGAGGAGCTTGCCAAGTATGAGGGCAAGATTCAGCTATTTGTGCGCCGCGGCGAGTTTGAGTTTTTTATAAAGATTTAGGGAGAGATATGGACAGAGCGATTATGCAGGAGTTTGAGGAGTTTGTGAGGCAGAGTGCGCCACAGGTGGAGAGCTTCCACCCTAGCTACCAAAAGGCGTTGTGGGAGATGGTGCTCGCGGGGGGCAAGAGGTTTCGCCCCGCTTTGTGTCTGTGCGTGGTGGAGTCCCTTGCGCCCCAAATGCGCAAAAATGCCTTCCTCCCCGCGCTTGCGTTAGAATCTCTGCACACTTACTCGCTCATACACGATGATTTGCCTTGTATGGACAATTCCCCTTTGCGCCGCGGTTATCCGACTTTGCACATAACCTATGATGAGACACTCGCTCTGCTCGTGGGCGATGCGCTCAATACCTATGCCTTTGAGCTCCTAAGCACCGCGCGCCTAAGCCCGCAGACAAAAGTCGAGCTCATCTATGAGTTAGCGCGCAATGCGGGCTTTAGCGGTATGGTGCTAGGGCAGGTGCTAGATTGTGCGTATGAGAATACTAGGCTAAGCCTTGAGCAGCTAAAGACTATCCACCAAAACAAGACTTTAAAGCTCATCGCCACTTCCCTGCGCTTTGGCGCGATCATCGCCAATGCTCCAAAGGAGGTGCGCACACACCTTGATAGCTTTGGTGCGGCGTTGGGGCTATTCTTTCAGGTGCGCGATGATTTGCTCGATGTGCTAGGCGATAGCGCGCTAGAGGGCAAGACTCTGCACAATGATGAGGGCAAAAACACCTATGTGAATCTTCTAGGAATAGAGGGTGCGCGCACGCAATGTGAGGAGCTTATAGAATCTATGCGTGCCTGCCTTGCCCTGCTGCCCACGATTTTAGCGCGCAATCTACTCGCGCTCATAGAGCCGTATTTTATGATTAAAGGAGAGTGATGAAAAACATACTTTTGACAAACGATGATGGCTTTGAATCTAGAGGGCTTTTGGCACTCAAAAACGCGCTTAAAGACTTCGCGAGAATCGTGGTAGTCGCCCCCGCTAGTGAAAAATCTGCGTGCGGGCACGGGCTAAGTATCACGCGTCCCTTGCGGTTTGTGCAAGTCGATGATGATTTTTATAAGCTTGAAGATGGCACGCCAAGTGATTGCGTGTATTTGGCACTCAACAATATTTATGGCGAGAATGCACGTCCGGATTTGGTAATCTCTGGGATTAATATCGGCTCAAATATGGGCGAGGACATTACCTACTCTGGCACGGCTGCTGGGGCTATGGAGGGCTGTCTGCACGGGATAGATTCTATTGCTATCTCTCAAGCTATGCGTGATAAAAATCTCGCACAAGATTTTGATTTTGCGCTAGCGTGCGAGAGCATTAGCGCGCTTGTGGAGCGGATTTTTGCTAAAGGTTTTCCGCTAAGCAAACGCAAGTTTTTAAATGTCAATATCCCACAAATCACGCCCGCGCAGTGCAAGGGGACGCTAGTAACACAAATGGGGTATAGAATCTATGGCAACGAAGCCCAACTCCACCGCAATCCACGCGGGCAGGAATACCATTGGCTAGGCTTGCAGCCCCTGATGTGGGAGGCGCGCACGGATATGCCTGAGGTTAATGGCGAGGTGTTTGGTGGGAAGAGTGATTTTGACGCGATTAGGGAGCAGTATGTCTCTATCACACCCATTAAGCTCGATCTCACAAGCTATGAAGATGTGCGCGGTGTGCAAAAGTGGCTATGAGTGTTTGGGCTGTGAGTGCGGACTATGAGTGAGATTCTGACAAATAAGGCTGTGGGCGAGGATAGATTCACACGCTCTAGGATTCTCTTTGGCGAGGGCTTTAGGGCGTTACAACGCACGCGCGTGATACTTTTTGGCGTGGGTGGCGTGGGGAGTTTCGCGCTAGATTGTCTCTATCGGAGTGGCATAGGGGAGATAACCATCGTAGATTCTGATAGCTTTGATGTAACCAACCAAAACCGTCAAATCGGCTCTGAGTGCGTAGGCGAGCCCAAAGTAAAGGTGCTAGCGCGCAAATACCCCGGTGTGATCGCGCTAAGGAGGCGCGTGGATGAGGAGTTTTTGCGCACGCACGATATTTTGGGCTATGACTATATCATCGATGCCATAGATGATATACCCGCTAAAGTCGCCATCGCGCGTATCGCCTCACAAAAGCCCTATGGACGCTATATCGTCTCCACAGGCAGTGCCAAAAAGCTCGATCCCACGCGCATACAAGTGGCAAATGTGTGGAAAAGCTATGGTGATAAGTTTGCGCGCAAATTTCGTGAGAATCTCAAAAAATTTACACGCACAGCAAAGATAAAAGTCGTCTTTAGCCCAGAGGAGCCTAAATGCAAGGCATTGGGGAGCTTTAGCGCGGTTACGGGGAGTTTTGGCTTGGTAATTGCTTCGGAAGTGGTGCGAGATATTTTGCAAGGAGAGAATTATGCACATAAGTGAAGATATGTATGAAGATGATGAAGTGTATGAAAACTACGAGGAAGAGGAAAATCCGCA
This sequence comes from uncultured Helicobacter sp., assembly GCF_949282165.1. NCBI lineage: Bacteria > Pseudomonadati > Campylobacterota > Epsilonproteobacteria > Campylobacterales > Helicobacteraceae > Helicobacter > uncultured Helicobacter sp. The sequence continues at coordinate 159,038 of NZ_CASDOV010000004.1, read as the reverse complement.
GTATGAAGATGAATTTGAGTATGGCGAGGAGGAGTGGCGCACGGGCAGTGGCTATGACGACGATGACTATGAGAATCCAGACTATGAGTATGAGGAGGAGTGATGCCTAAAGTCGCGCTTATCCAGCAAGCCTATGCGGGCAGTAGGGAGGCGAGTATGGCGCGCAGCAGAGATGAGGTGTTGCGCGCAGCAGAGGGTGGTGCGCAGCTAGTGTGCCTGCAGGAGCTCCATACGCGCGAGTATTTTTGTCAGAGTGAAAATCCTAAATTTTTTGACTATGCCAATGACTTTGAATCCGATGTGGCGTATTTCGCTAATGTGGCAAAGCAGGCAGGCGTGGTGCTTGTGAGCTCGCTTTTTGAGAAACGCACCGCGGGGCTGTATCACAATACCGCAGTGGTGTTTGAATCTAGCGGAGAGATTGCGGGCAAATACCGCAAAATGCACATTCCTGACGATCCGCAGTTTTATGAGAAGTTTTATTTCACGCCCGGGGATTTGGGCTTTGAGCCTATCGATACGAGCGTGGGGCGGCTAGGCGTGCTCGTGTGCTGGGATCAGTGGTATCCCGAGGCAGCGCGTATAATGGCACTCAAAGGCGCGCAGATGCTCATCTATCCCACGGCGATTGGGTGGTTTGATGAGGATAGTGAGGAGGAGAAGTCTCGGCAGCTAGAAGCGTGGATAGCGGTGCAAAGAGGGCATAGTGTAGCAAACGGACTGCCGGTAGTGGCGATAAATCGCGTGGGTTTTGAGCCAGATAGCAGCGACACTTCGCGGGGCATACGATTTTGGGGGCATAGCTTTGCTTTTGGTGCGCAAGGAGAGCTTTTGGCACAGGCAGATTGCGCGCAAGAAGGCGCGATTTTGGTGGATATAGATTTGCGCAGGAGTGAGGAAGTGCGGCGTATGTGGCCATTTTTGCGTGATAGGCGTATAGAATCTTTTAAGCCACTATTAAAAAGATTCTGTGATTAGCAGGCTTTTAAGCGGTGTGAATCTAGCCTGTGTGTGATTTGTGGCTTTGTACCTTGGCGCGTGGCTCACATCCATTCTAGGATTTTTTGCACATCATCGGCTTCAAAGCATTTGAGATTTGTGCGGGATTCTGGCTTTTTGGGCAATATGGCTTTTTGGAATCCATAGCCCTCAAGCTCCCTTAGGCGCGCATCGATATTATGCACTTCTCTGATATCGCCAATGAGGCTAACCTCGCCCAAAAACGCGGTTTTGTTGTGCAGCGGGCGGTTTCTAAAGCTTGAGATAATCGCAGCAATCACGGCGAGATCCGCACTCGTCTCATTTATCTTAATTCCGCCCGTTACATTGATAAACACATCGTAGCGATTGAGCGGGAGCTCTAGTTTGCGCTCTAGCAGGGCTAGGAGCATTGTTAGGCGATTGTTATCAAAGCCCGTGCTGGAGCGTTTGGGATTGCCAAAGCTGCTCTCACTCACTAATGCCTGAATCTCAATCACCAATGCCCTTGATCCCTCCAAAAGCACGCTGATGGCACTCCCGGCTTGTGAGGGCTTTTGAGAAAAAAAGAGCTTGGAGGCGTTTTTGGCACTCACAAGCCCCTCTTCTTTGAGCTCAAAAATCCCTATTTCACTCGTGCTGCCAAAGCGATTTTTAAACCCTCGCAAGATTCTTAAATCCCTACTTGGATCGCCCTCAAAATACAGCACGCAATCTACCATATGTTCTAGCACTCTGGGACCGGCTATCGAGCCTTCTTTGGTGATATGCCCGATGATAAAAACGGCGATATTGTGCTCTTTGGCAAGGCGCATAAGCGCGAAAGTGATCTCGCGCACTTGTGAAACCGAGCCGGGCGCGGAGGCAATATCGGGAGAGTAGAGCGTCTGGATAGAATCTATCACGCACATCGTGTAATCCCCTTGGAGCAGAGTGGCTCGGATTTGGTGCATATCGATTTCATTAAGCAAATAGAGATTTTCATTCACGCAATTTAGCCGTTGCGCGCGTTGCTTAATCTGACTAGGGCTCTCCTCGCCGCTGACATAGAGCACCTTTTTGCCCGTGTGCTGACTGATAGAACCGCTGATTTTGAGTAGTAGAGTGGATTTGCCCACGCCCGGACTTCCGCCCACGAGATACAAGCCACCGCTGACAATCCCCCCGCCTAGCACGATATCAAGCTCTTGCTCATAGGAGGTAAATTTTTGCAACGATTCAAAGGCGACTTGTGTGATTGGTGTGGCTTTGCTCTGTGTGTGCGTGCTTGTGCTTTCTTTCAAGGATTGTATCTGTGTGGCATTAAGCTCGAGGAAGGATTCCCACGCGCCGCAGTTGGTGCATTTGCCAAGCCATTTGGTGCTCTGAAAGCCGCAGTGTTGGCATTCAAAAAGTGTGTGTTTTTTTGCCATCATACCCTACACAAAGATAGAATCTAAAAGCGTTTTGACATACTCACGCGGCTCAAAAGGGAGCAAATCCTCCGCCCCCTCGCCCACGCCCACATAGAGCACGGGGAGCTTTAGCTCGCTCGTGATACTGATGATTGCCCCGCCTTTGCTCGTGCCATCGAGTTTGGTTACGATGATGCCATCAATCTCGGTATGCTCGGAAAAATACTTGGCTTGGTTGATACTCGAGCTTCCTTGTGTGCCATCAAGCACGAGGAGCTTTTGGAGGCGTGCGTTTTGGTTGTGTTGTGTGAGTGCCTTTTCGCTCACGCGGATAATCTTTAAGAGCTCGTTGGTGAGGTTGGTTTGGGTATGTAGCCTCCCTGCGGTATCTAGGAGCAGGACATCATAGCCCTTGGCACAGGCTGAAGAGATCGCATCAAAGGCTAGCGCGCTTGGATCGTGCCCGTGCTTGGTGGCTATCACTGGGATTTGGAGCCTCTCTCCCCAGCTCTTTAGCTGCTCTATGGCTGCTGCGCGGAATGTATCGCCCGCACCTAGGAGCACCTTTTTGCCCTCGTGCTTGTATTTGTTGGCGAGTTTGGCGATGGTGGTGGTTTTGCCCGCGCCGTTGATACCGATGATGAGGAGGATTTCTAGATTCTGTGGTGTTGGGGTAGAATCTAGCGAGCTCGCAGAACTAAGTAGCGAGAGTAGGGCGCGCTCTAATTGTTCCTTGGTGCTATGGGTGGGGAGTGAATCTAGTAGAGATTCTATAATCTCATACGCCACATCAGATTCTATCAAAAGCTCCTCTAGCTCGTCTTTGTGGATTTTTTCTTTTTTAGAGCCAAGCAGAGAGGTGATATTGTTCGTGGTTTTTTTCATTGTTTTGGCGAGGAGGGAAAACATAGCGGGCTCCTGTATGCAAATGTGATTAGGGATTTTGGGTTTGTGAATCTTGGGTTACTTCCCGTGTCTGTTGTGGTTGCGTGTCCTCATTCTCTTGGGTGGATTCCGTGGCTTGTGAATCTTGGGTAGATTCTGTAGTGCCTAAGTCTGTCTCGATTTGGTGGGATTCTCTGTCGTGGATAAGAAAGAGTATATCACGCTCTAGCATTTCTGGAGGCGTGAGCCCGGCATAATCGATGACTTTGTTGCCCTCTGTGTCAAAAAGCGCGAGATAGCCCTGTGAGATGTCTTTGCCAAGGAATTCTAGGAGATTTTGTGAATCGCTTGGCGCATAGATTGGGTAGCTTTTGTGATGGCTTTTGAGCACTTCGTCTATGCCTGTGCTTTGGGGCTGTGCTGCGAGGATGAGGAGATTGATTTGGGAGGCGTATTTTTCTTTGAGTTGAATGATATAGGGGGTTTGCGTGAGGCAGTTTTGGCACTCATCTTGCACAAAAAGCACGATGGTGGGTTTTGGCTCTTCAAAGATACTTTTGCCAATGTCGTTTTTGGGCGTGTTTTGGTCTTTGGCAGGATAAAAGGCTAGCCGTTCGCTAGGCTGATCGAGCACCTCTATGATAAAACTTTGGATAAAGTCTTGGGTGGGGTTAGAATCTTGTGTGCTTGTGGTAATGAGTGTGTAGGCAAATATATCGCGTTTTTGGGCAATCTGGGATTCTTGCTTGTCCTTGCAGGCTACTAGCAAGCCCGCTATCACACACACACAGCCCAAAACCTTGAGAAATCTTTTCATAACGCTACCTCCGGAAAAACACAATGTGATACAATGCCGTGATTATACAAAAAAGGAGTGGATTTGTCTATCGATGTGCAGGGCGCAAAAGCGCAGAGGGCAAAAAGTGCCTTTCGCCTATGGAGCAAGCAGTGCTTGCAAAAGGCGTATGTGAAAGACTGCAGGGGCACTGATGTGGCGTCATATCGCATAAATGCGCAAGTTGCAAAGATTCTCCAAAGCCTGCAAGCACGCAAGATTTTGCTCTATACGCCCTTTGGCTTTGAATCTGATAGCAAAAAGCTACTTTTGCGCCTAAGAAAGCAGGGGAAGCAAATTTTTATCCCCTACATTATGGAAGGAATAAGGTTTAAGGTGCTACCATTGCGTTTGCCGTTGCAAAAAAACAAGTATGGTATTTTTGAAACAAGCAAATCAGAATTTAATTTAGCAAAAATCGACACGGCTGTGATACCGGTATTAGGGATTGATAGAAGCTTTAAGCGTATAGGGTTTGGCAAGGGAATGTATGACAGATTTTTTTCGCAATACCACAAAAAAACAATTCCGCTTATTTTTGTAAGTCGGCTTGCTTGCGTGAGCGAGCAGGTGCTGACACAATCTCACGATATACGAGGACATTATTTTGTCAGTGCGGCGATGTGTTGTAAAAGGACACGATATGGACATTCTTTTAAAAGTGATAGAGTTTATAATCTTTGGCGTTATCGTGGGTGTGGCAACCTATCTAGTAACCAAAAAGATTTTTAGCTCAAATATCAGTGTATTGTTGGAGCAGGCAAAGGCAAAGGCTAAGGCGATAGAATACGAAGCCCAAAAGCTCCTTAGCGAGCATAAAGTGAGATACAAAGAAGCCGAGCTAGAGCTCAAGCAAAAATACGAGCAAAAGCAAAACTCCCTCAAGCAAAAATATGAGCAAAAAATGAGCGATATCGAAAAAGAAGAGTATAAGCTCCGCCACCAAATCGAGCGAGAAAGTCAGATTTTGCAGGACGAAAAGCAGAGATTAAATCGCTTAGAAAATAAGATTCTCAATACAGATTCTATCAATAAAAAAGTCAGGGATCAGTATGAGGACGCAAGAAAGGAAGCCATAGAGCTACTGAGTAATTACACGCAGCTCCCGCGCCAAGAGGCTAGAGAGATTTTGCTAGGGCTTTTAGAAGAGGAGCTTGTGGAGGATAGGGCGCGTATGATTAGGCGTTATGAAGCACAGGCTAAGCAGGAGGCGCAAAAAAAGGCAAACTATATCCTCGCACAAGCCACCACGCGCTATGCAGGGGAATACGCTAGCGAGCGGCTTATCAATGTCGTCCATCTCCCAAGTGACGAGCTAAAGGGGCGCATCATAGGCAAGGAGGGGCGCAATATCCGCACATTAGAAATGCTTAGCGGCGTGGATATCATCGTCGATGATACGCCAAATACGATTGTTGTGAGTAGCTTTAATCTCTATCGGCGCACCATCGCGCTAAAAACCATAGAAGCCCTGATAGAGGACGGCAGGATTCAGCCTGCGCGCATAGAGGAGATGTATGAGAAAGTCTCTAGCCAAATGGAGGAGCAGATTCTAAGTGATGGCGAGGAAATCGTGCTTGATATGGGGCTTGGCTATATGCACCCAGAGCTTAAAAAACTGCTTGGCAAGATGAAATATCGCGCGAGCTTTGGGCAAAATGCGTTGGGGCACTCCATAGAAGTGGCAAAACTCGCATCAATCATCGCAGGGGAACTAGGTGGCGATGAGAAGCTCGCAAGGCGCGCTGGAATCTTGCACGATATTGGCAAATCCCTCACACAAGAGCTTGGCGGGAGTCATGTGGATTTAGGTGTGGAGATGTGCTCGCGCTATGAGGAGCATCCGGTAGTGATAAATGCGATTTTGGCTCATCACGGGCACGAGGAAGCAAAAAGCATAGAATGTGCCGCGGTGTGTGCAGCCGATGCGCTATCGGCAGCGCGTCCGGGTGCTAGGAGAGAGGCATTAGAGAACTTCCTTAAGCGTATGCAAGATATCGAGCATATCGCGCTAGAGAAATTTGGCGTCAAGCAAGCGTATGCCATTAGCGCAGGGCGTGAGGTGCGTGTGATTGTGGGCGCGGATTTGGTGAGTGATGATGAGAGCGTTGTCCTAGCGCGTGATATCGCTAGAGATATTCAGTCAAACCTCCAATACCCCGGCGAGATCAAAGTCAATGTGATTCGTGAGTTTCGGACGATAGAATACGCAAAATAACAAAAGGAGCTAGTATGCAGTGGGATAAGACATCGTGGCGCGACAAACCTATTAAGCAGCACCCCATTTATGAGGACACACAGGCACTTAGTGAAGTCGAGCAGAGTTTGGCACAATACCCACCGCTTGTGTTTGCCGGAGAGGCTAGAGCACTCAAAGCCCAGCTTGCCAAAGTCTCTAGAGGCGAGGCATTTTTGCTACAAGGTGGGGATTGCGCGGAGAGCTTTTCGCAGTTTAACGCCACAAATATCCGCGATTTGTTTAAGGTTATTATCCAAATGGGGGCGATTCTCACATACGGGGCGAGTTGTCCGGTTGTCAAGATAGGCAGGATGGCGGGGCAGTTTGCCAAACCGCGCAGTAGCGATATGGAGAGCATTGATGGTGTGAGTTTGCCAAGCTATCGCGGGGATTTGATCAATGATGTGGCATTTACCCCACAAGCGCGCAAGGCAGATCCACAGAGGCTTTTGCAAGGCTATCATCAGAGCGCGGCTACGCTCAATCTCTTGCGAGCCTTTGCGCAAGGTGGCTTTGCCGATCTCAATCAAGTGCATAAATGGAATCTAAGCTTTGTCAAAGACAATGCCTTTGGGCAGAAATACGAGGAGCTCGCGGATAGAATCACGCAAGCCCTCGCTTTTATGAGCGCGTGCGGGATAGATTCTAAAAACTTCCCTATTTTGCGCGAGACGGAATTTTACACTTCTCACGAGGCACTTGTGCTGCATTATGAGGAGCAGCTATGTCGGCAGGATTCACTCACAGGAGAGTGGTATGACTGCTCGGCGCATATGTTATGGATTGGCGAGCGCACAAGGGGCTTAGATGAGGCGCATATGGAGTTTTTGCGTGGTGTCAAAAATCCTCTAGGTGTCAAAATCGGACCAAATGCTACCAAAGAGGATATCCTAGGAATCTGTGATATTTTAAACCCACAAAATGAGCACGGGAGGCTAAATCTCATCATTCGTATGGGGGCTGATGTGATCAAAGAAAAGCTGCCAAAATTGCTAGATTCTCTCAAAAATGAGGGGCGCAATATCCTCTGGAGCTGCGATCCGATGCACGGCAATACGATAAAGGCGCAAAGTGGCTATAAGACGCGGAACTTTGATAGAATCTTAGATGAGGTTAAGAGCTTTTTTGAGATTCACAAAGCCAATGGCACGATCGCTGGGGGCGTGCATCTAGAAATGACAGGTATGGATGTGACAGAATGCACGGGCGGCTCGCAGGCGATTACCGAAGAGGGCTTAGCGTGCAACTACAACACGCAGTGCGATCCGCGCCTGAACGCAATGCAGGCTATTGAGATGGCATTTTTGATCGCTGATATGATAAAGGGTATGAGGTAACCTCTAAACCACAAGGAGTGCAGATGAATAACACGGTGCAAATTGATGTGCGGGATTTGCCCTGCCCCCAACCGGTAGTCAAGGTAAAAAAGGCATTGGTGGGGGTTACAGAGGAGACGCTTAGGCACGCGAGTTATGAGATTTTGGGCAATACACTCACGGCAAAGGAGAATCTCTCGCGTTTTTTGCGCACTGCTGGCTATGAGTTTGAGATAGGGCATTCCCAAGGCGATCAGTATATGATCCTCATCAAGGGCAAGAGCGATGGCACAAAGCGGCAGGTGAGTGAAAGAATTATCCCAAAGATTTTGTTTGTAACTGATGATAAAGTCGGCGAGGGGGAACTTGGCGTGATGCTTGTCAATGCGTTTTTAAAGTCGCTAAGCAATACCGATGTCCTGCCACAAAAGATCATCTTTGTCAATCGCGGCGTGCTACTCACCACCGATAATGCAGAGGTGGAAAACGATGAGATTGTGGAGATGCTAAAGGAGCTTGAGAAAAGCGGCGTGGAGATTTATTCCTGTGGTTCGTGCTTGAGCTATTATGCTTTGACGGAGCGTCTGAAAGTGGGAATGATAGGCAATGCCCTAGAGAGTATGCAAAATATGCTCAAAAGTGAAGGTGTCGTGAGATTGTAGCCATGTAAGGAGTGTGTGTGGAAGAGATGAGGGGCTTGACGCAGTTTGTATCGTGTGCTGGGTGAGCGGCAAAGGTAGGTCCGGAGGATCTTAGACAAATGACAAGCTCGCTTAAGCAGCCGCCCTTTAAGGATTTGGTAGTCGGCTTTGAGAGCAGTGAGGATTGCGGTGCGTTTGTGCTAGATTCAGCAGAATCTGGGCAGATTTTGTTAAATACCGCGGATTTTATCACGCCCATTGTCGATGATCCCTATATCTATGGGCAGATTGCTGCGGCAAATTCACTAAGCGATGTGTTTGCGATGGGTGGTAGGGCTCTTAGCGCGCTTAATCTCTTTATGTGGGATAGTGCAAATGTGAGCAAGGAGATGGCGCGCGAGATCCTCCAAGGCGGGCTTAGTAAGATTACAGAATCTCAGGCTATGCTTTTGGGCGGGCATACCACAAGCGATAGTGAGCAAAAGTATGGTTTGAGTGTTACGGGGATTGTAGAATCTACGCATTTGTGGCGCAACAACACCGCGCAAATAGGCGATATGCTGGTGCTGTGCAAGCCTATCGGTTCTGGGATTGTGAGCACGGGGCTTAAGGCACGAGCGATCACGCAAGCTGATGAGATGGTGCAGTCTCTGTGTAAGCTCAATCTCTACGCCACACAGGCGGCGCGAAAGTATCAGATTCACGCTTGCACAGATATCACAGGCTTTGGGCTTATCGGACATATTTTTGAGATGTGCTCTAAGGGCAGGGCGCCCTATTCCGCGCTAGTGTATAGCAGCGATGTGCCAATTTTTGCTCAAGTAGATTTACTAGCGCAAGAGGGCATTATTCCCGGTGGGACATATAAGAATAAAGAGGCATTTAGCGCGTTTGTGGGCATAGAATGCGATATGAGTGATGATATTATCTATTATGATGTGCAGACAAGCGGAGGGTTGCTCTTTGCGCTGCCTATAAGCGAAGCAAAGGAGCTCGTGTATGATTTGCGAAAATTAGGCTATGAGGGTGCGAGTATCATCGGGGAGATTCTGCCTAGACGCCAACACACCATCATTTTGGGCTAGTTGGATTCTAAAGCTTAATGGGATTTTAATCAAAGTTTTTTTACAATCTTTGGCGTTATGAGACTTTAAGCCTTTAAGGATTATGTATGGCAGAAATACAAAAAGAGTATTATCCAGATGGGAGCTTGATGTGTGAGAGCTCATATCGGGGTGAGCTAAAGCACGGCGTGGAGAAGTTTTATTACCAAAATGGTGCGCTGCAGTCTAAGCAGCACTATGTCGATGGCGTGCAGGAGTGGTATTATAATGATGGCACGCTAAAGCTTCAAACGCCTATGGTGCGTGGGAAAAAGGAAGGCAAAGAAGTGGAATACCATCAAAATGGCAAAGTCAAAAGCACGATTTGCTGGCGTGATGGGAAAAAAGATGGGCTTAGCACTGAGTATTATGAAGATGGCACAAAGATGCTTGAGATGTCTTTTGAAGCAGATGTGATAAATGGAGTGGAGCTGTGGTATCACGCAAATGGCACGATCATTAGTAAGACGCCTTTTGTCAATGGCGAGATATGTGGCATACAGGAGATCTTTAGCCCAGAGGGAATCTTGCAAGAATCTAGAGAATGGGTGCGTGGCGAGGTGCATTTTGTCAAGGAGTATCACGAAAATGGGATATTACGCTCAGCTGTCGCATATGATGAGGAAGACAGAAAGCAAGGCATAGGGAAATACTACGATAAAGAGGGGAATCTCGAGCGTGAGGTAACCTATGACAAAGATATAATCTGTGGCATCGTGCGGGAATATAATAAAAATGGGCTTGTGAGTGAGAGTGTGTATGAAAATGGCAAAAAGGTGAGTAGCAAAGAGATGGGCAGATAGAAGTCGCCTAGATTCACAATTAGATTCAGTAAGAGAGACTTGTAGGTAGTGAAAAATATAGCGTTTTTTGATTTTGATGGGACGATAACGACAAAAGATAGCCTTTTTGTGTTTGTGAAATTTGCAGTGGGGAAGTGGAGATTTTATAAAGGGCTTGTGGCGCGCTGCTGGATACTCTTTGGCTATATGTTGGGATTATGCTCAAACACTTACGCTAAGCAATCACTAATGCGGTATTTTTTTAAGGGATATAGTGCGCGGGAGTTTGCACTGTTGTGTGAGAATTTTCAGACTACGCTTTGTGGGATTCTTAGAATCCAAGCGATGGAAAAAATTGCGTGGCACAAGGATAGGGGCGATATCGTGGTTGTGGTGAGTGCGACTTTTGAAGAGTATCTCAAGCCATTTTGTCAGAATCTAGGATTAGAATGCCTCGCCACGCGACTAGAAGTCGTAGATGGAGTGCTTAGTGGTAAGTTTGGGACACCAAATTGCTATGGGGAACAAAAGGCGGTGCGTATCAGGGCGAGCTATGATATAGTGCAGTATGAGGAGATTTATGCGTATGGGGATTCTAAGGGGGATTTGGCGATGCTAGCGCTAGCGACGCAGAGATTTTATAAGAAGTTTTATTAAGGTGGGTGGTGGAGATGATTGTCGCATTAAAAGGTAGTGTGGAGAGATTGGAGCCGACATTTGTGGAGATTGATGTAGGTGGCGTGGTGTATGGGTTGGGGGTTTCACTCAATACAAGTATGCGCCTTAAAGAATGTGCTAGTGAGCGCGTCAAGGTGCTGTGCGTGCAGATTATACGCGAAGATTCACAGGCGTTATTTGGGTTTTTTGATGAGGTGGAGCGTTTGAGTTTCGAACGCTTGATAAAGATTAATGGTGTGGGACCCAAGGTGGCGTTGGCGATTCTTAGCACTTATACGCCTCAAAGTTTTGCAAAGATTTTAGAAGATAAGGATATACAGGCATTGCAGCGTGTGCCGGGGATAGGCGCTAAGAGTGCAGGAAAGATAATGGTGGAGTTGGCAGGATTTTTTAATGAGCTTATAGAAGATAGGATTGAGAAAAATACTATGAGTGATGTCAAACGCGAGGCAAGTGCTGCGCTAGAATCTCTAGGCTTTAAGAGCGCAGATATCAGCAACGCACTAAAAAATATAAGTGGTGGCGAGGTGGCAGATATCGTCAAAGAAGCACTAAAAATTTTGGGTAAGAAAAAATAAAAAACAATCAATAAATGCTTGACAACATAGGTTTTTCTGTATATAATTCCAACCTTTATTTTGTTTGCGTGTGTTTTTAACCCACTAAGTTTATTTTGTTGTGCTGGTTTAGCTCAGTTGGTAGAGCATCTGCCTTGTAAGCAGAGGGTCGGGGGTTCAAGTCCCTTAACCAGCTCCATTTCAAACTCTAGCAGCTTTCTGCTTTCAGTGTTTGACCAGTGTTTAGCTATGTTTGGTGAGTTACTCAAGTGGCCAACGAGGGCAGACTGTAAATCTGCTGACTTTGTCTTCCGTGGTTCGAATCCACGACTCACCACCATTGATTTGGGCGGGTTGGTTTGGACTAAATTAGTGGTAGTCGAGATAGTTTTGTTGTTATGAAGATGCGGGAATAGCTCAGTTGGCTAGAGCATCAGCCTTCCAAGCTGAGGGTCGCGGGTTCGAGCCCCGTTTCCCGCTCCATATACTGGGAGCTGATTCTTTCATTATTTATGTGGGTGTTTGTAGATTGTGCAGCACTCTTTAAGCTTTATAGAATCAATTCCGCGTTTTTGTGTCAGGTGTGTTGCCCATATAGCTCAGTGGCAGAGCACTTCCTTGGTAAGGAAGAGGTCGGCGGTTCAATCCCGCTTATGGGCTCCAGTTTTTCTTAAGAGAATCTTTGTGAGATAGCTCTTAATACTACAAAAATTTAGGAGAGAAGTTATGGCAAAAGAAAAATTTAACAGAAGCAAGCCGCATGTGAATGTCGGAACTATCGGACATGTGGATCATGGTAAGACTACTTTGAGTGCTGCGATTTCTGCTGTATTGGCTACAAAAGGACTTGCAGAACTTAAAGACTATGACAATATCGACAATGCCCCTGAAGAAAAAGAAAGAGGTATTACTATCGCAACATCTCACATTGAGTATGAGACAGAAAATCGCCACTATGCGCATGTTGATTGCCCCGGGCACGCAGACTATGTAAAAAATATGATTACAGGTGCTGCACAAATGGATGGAGCGATCTTAGTCGTATCTGCTGCAGATGGTCCTATGCCACAAACAAGAGAGCACATTCTATTGTCTCGTCAGGTGGGTGTGCCATATATCGTTGTGTTTTTGAATAAACAAGATATGGTTGATGATGCAGAGCTTTTGGAGCTTGTAGAAATGGAAGTGAGAGAGTTGCTCTCGAGCTATGAATTCCCGGGCGATGACACACCTATCGTTGCAGGTTCTGCGCTTAAAGCACTTGAAGAAGCAAAAGAGGGCAAAGTAGGTGAGTGGGGTGAGAAAATCCTCAAGCTTATGGAAGAAGTAGATAGATATATCCCTACTCCTCAAAGAGATGTGGATAAGACATTCCTTATGCCAGTAGAAGATGTATTCTCAATCGCTGGTCGTGGAACCGTGGTAACTGGTAGAATCGAGAGAGGTGAAATCAAGGTTGGTGATGAGGTTGAAATCGTGGGTATCCGTGATACTCAAAAAACAACCGTAACTGGTGTTGAGATGTTTAGAAAAGAGCTTGATAAAGGTGAAGCAGGCGATAATGTCGGCATTCTTCTAAGAGGAACAAAAAAAGAAGAAGTAGAGAGAGGTATGGTTCTCTGTAAGCCCGGCTCTATTACACCTCACAAGAAATTTGAAGGCGAGATTTATGTGCTTTCTAAAGATGAGGGCGGACGCCACACACCATTCTTTAATGGCTATAGACCACAATTCTATGTGCGCACTACCGATGTAACAGGTTCTATTAAGCTTCCTGATGGCGTTGAGATGGTAATGCCCGGTGATAATGTAAAGATTACTGTTGAGCTCATTAACCCAATCGCACTTGAGGAAGGAACGCGTTTTGCTATCCGTGAAGGTGGTAGAACGGTTGGTGCTGGTGTGGTAACTAAGATTCTTGAATAGGGTTTGAGATGGCTAAGGGAAATGTAGTAAAGATAGGTCTTAAGTGTTCAGAGTGTGGTGATATAAACTATAGCACCACCAAGAACGCCAAGACTCAAACAGAAAAACTGGAGCTCAGGAAGTTTTCTCCTAGATTGAATAAGCACACTATTCACAAGGAAGTAAAACTTAAAAGCTAGGCTTGTCCTAGCTTTGTAGGTCAGTAGCTCCAATGGTAGAGCGTCGGTCTCCAAAACCGAGTGTTGGGGGTTCGAGTCCCTCCTGGCCTGCCATAAAGCTAGTTTAGAGATATTGCTATGAAGTAGAGATGGTGCAAAAGGGTAGTGATGAAAAAAGTTGTAGCTTATTATAGAAACGCAAAAGAAGAGCTTAATAAGGTTATAAGGCCTACAAAAGAGCAAGTTAGAAATGCTTCTATATCGGTTGTTGCTGTGGTTGTTGTCATTACTTTATTTTTGGCATTAGTTGACCTTATCTCATCTGCTTCTGTATCTAGTATCATATCGTAAGGTAGTGGTGTGTCGTAGTTAGGGAAAGGGGTAGGTTTTGGAATGGTATGCTATACAAACATATTCCGGTAGTGAGCAATCTGTAAAGAGAGCTATTGAGAATCTTATCGTAGAGAATAAGATACAAGATAGATTTGAGCAAATTGTTGTCCCTACCGAGGCTATTTATGAAGACAAAAAGAAAATAACACAGAGGAGCTTGTATCCGGGGTATGTGTTTATCAAGGTTGAGCTTGATACAAAATTGTGGCATATGATACAATCCTTGCCGCGAGTTGGACGCTTCATAGGAGAGAGCAAAAAACCTACTCCACTTAATGAAGCGGATATCGAAAAGATACTCGATAAGATTCGCAATCCTGCTGAGCCAAAACCCAAAGTGTTTTTTGAAAATGGAGAGGTTGTGCGTATTGTTGAGGGTCCATTTGCAAACTTTACTGGGACTGTTGAGGAATACGACATAGAGCGTCGCACTTTGAAACTCAATGTCTCTATTTTCAGTCGTAATACATTGGTGGAGATACTGTATTCACAAGTAGAAAAGATAATCTAATACTTTGGATTTCATTTTATAAAGAGAGGACATTGCTATGGGAAAAAAAGTCGTTGGTGAGCTTAAATTACAAATACCTGCAGGGAAGGCTAATCCATCTCCTCCCGTTGGTCCGGCACTTGGACAGAGAGGTATCAATATTATGGAGTTTTGTAAGGCCTTTAATGAAAAAACAAAGGATATGGGCAATTTTAATATCCCTGTTCTTATTACGGTTTATCAGGATAAGAGTTTTAGCTTCATCACAAAGAAACCTCCAGTTACGGATTTAATTAAAAAGGCTATCAACTTGGGCAAAGGCTCGGATAATCCGCTGAAAAATAAGGTAGGTAAGCTTACCCAAAAGCAACTACAAGAGATAGCAGAGACTAAGCTTGAAGATCTTAATGCTGTGGATATTGAAGCAGCAAAGAAAATCGTTGCGGGTAGTGCTAGAAGTATGGGTGTTGAAATAGTAGATTAATGTATGGAGTTTTGAGATGGGAAAAAAGATAACAAAAAGATTACAGGCTTTGCAAGCAAAGGTTGATACCAATAAAATTTATGATGTTGCTAGTGGAGTAAGCCTTGTTAAGTCTTTGGCATCCACGAAGTTTGATGAAACCGTTGAGATTGCCCTAAAGCTCGGTGTTGATCCACGACATGCTGATCAAATGATTCGTGGTGCGGTGGTATTGCCTCATGGCACGGGGAAAAAAGTTCGCGTAGCGGTTTTTGCAAAGGGCGTGAAGGCTGATGAGGCAAAAGCAGCAGGAGCGGATATCGTAGGTGCTGATGATTTGGCTGAAGAAATCAAGAATGGCAATACAGATTTTGACATGGTTATAGCAACGCCGGATATGATGGCATTGGTTGGAAAAGTTGGTAGAATCTTAGGTCCAAAAGGCTTGATGCCAAATCCCAAGACGGGGACTGTAACCGCTGATGTGAGCAAGGCTGTAACAAATGCCAAAAGCGGGCAAGTAAATTTCCGCGTAGATAAAAAAGGGATTATTCACGCTCCTGTCGGTAAAGTGAGTTTTCAAGAGGATAAAATTAGAGAAAATATGCTTGAACTTGTGCGCGTTATCAATAGGCTAAAGCCTGCTTCTGCAAAAGGTAAATATATCAGAAGTGGCACATTATCTCTAACTATGAGTCCGGGTGTAAAGCTAGATTCTCAGGAATTGATGGATACAAAATAAAGATTTATTTCTTTTATCTTAGATCGAAGATCATCGGGGCATTTGCTTAAAAGATACACCCTATGTGAGATTTGGTCTGAAAGGAGAGAAGCATGACTAAGCAAGACAAGATTCAGACTATAGAGAACCTTACTTCTGAGTTTCGGGATGCGAGCTCTATGATCATTTGTGATTACAAGGGCTTGAGTGTTGCGCAGCTAGAATCTTTGCGTGCAAAAGCAAGGGAAGAGAACATTAAAGTTCGTGTGATCAAAAACACACTTGCAAAAATTGCTATGCAAAATGCGCAATATCCCCAATCAGAGCTTACTGGCACAAATATTTTTGTCTGGGGCGATGATCAGATTAAGCTCGCAAAAGTGGTTTGCAAGTTTGCGGATGCAAACGAAGATAAGTTTGCTTTGAAGTTTGGTTATTTTGATGGCAATGTGGTCCAAAAAGATCATATCGTATCTGTTTCAAAGTTGCCAAGCAGAGAAGAGCTTATTGGTATGTTGTTGTCAGTTTGGAGTGCGCCGGCAAGATACTTTGTCACGGGGCTTGATAATCTAAGAAAACAAAAAGAAGAAGCATAAAACATTAAAAGGAGCGAAAATGGCTATTTCAAAAGAAGAAGTTTTGGAATATATTGGCGGTCTTTCAGTATTGGAGCTTTCAGAGCTTGTTAAGGCTTTTGAAGAGAAGTTTGGCGTGAGTGCCGCTCCCACCGTTGTAGCTGGAGCAGTAGCTGCAGGTGGTGGTGCAGGTGGTGCGGAAGAGAAGACAGAGTTTAACATCGTGCTCGTGGATGCAGGTGCTAACAAAATTAATGTCATTAAAGCCGTGAGAGAGATCACAGGGCTTGGTCTCAAAGAGGCTAAAGACGCTACAGAAAATACTCCAAGCACCCTTAAGGAAGGTGTGAGCAAAGAAGATGCTGAAAACTTCAAAAAGAAACTTGAGGAAGCAGGCGCAAAAGTAGAAGTCAAATAACTCTACAGCGTTCGGTTTCCAAGGGGAAGTTGCCCAATCTCGCTTATATGGCGGGGATTGGGCTTTTTGCGTTTTTTGCACTCTGTAGAGGTTTTTGCACGAGATTTCTACAGAGTGCTACTCTTAAATCCACATCGTGAAGGTTGAGCAAATGTCAGAGCAAATAAAACAAAACAAAAGATTCCGTATAGACTTTACTAAAAATCCTCAATTGCTAGATGTCCCCGATCTTTTATCTTTGCAGCGAGATAGTTATAATGATTTTTTATTCGCAGATTCTACAAAAGAAAGTGGTATAGAGAAAGTTTTTAAATCCATTTTTCCCATTCAAGATGCCCAAAATCGTATCACGCTAGAATATGCTGGTTGTGAGTTTGGTAAGCCTAGATATACCACAAGAGAAGCTATGGAGCGAGGGATCACATACTCCATTCCGCTAAAAATTAAAATCCGCCTTATTTTTTGGGAAAAAGACGAAAAAAGTGGAGAAAAACTTGCGGTAAAAGATGTAAAAGAGCAAAGTATTTTTATCCGAGAGATTCCATTAATGACGGATCGCACGAGTTTTATCATCAATGGTGTTGAGCGCGTTGTGGTGAATCAGCTACACAGAAGTCCGGGTGTAATTTTTAAAGAAGAGGAGTCTAATACCTCCTCAAATAAACTCATTTATACGGGACAGATTATCCCAGATAGAGGGGCTTGGCTCTACTTTGAATATGATGCAAAAGACATTTTGTATGCTCGTATCAACAAACGCAGAAAAATCCCTGTAACCATCATTTTACGCGCACTTGGATACACTAAACAGGATATTTTGAATATTTTTTACCCCTCGCTAAGCGTGCGTTTTGAAAAAAATAAATGCTTTGTGCCCTTTAGTGTAGAAAATGTCGGTGCGCGCGCGGAGTTTGATATCAAAGATTCTAAGGGCAATCTCTTGCTTGCATCGGGCAAAAGAATAGGGAGCAAAAAACTTAAGGAATTAAAGGAACTTGAAAAAGACATTAAGTGGATGGAATATCCACTGCAAAGGCTTGTGGATCGATACCTATCAGAGGCAGTGTATGATAAAAATGGGGAATTGCTTTTTGATATTTTGACACAACTTGATGAGAGTAAGATTCAAAAGATTCTAGAAAATGGGATTAAAGAATTCAAAGTTGCCAATGATACTGCTAAGGGCTTGGATAATTCCTTGATGAATTCCTTTGCTAGTGACGCGGAGTCGCTACGAAACCTCAAACACACAGAAAACATTGAGGATGAAAATGATCTCTCAGCAATCAGAATCTACAAGGTTATGCGTCCCGGTGAGCCTGTAACCAAAGATGTGGCAAAAGCGTTTGTCAATCAGCTATTTTTTGATCCGGAGCGTTACGATCTCACACGCGTTGGGCGTATGAAAATGAATCATAAGCTTGGATTGGATGTTCCTGATTATGTTACGGTACTAACGCACAACGATATTATTGCGACGATTAAGTATCTTATGGATGTGCGCAATGGCGAGGGGCACATTGATGACAGAGATCACTTAGGCAACAGAAGGATTCGGTCTATCGGTGAGCTTTTGGCAAATGAGCTACACACTGGGCTTGTCAAAATGCAAAAGGCTATCCGCGATAAACTTAGCTCGCTCAATGGTTCGTTTGAGAATCTTATGCCTCACGATTTGATTAACTCCAAGATGATTACAAGCACGATTATGGAGTTTTTTACAGGTGGGCAGCTCTCGCAGTTTATGGATCAGACAAATCCGCTTGCTGAGATCACACATAAGCGTAGATTGTCTGCGCTTGGGGAAGGTGGGCTTGTCAAAGAGCGCGTGGGATTTGAAGCGCGTGATGTGCATCCCACACACTATGGCAGAATCTGTCCTATCGAAACACCAGAGGGGCAGAATATTGGTTTAATCAATACGCTTTCAACCTTTACGCATGTCAATAGCTTGGGATTCATTGAGGCACCTTATAAGAAAGTCAAAAATGGCAAGGTAAGTAACGAGATCACATATATCACCGCCGCGCAAGAGGAGGGTCTCATCATCGCGCCGGCTTCTACGAAGGTTGATAAAAATGGCAGCATTATCGAAGACTTGATAGAGGCAAGAAAAGATGGCGAGATTATCCTCACGGAAAAATCCAAGGTGGATTTGATAGATTTAAGCCCAAGAATGCTTGTGGGTGTGGCTGCATCGCTTATCCCATTCCTAGAGCACGATGACGCAAACCGCGCGCTTATGGGCTCAAATATGCAGCGTCAAGCAGTGCCATTGCTCACACCTGATGCACCTGTCGTGGGAACGGGTATAGAGAAGGTAATCGCGCGTGATGCGTGGGAGGCGATCAAAGCAAAGCGAGGCGGGATTGTCGAAAAGGTAGATTCTAAAAGTATTTATATTTTGGGAGAAGATGAGAGTGGTGCATATATCGACTACTATTCACTCTGCAAAAATTTACGGACTAACCAAAACACTTCATTCTCCCAACGCCCAATCGTGAGAAAAGGCGATAGTGTCGAGGCAGGACAGGTTATCGCTGATGGTCCAAGTATGGATAGTGGCGAGTTGGCACTCGGTAAGAATATCCGAGTGGCGTTTATGCCGTGGAATGGCTATAACTTTGAAGATGCGATTGTGGTGAGTGAGCGTCTCATTAAGGAAGACACATTCACTTCCGTGCATATTTATGAAAAAGAGATTGAAGCGCGTGAGCTAAAGCATGGGACAGAGGAGATCACATCAGATATTCCGGGTGTTAAAGAGAGCGAAATAGCCCATCTCGATGAGAGCGGGATTGTGCGTATTGGGACTTATGTCTCTCAAGGTATGATTTTGGTGGGCAAGGTTTCACCAAAAGGCGAAGTGAAGCCTACTCCAGAGGAGCGATTGCTGCGTGCGATTTTTGGGGAAAAGGCTGGGCATGTGATCAATAAATCATTGTATTGTCCTCCGTCTTTAGAAGGCGTCGTAGTCGATGTGAAAATTTTCACTAAAAAAGGCTATGAGAAAGATTCAAGAGCCATTAGTGCGTATGAGCAGGAAAAATCTGTGCTAGATATCGAACACCACGATAGACTAACGATGCTCAATCAAGAAGAGATGGTCAGAATCTCCGCTATGCTTTCTAAACAAAAGCTCGTGAGTGATGCGAGTATCGGTGGCAAAAAGTTTAAAAAAGGACAGAGTATCCCCAAAGAGGATATAGCAAATATCAATCGCTTTGCGCTCAATACGCTTATTAAGAGCTATTCTAAAGAAATGCAGACAAAATATGAGCAAATCAAAGCAAACTTCTTAGAGCAAAAAAAGGCTTTGGGAGAGGAGCACGAGGAGAAGCTCTCAATCCTAGAAAAAGATGATATTTTGCCAAGTGGCGTTGTCAAGCTCGTGAAAATCTATATAGCGACAAAACGCAAACTCAAAGTAGGGGATAAAATGGCGGGACGCCACGGGAATAAAGGTATCGTCTCTAATATCGTGCCCTTAGTGGATATGCCTTATACCAAAGACGGCGAGCCTGTGGATATCATCCTCAATCCCTTGGGTGTGCCAAGCCGTATGAATATCGGACAGATTCTTGAAGTGCATTTGGGGCTAGTGGGCAAGAATCTAGGCAAGCAGATTGAGGATATTTTTGCACAGCAAAGCCAGTCGTGGATTAAAAATTTGCGCAACAAAATGCTTGAAATCTCTAAGGTTGTAAATACCGATAATCCAGCAGCCACGGAGTTTTTGAAAAATCTCTCTGATGAGGATCTCATCCTTTATGCCAAAGATTGGAGCAAGGGTGTGAAGTTTGCTATCCCGGTGTTTGAGGGGATTGAGCAGGAGCGTTTTAATAAGCTTTTTGAGCTTGCAAAAATCGATATGGATGGCAAAACAGAGCTTTATGACGGCAGGACGGGCGAGAAAATGATCGAGCGCGTGAATGTGGGGTATATGTATATGCTCAAACTTCATCATCTTGTCGATGAAAAAGTGCATGCACGAAGCACAGGTCCATACAGTCTCGTAACGCAGCAGCCAGTGGGTGGTAAGGCACTTTTTGGCGGGCAGAGATTCGGAGAAATGGAGGTGTGGGCGCTTGAGGCTTATGGTGCGGCTCACACACTCAAGGAAATGCTTACTATTAAATCTGATGATACAGAAGGCAGAAAAGAGGCGTATAAAGCTATCACAAGGGGCGAGCACGTGGGAGAATCTAAGATTCCAGAGACATTCTATGTGCTTGCAAAGGAACTTCAGTCACTCGTGCTTGATGTCAAGGTGTATGGAGATGAGGTCGATGAGAGCGGTGCTTCTAAGCCACTAGTTATCAAAGAGGATAATCGCCCTAAGGATTTTAATGCGTTTCAGCTCGTGCTTGCGAGCCCAGAGAGTATCCGATCGTGGAGTCGTGGTGAGGTAAAAAAACCAGAAACAATCAATTATCGCACGCTTAAACCCGAGCGCGATGGGTTGTTTTGTGCAAAAATCTTTGGTCCTGTGAGAAATTATGAATGCCTTTGTGGGAAATACAAAAAGATGCGCTACAAAGGTATGGTGTGTGAAAAATGCGGCGTGGAGGTGACAGAATCTAAGGTGAGGCGTTACAGAATGGGGCACATTGAGCTTGTCGCTCCTGTGGCACATATTTGGTATGTGAGTTCTTTGCCAAGCCGCATAGGCACACTCCTTGGCGTGAAAATGAAGGATCTTGAGCGCGTGTTGTATTATGAGGCTTATATCGTCAAAGATCCGGGCGAAGCATCGTATGACAATGAGGGCACAAAGCCTATTATGAAATATGATGTGCTAAACGAGGAGCAGTATCAAAATATTTATCAGCGTTTTGGGGATAAGGGCTTTGTCGCGCAAATGGGTGCGGAGGCTGTGAGAGAATTGCTAGAGCAACTTGATTTGGTGGAGTTGCTCCAAAGATTGCGTGAAGAGGCGAAATCCACGAACTCTGAAGCTAAGAAAAAGACGATTGTTAAGCGTCTTAAGGTTGTGGAGAGCTTTATTAATTCTGGCAATCGTCCAGAATGGATGGTACTCACAGTGCTACCGGTATTGCCACCGGATTTGCGTCCGCTTGTGGCACTTGATGGCGGGAAGTTTGCGGTGAGTGATGTCAATGATCTCTATCGTCGCGTTATCAATCGAAACCAACGCCTTAAACGCCTTATCGAACTAGATTCACCAGAGATTATTATCCGCAACGAAAAGCGTATGCTCCAAGAGGCAGTCGATGCGCTCTTTGATAATGGTAGAAACGCAAATGCGGTTAAAGGTGCCAATAAGCGCCCGCTTAAATCGCTTTCAGAGATTATTAAAGGCAAGCAGGGGAGATTCCGACAGAATCTACTTGGTAAGCGCGTGGATTTTTCTGGACGAAGTGTCATTGTAGTGGGACCAAATCTGCGTATGGATCAGTGTGGATTGCCAAAAAATATGGCTCTTGAGCTCTTTAAGCCGCATTTGTTTGCCAAACTTGAGGAAAAGGGCTATGCCACCAACCTCAAGCAAGCAACTAAGATGATTGCGCAAAAAAATAATGAGGTGTGGGAGTGCCTACAGGAGATTGTCGAGGATTATCCGGTGCTATTAAACCGCGCGCCAACCTTACACAAGCAGTCTATCCAAGCGTTTCACCCAAAACTCATCAATGGTAAGGCGATTCAGCTCCACCCATTGGTGTGCTCGGCGTTTAATGCTGACTTTGATGGCGATCAGATGGCTGTGCATGTGCCGCTTTCGCAGGAGGCTATCGCAGAATGCAAGGTGCTTATGCTTAGCTCTATGAATATCCTGCTCCCCGCTAGTGGTAAGGCGGTGGCTGTCCCTAGCCAAGATATGGTGCTAGGGCTTTATTATCTCTCTTTGGAGAAAAAGGGTGCTAAGGGCGAGCATAAAATCTTTGCAAGCGCGCAAGATGCTATGATAGCCATTGATTTGGGAGAGTTAGACATTAACGCCAAGATTCGTGTTTCTTTTGAACGCAGGATCATAGAGACGACTGCAGGAAGAATGATTATTAGCTCAATCCTGCCGGATTTTGTGCCGCTCAATCTTTGGAATAAGGTGTTGAAAAAGCAAGATATTGGCGCGCTTGTGGATTATGTGCATAAGTGCGGCGGTTTGGGAGTTACGGCGACATTCCTTGATAATTTAAAAAATCTTGGATTCAAATACGCTACCAAGGCTGGTATTTCTATTGCCGCTCCTGATATCATCACACCCGATGATAAGCAGACTATGATCGAGGCAGCTCGCAATGAGATTAAGGTGGTGCAGGGAGCTTTTGAATCTGGATCTTCGACAGCACAAGAGCGCTATAACAAAATCATCGACATTTGGACGCGCACAAGTGAAGAGATGGGTAAGACATTGGCTAAGAAGATTCGAGAGGATAAGCAGGGATTTAACTCAATCCATATGATGGCAGATTCTGGAGCGCGTGGTAGTGCGGCGCAGATCAGGCAGCTTTCTGCTATGCGTGGTTTGATGACTAAGCCCGATGGCACGATTATCGAGTCGCCTATCACCTCAAACTTTAAAGAGGGCTTGAATGTGCTAGAGTATTTTAACTCCACACACGGTGCGCGAAAAGGGCTCGCCGATACGGCGCTTAAAACTGCTAATGCGGGGTATTTGACAAGAAAACTCATTGATGTGAGTCAAAATGTGAAGGTAACTATCGAGGATTGCGGCACACACGAGGGTGTAGAGATCTCGGATATTACCGTTGGTGGCTCTCTTGTGGAATCTTTGCGTGAAAGTGTGCAGGGCAGAGTGCTAGCGAGGGATATTATCGATCCGATTACCAATGAGATTCTCTTTAGTGAGGGTGTGCTCATCGATGAAGAGATGGCGATGCGCATCGATGAGGCGGGTGTGAAAAATGTAACAATCCGCACTCCTGTAACCTGCAAGGCACCAAAGGGTGTGTGCGCTAAGTGCTATGGACTAAATCTCGGTGAATCTAAGATGGCAAAACCCGGCGATGCGGTTGGTGTGCTGGCAGCTCAGAGTATCGGCGAGCCCGGCACACAGCTCACGCTGAGGACTTTCCACATCGGTGGGACAGCAAGCACAAGCCAAGAGGAAAACAGAATCGAGGCGAACAAAGAAGGCTTTATCCGCTACTACAATATTAAGACATTCAAAAACAAAGAAGGTCAGCATATCGTAGCCAATAGACGCAATGCCGCCGTCTTACTCGTGGAGCCCAAAATCAAGGCGCCATTTGATGGTGTGGTGCATATCGAAAATGTACATGATGAAGTGGTGATCACGGTTGTGGGCGATAAGGATAAGGTGCATTATAATTTGCGCAAAGATGATATCGCTAAGAAAAACGAGCTCGCAGGAATCACTGGCAAAGTCGATGGCAAGCTTTTGGTACCTCACGATAGCGGCTACAAAGTCAGTGCAGGCGGCAGTATCGTGGATATCATCAAAGATGGCTGGAATGTGCCACACAGAATCCCATATGGTAG
Source organism: uncultured Helicobacter sp. (assembly GCF_949282165.1). Classification (NCBI taxonomy): domain Bacteria; kingdom Pseudomonadati; phylum Campylobacterota; class Epsilonproteobacteria; order Campylobacterales; family Helicobacteraceae; genus Helicobacter; species uncultured Helicobacter sp. The sequence continues at coordinate 135,001 of NZ_CASDOV010000004.1, read as the reverse complement.
TGAGCTAAAAGTTGCCGATAACGATCCAATCGCCTGCAAGATTGAGGCAAAAGAAAAAGGCATCGTCAAGTATTATTTCTTAAACTCCGATACCCTAGAGCGCAAACGCGACATCAAAAAGGGTATGGTGATTGATGAAAAAGGCGTGTTTGCAGTCATCGCCGATGAGAACGACAGAGAATCTACGCGTCATTATATCGCGCGCAACTCTAAGATTCTCATCGATGATAATAGCGTGGTGGATTCTGAGAGTATCATTGCCCAACCGCTTAATAAAGAAAATATCGTCGTGGCTAGTTGGGATCCTTATAATAACCCAACAATCGCAGAAGTGGGCGGAAAGGTCGAGTATCGAGACATCATCGCTGGTATCACGGTTAATGAGCAAGAAGATGAGCTCACTGGTGCTAAGAGCTTTATTGTCAGTGAGTATATTCCGGCGGACAAAAAGCCTGCTATCGTGGTGATTGATAAGGCTGGTAAGGAGCATATCTATCCTTTAGAATCCAATACAACTATTGCGATTCAAGATGGTGCGGTTGTGCAGGAAGCCGATATTTTGGCAAAGACACCTAAGGCATTGGTAAAATCTAAGGATATTACCGGAGGTTTGCCACGCGTTTCAGAGCTCTTTGAAGCACGCAAGCCAAAAGACATCGCAGTTCTCTCAGAAATCGATGGGGTTGTGAGCTTTGGTAAGGCTTTAAGAGGCAAAGAGAGGATTGTGGTTACCGCGGATGATGGGCGTGTGGCAGAGTATTCTGTGGATAAAAATAAGAGAATCTTGGTGCGCGCTGGTGAATTTGTCCATGCAGGCGAGGCGATGACAGATGGAGTGGTTTCAAGCCACGATATTTTGAGAATCTCTGGGGAGAAGGCGCTACATAAATACATCGTGAGTGAGGTGCAGCAAGTCTATCGCCGTCAGGGCGTGAATATCGCTGATAAGCATATTGAGATTATTGTCTCACAGATGCTGCGACAAGTTAAGATTATCGATAGCGGCGATACGAAGTTTATTGATGGCGATTTGATTAGCAAGCGTCATTTTAAAGAGGAAAATGAGCGGATTCTCAAGCTCGGTGGGGAGCCAGCTATTGCGGAACCGGTGTTGCTTGGTATCACAAGGGCGGCTATAGGAAGCGATTCTGTGATTTCAGCAGCATCATTCCAAGAGACTACCAAAGTCTTAACAGAGGCTAGTATAGCGGCTAAAACAGATACACTTGATGACTTAAAGGAAAATGTGGTGCTTGGTAGAATGATTCCGGTAGGGACAGGGCTCTATCATCACAAGAAGTTCAAGTATAGTGTGCAGGACGCAAAAGAGAGCTAATTTTGGGCTCTCTAAGATAAACAAAAGCTTTGGTGGGCTATAATCCCACCATTTTTCACATTACATTTGGGAAAGGATATTCGTGCCAACTATCAATCAGTTAATCAGAAAAGAGAGAAAAAAAGTTCTTAAGAAAACTAAGTCACCGGCATTGCTAGAATGCCCACAGAGAAGGGGTGTTTGCACTCGTGTTTATACCACCACTCCTAAAAAGCCAAACTCCGCACTTAGAAAAGTAGCAAAAGTCAAGCTCACATCAAAATTTGAGGTTATTAGCTATATCCCCGGAGAGGGACACAATCTCCAAGAGCACTCTATTGTGCTTGTGCGCGGTGGTCGTGTGAAAGACTTACCGGGTGTGAAATACCATATTGTGCGTGGTGCGTTGGATACTGCAGGTGTGGCTAAGAGAACTGTTTCGCGTAGTAAATATGGTGCCAAAAAAGCTAAGAGTGGCGCTGATAAAAAATAAATCACTTAAGGAAGGTTTTGTATGAGAAGAAGAAAAGCTCCCGTTAGAGAGGTTTTGGGTGATCCTATCTACAACAACAAAGTAGTTACGAAATTTATCAATAAAATGATGTATGATGGTAAGAAAAGCGTGAGTGAGAAAATTATCTACGCTGCATTTGACAAGATAGAAGAGAAGAGTGGCGAGAAGGGAATTGAGGTGTTTGAAAAAGCCCTAGAAAAGGTTAAGCCATTGGTGGAAGTGCGTAGCCGTAGGGTAGGTGGTGCTACCTATCAAGTCCCGGTGGAGGTGCGCCCTGCTAGACAACAATCACTTTCTATCCGATGGATTCTAGAAGCCACAAGAAAGCGTAATGAACGCACTATGGTAGAGAGATTAGCAAATGAGCTAATGGATGCGGTAAATGATAGAGGTGCAGCGTTTAAGAAAAGAGAAGATGTGCATAAGATGGCGGAAGCGAACAAGGCGTTTGCACACTATCGTTGGTAAGACTCTTTGAAGGACTAGATTATGGCGAGACAAACCCCATTAAACAGAATTAGAAACATAGGTATTGCAGCGCATATTGACGCTGGTAAGACGACGACTTCAGAGAGGATTTTATTTTATACCGGTGTGAGTCATAAAATCGGCGAGGTGCATGATGGTGCTGCGACGATGGACTGGATGGAGCAGGAAAAAGAGCGGGGCATTACGATCACCTCTGCAGCAACGACTTGTTTTTGGAAGGATTATCAGATAAACCTGATTGATACCCCCGGGCACGTGGATTTTACAATTGAAGTAGAGCGCTCTATGCGCGTGCTAGATGGTGCTGTGGCAGTGTTTTGTTCGGTAGGTGGCGTGCAACCACAGAGTGAAACCGTTTGGAGACAAGCAAACAAATATGGCGTGCCTAGAATGGTGTTTGTGAATAAAATGGATAGAATTGGGGCAAATTTCTATAATGTAGAGTCTCAAATCAAGCAACGCCTAAAGGCAAATCCTGTGCCTATTAATATCCCCATTGGAGCCGAGGAAAACTTCAAGGGCGTAGTGGATCTCATCCAAATGAAAGCAATCGTATGGAATGACGAATCTATGGGGGCTAAATACGATATAGAGGATATTCCAGCAGATCTTATGGACAAAGCAAAGGAATATCGAGAAAAACTTCTTGAATCTGTAGCGGAGCAGGACGAGGTATTGATGGAAAAATATCTCGGTGGCGAGGAGCTTAGCGTTGATGAGATCAAAAAGGGCATTAAGGCGGGTTGTCTCAATATGAGTTTAATCCCTATGCTTTGTGGCTCTAGCTTTAAAAACAAAGGCGTGCAGACGCTTTTGGATGCGGTAGTGGATTTTCTCCCAGCGCCCACGGAAGTTGCAGAGATTAGGGGTATCAATCCAAAAGATGAAAGCGAGATCAGCGTAGAATCTAGTGATAAGGGTGCTTTTGCGGGCTTAGCGTTTAAGATTATGACTGATCCATTTGTGGGGCAGCTGACATTTGTGCGGGCTTATCGTGGTATGCTAGAGTCTGGAAGCTATGTTTTAAACTCTACTAAAGGCAAAAAGGAGCGCGTTGGTAGGCTCTTAAAAATGCACTCTAATAAACGTGAGGATATTAAAGAGATTTATGCCGGCGAAATTTGTGCGTTTGTGGGGCTAAAAGACACGCTTACTGGGGATACATTGTGTGATGAGAAAGAGCCAGTGATATTGGAGAGAATGGAATTCCCAGAGCCGGTAATTCAAATTGCAGTTGAGCCAAAGACAAAGGCAGATCAAGAAAAAATGTCTATCGCATTGGGCAAGCTTGCTGAGGAAGATCCAAGCTTTAGAGTAAGCACACAAGAAGAGACAGGGCAGACGCTCATCGGCGGTATGGGAGAGTTGCACCTAGAAATCATCGTTGATAGGCTGAAAAGAGAGTTTAAAGTCGAGGCAGAAGTGGGGCAGCCACAGGTGGCGTTTAGAGAGACGGTGAGAAGTGCTGTCGAGCAGGAGTGCAAATACGCCAAGCAATCAGGCGGACGTGGTCAATATGGGCATGTATTTATCCGACTAGAGCCAAAAGAGCCCGGCAGTGGTTATGAGTTTGTTAATAACATTAGTGGCGGTGTGATCCCTAAGGAATACATTCCTGCTGTGGATAAAGGTATCCAAGAAGCTATGCAAAATGGCGTGTTGGCAGGGTATCCTGTGGTGGATTTTAAAGTAACGCTTTATGATGGTAGCTATCACGAAGTGGATTCATCAGAGATGGCATTTAAAATCGCGGGTTCTATGGCGTTTAAAGATGCGTGTAGAAAGGCGAATGCGGTATTGCTAGAGCCGCTTATGAAAGTCGAAGTAGAGGTGCCAGAGGAGTATATGGGCGATGTGATAGGAGATCTCAACCGAAGACGCGGACAGATTAACTCTATGGACGATCGTATGGGGCTAAAGATTGTCAATGCGTTTGTTCCATTGGCTGAAATGTTTGGATACTCTACCGATTTGCGCTCCGCTACACAAGGGCGCGGCACTTACACTATGGAATTCGATCACTACGGTGAAGTTCCCAATAATATTGCCAAAGAGATTATGGAGAAACGCAACGCATAATCGGTGATTTACCCCTCTATAGGGCTTTGAGACCACAAAGCTCTTTTATGGCTTCTTTCTTTGTCTTTCTGCATCGCTTGCTTAGGGTATGATCTTTTTGTGGCGTTTGTGTAGATTCTGAGCTTACTCTGTCATTGCTTCCCTAAGGCATAAGAGGCATTTAATCCTACCCTTCCTACTTAAGATTATCCTACCAAATATGATTGATGAGAATCCAGCCCGGGCATTGGAGGTAATTTGCAAGATCGTTTGGGGCATAATGCGGATTGCAAAAAATATATCTAGGCATACACACGACTTTATCCTTATAGCCAATAAGATACGCTGCCCACCAACTAAAAGTGGAGTTTGCTATGATAGCGTGCTTGCAGCTTCTCATTAGCTCCATCTCTTCTGCCGCATTTGTTTCAGAATTACCCCGCACAAATTCAAATCTCACCCCCTCACGCACTTTAGAATCTAGACTTTGGAGAAAATGCTGCTCACACCATAGAATGTCATTGCTAAAGACAAACACATTTGGGCGTTGCACACGCGCCTTTATCTCCCTTAGGGCGTTGTTGTAATACGCACTTCCAAGCTCTATAAAATGCCAAAGATTCAAATAATCCCCGCGCCTAATGTGCAAAAACACAGAATCTGGCGTTTGCAGGATTTTTTCTTTTAATCTAGCATTTGCTGCGCTAAGCGGTGTTTTGAGCCTAAAGTCCTTTTGCAGCGTGTCTTTAAGCGCGGAAAAATACTCTAGATTCTGAAAGCAGCCACACACATAGGCATTATTTGCAAATGCGAAGTTATGGGATTTAAGCATTGTGTGGTGTGCGTGGCACAGCTTCGCGTTTGTCCATTGTTCGACAAAAAACTAGCGCCTATACCACCATTGTATGTCTAGAGGCATTTTCTTAAACACAGCACCACAAATACGATTTGTGATATGCAAAAGCCTATTGCGCCCAGAGTGTGTGAGCCAAAAATACAAATATGGGAAAAACACGCAATGATTCTTGATAGGATGGCGGAGCGGATGAGTAAAGCTAGTGAGCGTGATATGTGGATTGAGGCTAAAGTGCGCTAACTCAAGTGCGCGATTTTCACTACTGCCCCCCCCCCCTCATTGTCCTCATAAACACTTGTATCTAGTGTTATGGCAAAGCCATATGTTTGGAGATAGCGTGCAAAGGCATAGACAAACATCTGATTCCCAAGTCCGCCGCCAAGGCGGATAGTGAGTGATTTGCGTCGCGGCATTTTGATCCTTTTGTCCTTATGTGCAATGCGTGGGCTTTAGACAAGCACAAACGCTTAGTGTGGGTGCATTGTAGCATACAATCCACTATAGCGCGCTTAAGGGCGATGGTTACGCTTAATGCCAATCTCAAATTGAGATAGCACAAGTCCTGTAAAAATTAAGCAAGGATTATGTAATATCCACCATTTGTTATGTAATTTATCAGACAACAAGGCTTTTTATGGATTATATGCAGACATATCGGGATAGAGATTCTATCCTCGCAGTAGCGCACACGATACAGGCACTCGCCCCCAAGCTCCCCGCCCAGCTTAGGATTATGGAAGTGTGTGGCGGGCATACCCACACGCTTATGAAATACGGCTTGCTCAAGCTTTTGCCGCCAAATATCGAGTTTATCCACGGACCGGGCTGCCCGGTGTGCATTATGCCGCGTGGGCGTATCGATGAGGCGTATCATATCGCAATGTCTCCCGATGTGATTTTGCTAACGCTTGGGGATATGATAAAAGTCCCCGGTAGCAATGGTAGCCTGCAAAATGCGCGTGCGCAAGGTGCGGATGTGCGCTTTGTGTATTCGCCCATAGAGGTGCTAAAAGTCGCTAAAGACAATCCTAGTAAAAAAATCGTGTTTTTTGCTATCGGCTTTGAGACGACTATGCCTATGAGTGCCGCGCTTTTGGAGCAGTGTATCGCCCTAGGGCTCACAAATGTGTATTTTCATATAAACCACGTGCTTGTCCCCCCACCCCTAGAGCTTATCCTCGCCCAATCTGATTGCTCTATCAATGCCCTCATCGCACCCTCTCACGTGAGCGTGATAAGCGGGGCGAAAATCTATGCGCCGCTTTTGGAGCGATTTAAGCTCCCCATTGTGGTGAGTGGCTTTGAGCCGCTTGATATGATGCAAAGCATTCTCTCTATCCTCAAACAGGCTATTAGTCGCACTCCGCGCCTTGAGATTCAATACGCGCGCGTGGTGGATATGCAGGGCAATCTCAAAGCCCAAGCGATGGTGGAGCGATATTTTTGCCCACGAGAGCATTTTGAGTGGCGTGGGCTAGGCGATATTCCAGAATCTGCCCTGCGCCTTAGAGATGAGTTCGCGCGCTACGATGCCGAGATAGAATTTGCCACATATCTCCCCAAAGAGCGCAAGGCAGATCACAAGGCTTGTTTGTGTGGCGAGATCCTAAAAGGCAATGCCAAGCCTATGGATTGCAAAGTCTTTGGCAAAGCCTGCACGCCAAACAACCCCATAGGAAGCTGTATGGTGAGCAGCGAGGGTGCGTGTGCGGCGTATTACAAATACGGTGCGCTTTTGTGATGGATTGTGTGAAAACACCACAAGAGATACTTATAGATTCAGCCAAGAGCTATTACGCGTATCTTAGCGAGCACGATCTGGGCTTAGAAGAGCTTAAAATCGTCGGCGCAACCTTGGAGCAGGAGCGACTTATCCTCACACTTGGAGTGAAAGTTTTATCCCAAGATGGCTTGGTGCTGCAAGTGGGGGAGAGGCTTTTTGAACTAAGTGCGTGTGCGGATATGCAATACAATCAAGAAGATTCTATCCTAGAGATTTCCCCAAATTATGAGCTTTTAGAATCCCTGCAGCAACTCCAAAGCCAAAAGCCCAAAAAATCCAGCGCACATAAGCTCGCGCTAGAAAATCTCAAACTTTTTAGTGATCTTAAGTTTCTCGTGCGCAATGTCGAGGAGTTTGCTACCAAGCACCCCCTTTCCCTACCTAGCAGGAAGCCCATCGCCCCTCCACAAATCCCCTCATACCTCAATGAGTATCAAAAAAACGCCCTTATTATGCTATTCTCCCAAAGCCTTAGCTATGTGTGGGGCGCGCCGGGCAGCGGCAAGACGCAGGTTGTGCTTTTTGAGGCGGTGTATCATTATGCCAAGCAGGGGCTTAAAACCTGCGTGCTAGCCCCCACAAACTCCGCGCTAGAGCAGATTTTCACCACGCTTATTGCGCATTTTAAGCAGATGGACTTTGAGCTTAGCAATCTCCTGCGGCTTGGTATGCCCACGCAAAAATTCTTAAGTCTCTATCCAGAATGCTGCGATCCAAACCTCCTTGTCCAACGAGGACAAACCTCACTTTTTGCCCAACCCACTTCGCTCAAAAATCGCCTTAAAAATGCGCATATCATCGGGCTTACGCTCGATGGCTTTATCAAAAAGCGTGAGAATCTCGAGGTGGAATTTGCGCATTATTTTTTGGATGAGTGCGCGTTTGCGCCATTAGCCAAAGCGTGTGCGTTGTGCGCAGATGATGTGCCACTCACGCTTTTTGGCGATCACAAGCAGCTTATGCCAATCTGTGAAATGCCCCCTAATGCGCTTAAGATTCACAAAGAAGTGAGTGTGTGGAATCTCTCCGCGCTTTTTTTAGAAGAGTTTTTTCACTCTCCCCAAGTTATGCTAGAGAAGCAGCCCACCGATACGCCCACCCTTAGCCACATAGCCGAGCTTAGATTCACACATCGCTATGGGGACAATCTCGCACAGATTCTAGATCGCGCGATTTATCACATAGGCTTGCGCGGGCGTGATGAGAGGATGGAGATTTATTGTATCGATAGTGGTGCTAAGGGCGAGGCACAAAGCAATGTGAGCCAAAATGAAGCCCTAGCTATCCACAAGCTCTACAAATACCTGCACCAAAAATCCCTCACACAAAGCCTTGGTATCATCACGCCATTTGTCAATCAAAAAAAGCTCCTGCAGCGCACCATCGCACATAGTGATATCAGCACCATACACGGCTCGCAGGGTAGGGAATGGGAAAATGTGATTTTTTCACCAGTGGGCTTGCACTACTACTTGACAGATTCTAGGCAGACTAATGCGCTCTTTGGACTCAATGTCGCGATCAGTCGGCTCAAAAAGCGGCTTTTTATCGTGTGTGATTTGGGCTTTTGGCAGCAGCAGGAGGGGCAGTTTCTCCACGCGTTGCTTAGTCAATCTACACGGATTAATCTCTAAGCACAAGGAGGCTTTATGACTATCACTCTAGCACACGGTAGCGGCGGGATACAATCCCAAGAACTCACGCAAAAAATTTTTCTCAAACACCTAGCGCCCTTTATGCAGGGCAGTGGAGAGGATGCGGGCATAGCGCGCGGGGGCGCGGGGGCGTTTGCGATGAGCACGGATAGCTATGTGATAACACCCTATCGCTTTAGGGGCGGGGATATCGGCAAGCTCTGCGTGTGTGGGAGTAGTAATGATGTGGCGATGATGGGCGCGCGTCCGATGTATCTAAGTGCGGGATTTATCATCGAGGAGGGTTTTGGGAGCGAGGAGCTAGAATCTCTCGTGGTATCGATGGCGCGCGAACTTGAGCGAGGTGGGCTCAAACTCCTAAGCGCGGATACCAAAGTCGTGCCAAAGGGGAGTATGGATAAGATTTTTATCAATACAACCGCTTATGGCGAGGTGGTGTATGAAAATCTTAGTGCGCATAATCTCACAAACGGAGATTGTATCATCGTGAGCGGTAATGTCGGCACGCACGGGAGTATGGTGTATTGTGAGCGTAACGAAATAGGACTAGTGAGTAGCTTGCAGAGTGATTGTGCGCAGCTCTTTGGTATGCTAGAGCCGCTTTTTGCCTCCGGTGTGGAGATTCACGCGCTGCGCGATGCGACGCGAGGAGGACTCGCAAGCGTGCTCAATGAATGGGCGCAAGCAAGCAATGTGGGCATTAGTATCCAAGAATCGCAAGTGCCGATTTTGGATGAAGTGCGTGGGGTGTGTGAGATACTTGGGCTTGAGCCTTATGTGTTGGCAAATGAGGGCGTGTGTGTGCTCAGCGTCTCGCGCAAGGACGCACAGAGGGTGCTAGAGCTCCTGCACGCCCACCCACTAGGGCAAAGCGCACGCCTCATTGGCGAGGTTTGTGAGCAAAATCCCCAAAGAGTGGTTTTGCATAATGCCTATGGCACGAGACGCTACCTAGAATACCCACAGGGCGAGATTCTGCCTAGAATCTGCTAGCTTTGTTTAGATACCATAGGTTGTGGTATGTGCGCTAAAACTGCTTGTAGCACTCCCCCCAAGTGGCTAGAGATTCTAAAACCCCATTTAGGCTTTCTCCAAGCGGTGTGAGCGCATACTCCACTCTTGGTGGGACTTCAGCATAGACCTTGCGCTTGAGAATCTTTGCCTCCTCTAGCTCCCGCAGATTCTGTGTCAAAACCGCTTGTGAGATATTTTGATTTTTTGTCGCGCTGATGCTTTTCTTTAGCTCCCCAAAGCGTTTTTTGCCCTCTAGTAAATTATAAACAATGAGCAACTTCCATTTATTGCCAATGAGATTGAGTGTTGTCTCTACTGGACAGGGGGAATGGTATTTTTTCATTGTTATCCTTTGGTTTTTGTGCGCGATTGTAGCATATTTCTTAGAATCTAGCTCTTTAGATTCTAAAATCTTTCCCTAAAATTCTCCTATTTTACGCAATAGTATGAAAAATGATACTAGATTATAAAATAATGCCTACTTGATCTTTCACACTTAGTTTATTATCATTTCATCATTGCCTTAAACGGGCAAAATTTTCTAAAAAAGGAAAGGTATGAAAAAACTTCTCGTTTTCACATTAGCACTATCACTTTTTAGCGGCTCTTGCTCTGCTAAAGGCAGCACAACACACAAGGAGCAAAATATGCAAAATCTAAAGGTCGCCGTCCTAGCGGCAAGTGGTAAGGCGGGTAGCCTCATCGTAGAAGAGGCAGTGGGTAGAGGGCTCAAAGTGAGTGCGTTTGTGCGGGATTCTAAAAAGGGCAAGTTTGCTAAAGAAGTAGAGGTGGTGCAAAAAGATATTTTCAAGCTAGAATCTAAAGACTTGCAGGGCTTTGATGTGATTATCGATGCCTTTGGTGAGTGGCAAAATCTAAGCTTGCACAAAAAGCATATTGAGCATCTAGCACAGATTCTTAAAGGCAGTCAGGCAAAGCTTTTAATCGTCGGCGGAGCGGGCAGTCTGTATATGGATACAAGCCACACGACAAGACTGTATGATACCAAAGAGTTCCCAAGCGAGTATTTGCCATTAGCAAAGGCTCAAGGCGAGGTGCTAGACTTTTTGCGCGGGGTTGGCGATATACATTGGGTTTTTGTCAGCCCTCCTGCTATCTTTGTCTATGACGCCCCAAAAACAGGCAAATACAAAATCATTGGCGAAGTCTTTGAGGTGAATGACAAGGGCGAGTCTAAGGGCAGTTATGCGGATTATGCCTCTGCTTTATTAGATATTGCCCTAGATTCTAAGTATGATAGGCAGAGAGTGGGCGTGATAGGGTTGTAATAGCCCTCATCAAAGGCATCAAGCGAGATTCTGTGGCAAAATTACTCCAAATTTTAGAGATTTTCTAGCATTTTGTTATAGGCAGCTTTGGTGCCCGGACGCACATTGCTCACTAGACTAAAGACAACAATCGCCAAAGACGCCACCAAGAATCCCGGGATAATCTCATACACACCCGTATCAGCAAAAAATTGCTTCCAAGCCACCACGACAGCCGCACCACTAATCATTCCAGCAATCGCGCCGATTCTTGTCATTCTGCTCCAAAAAAGCGAGAAAAGCATCACCGACCCAAAAGACGCTCCAAACCCAGCCCACGCATAAGCCACGATACTTAGCACGCTAGAATCTTTATCTGTGGAGATGACAAAGGCGATGAGTGCCACCACAAGCACCCCAATTTTGCCAAGTCGTAGCACCATCGCCTCTGATGCTTCTTGCTTGAAAACCTTTTTGTAAAAATCCTCTGCAATCGTGGAGCTAGAGACGAGTAGTTGCGAACTGGCGGTGCTCATAATCGCAGCAAGGATTGCGCTAAGCAAGATTCCAGCAATCCATGGGTTAAAGAGGAGTTGGGACATCACGATAAAAATACGTTCGGGATCTTGCAGGGTGAGATTAAATTTATTGACATACGCCACGCCAAGCATACCGATAAAACAAGCAGCAATGAGGCAAATAGCCATCCAAGCTATGCCGATAAAAGTCGCTGTGGGAATGTCTTTGGTCGAGCGGATTGACATAAATCGCACTAAAATATGAGGTTGCCCAAAATATCCAAGTCCCCAAGCAAGTGCCGAGATAATCCCCACGATAGAGACACCGCTAAGCCATTGCAACCGCTCTTTTGCGACAAAAGGTATCTTTGCAAATGCTAAAAGTAGGGAATGAAGAGTGGTATTGTCATTTGATAACAAGGCAGATTCTAGCTTGTGTGCTATGTCTTTGGAGGTAATTACTGCTTTATTGTCAAAAAATGTCAAAATATTGGCATCATCTTGTAATTGTGCTGGAATCTTTGAGGCGTGGATACTTCGATCTTGTGTGTTTTGGAGGTTTTGTATGAGGGATTTTACAAACTCCTTAGATTCTGCACTCTCAAGGTTATTTATAAATTTTGGAATCTGCCCCTGAAACTCCACAATCTTTTTGCTTGAATCATCGGAGTTTCTGATGTATTTTGCCGCTTCATCAAGTCCGCCTATGTGGGAAAGCATCACAATTGGCACGACCACAAGGGCTAAAATCATTAAAAGTCCTTGAATCATATCCGTCCAACACACAGCCTTATAACCTCCAAAAAAGGTGTAAGCCACGATGATAAAAGTCCCAGTAGTCAAGGCGTGGGAGTATTTGATACCAAAAACTTCCTCAAAAAGTTTCGCCCCACTCACAAGCCCTGATGAAACATAAAAGGTAAAAAAGATGAGAATCACCACCGCACAAACCACGCGTAAAATATGCTTATCATCGCTAAATCGCGTCTCAAAATAATCTGGGATTGTCAGTGAGTTTGCCACCACGCTTGTGTAGATTCTAAGTCTTTTGGCGACAAAAATCCAATTCAAACTTGCCCCAATGGTCAAGCCTATGGCAATATAGCTATCGATAAAGCCACTTACATACAACGCTCCGGGCAAGCCCATTAAAAGCCACCCGCTCATATCCGAAGCCCCAGCACTTATGGCAGAAACCACAGGTCCCATAGAGCGACCACCAAGGAAATAATCCTCGGTGCTTTTGTTTTGCCGATAAAAATAAAAACCTATAAAAAGCATCAAAGCTGCATAGCTCACAAACATTATCGCAATAGGTGTGTTTATACTTACAACTTCCATTATATCCTCCTTTTAGTTTTTTAAAGCACGAATCCCTAAATTTCCATATCGATGATAGGATATGCTCAAAGACTTTTCATTATGGTAGAACAAAAGCTCAAAGCGTCCATTTAAAAGCGGCTTATCTCTAATGACTATCTTAGCTAAAGAAGCAGCTTTTATGTAAATTTTGTCATTTACACTAGGTTTTGCGTGATAGCGGATTCTCTCATACTCCTCTATCTTAGCCACAAAATCCTCTTCTTTTTCTTGTATGAATTCTGCACTTAAATTTAGTTTTTGACTAAGCTCTTTTGCTTTTGATATATTTTCATTTTCATCAAAGCTTATGTCAAGTTTTACCTTAGCAGTATTTGCTGCTAAGATGACAGCTAAAATATCTCTTAAACTATCATCTTTGCACACTCTAAAGCCAAGATTTTTTATCTTTGTGTATGAGAAAAGATTATCCTCTCCTCTGATATTTACATAGTCCTTGCTAAGGCTAAATTCGTTTTCATAATGATAAGCATAAGATTTTGCCATAGCACAAAGCTCATCTAAGCCAAGCTTTTTAAGTTCTTTTGCAAGTTCATTTTCAAGCACATTCTCATCAACTTCATCTTGGTAGATATCTAAAAATTGCGTGATGTAGTTGTAAATTCCTACCTTTCTACCAAAGCCAATGGCGGATTTTTTAATACCTCCAAAGGGCTGACGCAAAACTATCGCACCTGTTGTAGGTTTGTTTATATAAATATTTCCAGCCTCTATGTGTGTGTGAAAATACTCCCACTCTCTTTCATCAAGGCTTTCAAAACCAGCAGTTAGCCCATATCCTGTGGAATTTACTATCTCAATTGCTTCTTTTAAATCTCTTGCTCTCATCACGGTTAAAATCGGTGCGAAAAGCTCTGTCATATGGGTAAAATCACCCTTTTTTGTGCCGTATTTTATGCCAGGACTCATCAAATGCTTGTTATCATCTATAAATTTAGGCTTTAAAGCCCAGCTTTCATAAGGTTTAAGCTCATCTAAAGCCTTTTGAACCTTAGAATCTATATCATCACAAAGAGCAGCGATTTTATTTTTAAACTCAAATGGCGAACCAACAAGCATAGATGAGGCTGCATCTACAAGAGTCTTTTTAAAATCCTCATCATCATAAACCTCACTTTCTAAGACAAGCAAAGAAGTAGCCGAGCATTTTTGCCCTGAATTTGAAAAGGCTGAATGCACTATGTTTTTAATAGCACTATCTCTATCGGCAAATTTTGAAACTATGGTGGCGTTTTTGCCTCCTGTTTCAGCACTTAAAAGCAAGGTAGGATTAGCTTTTAGCATTTTATAAGCCGTTTCTTCTCCTCCTGTGAGTATGCTAAATTTCACACTTTCATCTACAAGTAAGTATTTTGAAACATCACTTCCCTTTGAAGGCAAGAAAATAAGCGCGTCTTTTGGCACTCCAGCCTCCCAAAGAATTTCGCAAATCATATATCCTGTAAGCGTAGATAGCGATGAGGGCTTATAAATCACAGCATTACCCGCAGCAAGCGGTGCTACTATCGTGCCTACAGAAATTCCCACAGGGAAATTCCAAGGTGCTATGGTAACTCCCACGCCCTTTGGGCTAAATTTAGTCTTAGGATTTTGCTCTCTTAGTTTAGCTAAAGAATGTGGATAAAACTCGGTAAAGTCTATCGCTTCACTCACTTCAGGATCTATTTCTAAAAAAGTTTTACCCACTTCTAAGGCTGCAAGACCTATCAAATCTCCTCTTTTTTCTCGCATTAGCTTTGCAGCACGGGCTAAAATCTGATGAATCTCATCAAAGCTTTTTTCTTTAAACTTAGAGTTTTTAGCTACTTCCAAAGCCTCTTTTATCTCTTTTTCTCCAGCTAAGTAAGCCTTGCCTATTACACGATTTTTTATCTTATCTTTTACTTCGATATAGCTTAGGCTTTCATCTTTTATACTATCTTTTATCACAGGATAGACATCATAGCCGCTTAAATTTTCATATTTTTCTTTGATTTTTTTAGCCCAAGCCCTATTTTGAGCTAAGATAAAATCTGTATCGCTTTCATTTGTAAAGCTTTTACTCTCATAAGAGCTTTTTATATTTTGTTCTTTGTTTCTATCTTGCTTTCTGTGAGTGCTATTATCTAGGCTTTTAATGCCTTCTAAACCTTCTAAAAAAAGTTTTTCTTGCATTTGCCAATTTGAATCTCCAACCTTTAGGTTGAAAAAATAGCGCATAAAATTATCCTCGCTAGTATTCTCATCAAGTCTTCTTACAAGATAGGCTATGGCATTGTTAAAATGTGCCTCATCACAAACTGGAGCATACAAAATAAGATTATGAATTTTAGACAGCTCATAAGAGCATTGCAAAGACATACCCTCAAGCATTTCAAAGGTAAAGCTATCAAGTGCATTAGCCTCTTTTATCCTTGTGTAAGCATAGGCTATCTCAAAGATATTATGACTTGCTATGCCGATGTTGATGTATTTGTAGTTATCATCTTGAAGGATAAAATCAAGCATTTTGTTGTAATTGCTATCTGTATCAATTTTCTTATAAAAAGTTGGAAGCTCCCAGCCTCTTTGACTTGCGATAGTTTCCTCACTTTCCATATTTGCACCCTTTACGAAGCGGATTTTTATAGGCTTCATTCCTTTTAAAACCCTCTCTTTTGAAAAGGCAAAAAGTTTTTTAAGATACTCATAAGAATCCGGTATATAAGCTTGTAAGACTATGCCAGCCTTTATGTCAAATTTACTTAGACTTTCCATAAAAGCAGCCACTGTTAGCTCTAAATCCCTGAATTCCTCCATATCAAGATTGATAAATTTCTCAATACCTTGCCTTTTTTCCTCCTCTCTAGCTAAGGCATAAAGATAATCTAGCCTTTTTACCACCTCATCTTTTGAGTATTCGTAATCTATGATGTTAATTTGTGAAAAAATAGTAGTAATTTTTATAGATATATAAGTTATATAGCTTGATTTTAGAGCCTCTTCGTATTTTTTTATGCGGTAAGCACTTTCTGCTTCTCCTAAAACCTCCTCGCCGATTAGATTCACATTCAAAGTAATCTTATCCTCGTTTTTTCTCTTTTCTATGTGGGGTTTTAAAAAGCTTTCACTTGCGTCTAAAACCATAGCACTTGTATCTTTTCTAAGATGAGAAACAAAAAAAGGCACAGAAATGCTAGGCGCAAAGCGACCAAAATTTATAAAAGAAAAAAGCAAGAACTTTTCAAAGCTCGTAAAAAAGTCCGCTATACCAAATTTTTTCAAGGTATGTTCTATAAGCTCAAAAGAAGCAGCCCTATCTTTACATCTAAAAGAACGGTCTAATAATTCTATTAGCATAACCTTATTTTTGGGATTATTTAGTAGTTTTTGCATTTTTTTGTGAAATTCCCGCTCACTCTGTGAGATATGTGCTTCAATCTTGTGTTGCAATTCTTTGGCGAGCTTGAGGGATTGTTGGATTGTTTCATTCATGGGAAACTCCTTAACTTGTAGTCTTTAGATTTCATTAGATAATAGTAACAAAAAATCAAGCTAGAGTTAAAATTATGGTAGTATATTTTAGCCCCTGTGTGATTTGGTAACAAGCCACAAACTCCAAATTGTGCTATAATGCCGAGTCTAGTCAATTTTATCAGATAAGTAATGCTATGGGATACATCATTTTCACGCTCACAATATGTTGTGTTTATCTGCGCCCATTTAGACTGCCAATATGGGTATTTAGCACACTTGGGGCGGTGTGTGCGTATGCTCTAGATGTGGTAAGTCTTAGCGACATCGCACTTGTGTGGGAGATTACTAAGCCAAGCACCCTTGCACTCATCGGGCTTATCCTCCTTAGCCTCTCCTTTGAAAAGCTTGGATTTTTCACACACCTTGCCTCGTGTATCACGCCACACACGCATTTTATCCAGACTTGGAAATTCTTTGTGTTGCTCATTATTTTGGGGAGTGTGGTAAGCATAGTTTTTGCTAATGATGGGGCGGTGTTGGTTTTAACTCCGCTTATACTAGCACTCTTTGACAAAAGAAATTCGTCTCTTACGCAATCTTTGAATGAGCACGGCAACTCGGCTTCGGGCACTACCAAAGAGGTAGCTTCCTCGCCTCGTTTTGTGCAACATTCATGCGGGAGCGAAGCGACTAAATCCCAGCGGGCAAATCTTACGCAAGATACTAGAATTTATGAATCTAACGACACAAATTCACAAACCAATACAGAATCTAACGGCACAGAATCCAACAAACCAAAAATTCCAAACTTACCAAACAAAGATAATGAGAGTGGCGCAGTATCTTTGAGCTATTTTTGGAGTTTTTGGAGGCAAGGCGCCGGGAGCTACCTTAGCGGTAGTGACCAAGCCGAGCACGAACACTCCGCTAAAAGCGCAAAAAAGACAAGCCATTTAACGCTTGTTATTGTGTTTTTGCTTGTTATTAGCTTTGTCAGCGACTTCGCCTCCAATGCTCTTGTGATTTCTAATCTCACCAACATCATCACTGCACAAATGTTTGGTATGGATTTTGTGCGTTTTGCGCTTACTATGGCACTGCCCCAAATCTTTGGTTTGCTTGCTTTTGTGGGTATTGCGTGGCTTTGTTTTAGACGATTTCTCCCGCGCACATTGTGCTTTGCCACAGAATCTAAAAGAGAATCTAGCTTAGATTCTAACGCACAATTTAGCTTCACCTGCGACAAAGAGCATGATTGTCCGCTTTCAAAACACACATTTGCGCACAAGCCTACCAAACTCACTTTGCTTTTGTGCTATGTCCTTGTCATCGCACTTTTAGGAGGGATTGTCGTTGGGGAGAGATATGGTGCGGAACTCTATGTCTTTTTGTTTGGGGCTAGTTTTATCGCATTAGCGTATGCGTGGGCTTTGGGGCTATTTCAGCCTCGCACCCTGTTTAGAGAGACGCCTTTTTCGGTCGTGGTTTTTAGTTTTGGGTTATTTGTGGTGGTGTTTGGTGTGAAAAATGCGGGGTTTTTAGAATCTATGCGTGAGGTTTTTGAAAGCATAGAATCTGCACCGCTGTTTGTGCAGATTTTTAGCGTAGGCGTGTTTTCAAGTCTCGGTTCTAGCGTGATAAACAACCTCCCTATGGTGCTACTGGGCAACCTCACCATAGAATCTTTTAGCCTAGATTCAGCCCATCAAAATGTCCTAGCCCTCGCGCACCTACTAGGTTGCAATATCGGCTCTAAACTCACTCCCATAGGTTCGCTTGCCACCTTGCTCTTTTTGCTCAAGCTCAAAATCTCTGGTATAAAAATCCCATTGCTAACTTACCTCGCCTTTGCTTTTGTCATCACATTTTGTGTGCTTTTTACCTCACTTTTGGGGTTGTGGGTAAGCGTGCTGCGGAGTGTGGGGAGTGTGGGGAGTGTGGGGAGTGCGCCACAGAATCTAGCGCAGAGCCTGTGCTAAGGGCGTTTGTGCGCATAAAGAACGCACACACAAAGCTTGCAATAATGAGTACCAAACCAAAGCTAAGGGCGAGGATAATGCGCGCTAGAGGCGTGAGCAAGGCATTTTCTATGGAATAGCGGATAAGGAAAAACGCAGCAAAGATGAAAAATATCCCCGCGACAAAGACCATAATTTTTTGGGTAAAAAGCTGCTCGAAGCTAAAGCGCGCCTCGCGCACCTTTTTGGGTGCTTGGGGCTTTGAGAATGCGTGCTGTGGCGTGAGTGAGGCTATGGGGCTGGTGGGTGTAGCCTCTGTGAGGGCCTTTGTGTGCTGTGCGGGGGTTTGCTTAGGGGTTTTAGGGATTTGCGCGCTAGATTCTGTGTTAGATTCTGTGTGGCTAGATTCTATGGTGTGGGGCGCGCTAGAGGGGGCTTTGCTAGGGGCGGCGTCTTGCGCGTCTTTTGACGGGGATTTAAGCACGGAGGTGGTTTGTAAAGAAAATCTATAAAAGCGTTTTTGCAATGTATTGTGCCGCTCCTGCAGCGCGTGGAGCTCGCTTGTGGTTTTTGAGAGGAGTGCGCGGAGTTGTTTTATCTGCGTGGCGTTACGCCTGCTTGCGCTATAAGCAAAAATCCCGAGTATCGCACCGATGAGTATGACAAAAAACAAAACAACGCCAAATGCAATCAATGTGTCCAACGCAAATCCTTTGCAACGCTTTTGCGCGGCATTATAACAAAGCGAGGCTAAAACTAGTTGGATTCTAAACAATCACACAAGCCCCCCCACTTCAAAAACTCTTAACAAGGCTTTGCCAAATATCAAATAATGGAGCGCGCAAGCGCAATACCTAGCAGAATCTAAAGATTTAGAATCTAGATTCTGCAGATTCTTTGATTGTTAGATTCTGTCTTTGTTCACTTCTTAGAATCCCTTTAGATTCTGCGTATGTTTTAGAATCTATGCAACTAGATTCTGTAATCGTCTTTGAATCTACTTTAGATTCTGTGCTCCCTAGATTCTGTGTTTTTTCATTTTTGAGAATCTCCACGCTAGATTCTGTAGATTCTAAATTTCTTAGAATCGCATTCTCACGGATATTTTCTAATTTTTTAGAATCTCGTGTTTGCGCAAAAGAAAAAGGGGTGTTATCCCCTCCCCGCTCGCTAAAGCCCCGAAAAAGATAAAGCGCCGCTTTTTTGCTGCGCTTTGCTTGCAACCCGTTGGGTCTTTTCGGCAAACAAGGGGAGTGCCTCGCTTTTTCCGCTTCTAGCGCAATCGTTGCGGAGGGCACTACTGCCTCCTTTCTCCAACGATTGCGCACCACGAAGCGGGCGAGTGTCGGTTGGTGCTATCGCACCTATATATTGATTTGATTTTTGCTCCGCATTAATGGCACAATTTTGCAATTGCGCTCGGCTTGCGCTATCGCACACATTATTGATATTTGGCAAAGCCTTGATAAGGGTTTTTGAAGTGGTGGATTGTGTGAGTTGTTTAGATTCTGAATCTGCGCTAGATTTTGTAAATTACTTAGAATCTGAAAGACTAGATTTTAAGTTTTGTTTTTGTGAATCTTGATTGGATTCTGAACTTGAATTACTGAATCTAGAATCTAACTTTCTCTTAGGATTTTAAATCTATCGGGATAGATTTTGTGGGCGTCTTAGATTTTCTAAAACCACACAAGGCGGCGCATTGCATAGACTTGTGGCTTTAAAAGACGCGTGCTTTTGTTAGGGTGCTTTGGCTTTGTCGCCATAGATTCTGTAATTTATCTGCCACCACGAAAGTTTGTGGTAGTTGTCGATAAATTGTCTTTTGGATTCTGGGATTTGGAAGTGCTCTTGGGGAGTTATCACGCCATCTTTGAGGATATAGCGATAGCCCGTGTCCGTGCCGATGGGATAGATACCCTCTTTATCTATCCACACCGCGTCGTTGTAGGCGAAGTCGTATTTTGCATTGCCCTCTTTGTGGGCTTCAAAGAGATTGCGCCCGCCAAGCGAGAGAAATTCATACTCCTTGAGACTTAGCGCATAGAGCGTGGGGAAGATGTCCTTGTGCGAGCCAAGCGTGGCTGGATCAAACTCCAAGTCTTTGGCAATGTGCGTGGGGATATAGAGATAGAAGGGCACGGCGTGATCAAGCGCAATGTTTGCGCCCTGCTTCATATCGCGACAGAGGTGATCGCCACTTGCTCCGATGATGACTTTGTCCTTGAGGGTGGGGGAATTGCGGACTTCACTCACAAATTTCCCAAACGCATCGCTTGCGTAGGTAAAAGCTTCAAGCAAAAGCCTTATGCGCTGCGGATTGTCGTAGCTAAAAAAATCCATCTTAGAATCTAGCGCGTATGTTGGGGGCTCAAAGCTCTTTGGCGTGGCAAATGGCTGGTGGTTTGAGATCGTGAGGATTATGAGCAAAGTGGGCTTTTGTGCCTCTAGCAAAATCTCGGTGGCGAGAGAAAACGCGTATTCATCGGCATTGCCAAACGCCCACGCATTCGCCCTGCTCTGTGGATAGTACTGGGCGATATAGCTGCTATCATACACTGCATCCGCCCCTAAGACTTTGAGATAATCCCCGAGGCTGTACCAATTTTGGTTGCCTGAAGTGATGAAAATGACTTCATATCCGGCTTTTTTATAGACATCAATGGGCGTGAGTGGGAGCTTGGTGGCTTTGGCAGAGCTAAGCGAGATCGTGGGGTGGGGCGCGATAGGCAAAAGCAGGGCAAAGGAAGCGGCAGTGTGGTTGCCTCCGGATAGAAAGTGTGTAAAGACAAAGTCGTTTTGCCCTGCGTGCTTGCGCTTGCCCGATTCAAAATATGGGCGGAAACTCCCTAGCAAATCAAAATCCTTGGCATCATCAAGCGCAAGCATATTGGAAGCAAAGCTCTCCATCAGCACGGCAACGATGTGCGGGGAGGATTGTGGCGCGGGGAAGTGTGTGGCGGGGGATTTGGGAGCGCTAGATTCTGTAATGGGGAGAGAATCTAGGGGCTTATTCATGTCTTGTGTGTGTGCAAAAAAGATGGGGAAAGTCTTAGCTTGGAGCGCGGTGCCCTCTGTGAGCGTTGTGGGTTGAAACTTGATGGCGTTTTTGTAGTGTGTATGCGCGTAATGCAGGGCTAAAATGGGATTAAAGATGAGGTGGTTTAGGCTTTGGTTTTGGGTGGTGTAGATGGTGTCTGCTTTGAGCGGTTGCGTGCCTAGTGAGCCCCTGATACCGAGGAAAAGTAAGAGTATGGCGATAATGTGCAGGACTATGGCAGAGACACTGCGCAAATTTGGGAGGTGCAGGCTTAGAATCCCTCGAGCCAAGCGAGCGCACACAAAGGCATAGAGCACGCAAGCACCAAGGATAAGTAGCACGGGATAATCCTGCCATATCACTTGCAAAATCGCAAGTGTATCATCATCTTTAATCCCAAAGATAAAGGCGTCAATGCGCGTGTGGTAGGTTTTGAAATAATAAAAATTGCCAATGGCACTAAAGCACACAAGGAAGCTTATAAGGGCAATGTAGGCAAGCAAAATTTTGTGTGCTACTCCCCCTCCCTTAGTAGTCGCTTGTGTGCTTGCGCGGGCTTGGCGCAATCTCGCGCTAAGGGGTGCGAGGAGGGCGGTGGCGTAGCTAAAGAGCAAAATAGCCGCCACGCCCATACACACCACACGCAAATCAAGCCTGCTGCCCATCTCATAGGCAATCCACAAATCCTGCGTGCTCGCCTCTGGGACAAAGACAATCTGCATTACCACACGCATAGCTAGGAAGCTAAGCATATAGAGACATATAAGGCTTATGATAAGAAAAAGTGTGTTTGTCGTTCGCAAATGCAGCCTTGGTTTAATGTAAATCCATTGCGTGCTTAACTACTGCACGCATTCTTGGTAGGTTTGCTTGTCGGAGGGGTAGAGGATTCTGCCACAATGCGGGCAGGTAGTGAGGGAATTTTCTCCTGAAAGCACCTCGGCATAGGTGCGATCGCTTAGGCGTATGAAGCACCCGCCACACGCTTGTTTAAACACTGGCACCACGCTCGTGTTTTTTGCCCAGCGACGGATTTTTTCATAAAATGTGATGGTTTTGATATCGGATTTGGTGATGATTGCTTGCTTTTGTTTGAAAATCTCTTGCTGCTCTTTTTTGATTACTTCTACCGCGCCTTGCGTGGATTGCTCTAGCTCACTGATTTGAGAATCTAGCTCGCTGATACTCCCTTGGAGCTGTGTTATCTCATCATTTTTGGCTTTTTGGATTGTTTGGAGTTTTTGAATCTGCTCATTAGCAAGCGTGAGATTTTCTTTAGCGATGTCCTCCTCGACGCTTAATGCGCGCAATTCCTTTTCGTTGCGGATTTCTTGCTGCTTTTTAGCGATATCCTCTAGGCGCGTGGAAGTCTCGCGTATGAGGCGATCGTTTTGGGCTATTTCGTGTTGGAGATTTTTGCTTTGCTCTTGTAGTGTCTCTATGGCGCGGAGTGTGGAGGCTTTTTGCGCTATTTTAGAATCTAGCTCTTTGCGTGCTTGGGTGATTTTGGGTTCTAAGTCATCGATTTGTTTGTCAAGGTTTGCGATTTGGATAAGTGATTGCAGATGTTTGTTCATAGGACTCCTTTAAGGGTTAAATGTGTGTAATGGGATTTTCACAATCCATAATTATAGCTTGATATCCCGCGTTTTTCAAAAGGGAATGAAAAATTTGCGTAAAATATTTTTCGCTCTCATAATGTGGAATGTCTATAAGGCTTAAGCCTAGGGATTTGGCAATCATCGCGTCGTGGTATTTGAGATCGCCGCTAATAAGCAGGCTGTTTGGGAGAGTAAGCGCGGCGATGTGGGCGATCTCGCTAAACCCACTCCCACAAATCACAAAAATATGCTCGATAGATTCACTGGCTTGGCACACACGCAGGCTTTCTAGCCCAAGCTTTGCTTTTAGGGCGTTGGCAAGCTCGGCAAATGGAGTCTTTTCTATCGCGCCGTGGCAATACAGAGAATCTTGCACAAAATGTGAAAATCCTAGAATCTGATGTGTGAAGTATTCATTCAGATGGCTTTTGTCAAAGTTTGTGTGCATAGCGATAAGCGCGCAGTTTTTGGCGATGAGCTCACGCGCGATATTACACGGATAGCTGGCAGTATCAAAGCTCTTGATACTTTTAAAAAAAAGCGGGTGGTGGGCGATGATGAGGCTATTTGGCGACACGGAGTGCGCCAGAGCGTGGGTAACCTCAAGCGTGATGTAGAGCTTGTCAAATTCTTGTGTGAGCGAGCCGAGATTGAGCCCAGAGTTATCCCACGATTCTTGGGTGTTAAAGGGCGAGGTGAAGTCGCAGACATAGTGCATATAGCCCACGCTGTTGCGTTTAGATCCTGCTGTGTTTTGTGTGGGATTCATAGCTTGTGCCTTTCTTTGGTTTCTTAGGTTTTTGGGTTTTTGCCTCATCGCGTTTCAATCTCATCGAGCGAGCCCTCCAAATCCTCGTGCGTGAGCTCATCATCGATTTGGTTGTGGAGCTCTTGGCTATTTTGCATAAGCAGGGAGATTTTGTAGATTTTGCCCACTGCTTTGATGATTTCCTTGCCCATATTGCTCGCAAAGGCGATGTCATTGAGTAGTGAAGTGGCGTAGTTTGCTGATATTTTGCTCTCAATAATGATCTTTTCTACTCGCATAAGTGCGCGTTTGTCAAACTGCTTGAGGGCTTTGCGCTCTTGCTTGAGGATATCAGCGATTTCTTGGTAGTTTGTGGATTCTATGAGTTTGAGCGAGTTTATTTTGGCAAGGAGCTGGGCGATTTGGATTCTGATGAGGTTGTATTCTTGGGCGATTTGGGGATTTGGGCTCGTGGCGTTTTTTTTGAGATTTTTTTCAAGGAGCATCATATTTTTGGTGGCTTCAGCGAGGTTGCGCGCGCTCACATTGGCTTCATTGCTTATCTTGATAAAATCCTCTTGGTTGATGTGGGTTTGGGCTTTGGTGCTAAAGTCGATAATCGCGTCAAAGAGGACTTTTACCCTATGATGGTAGAGATCATTGACATTGCCTGTATCGCTATACCATTTTTTGGCTAGGAGCGTCTCTTTGGGGAGATTGGCGCAAATATCAGAGCGCGAGAATCCTAGAGAATGCGCGATAACGCTAAAGACATTGTCATAGAGATGTTTGACTTCGTTGATGAGGGCTTGGGTCGCTGTCATCGGGTAGGCGATGATGTTTGCATTGAGATAGATAGGCGCGTCCATATCGGCGGGCTTTTTGCTCTTTATGAAGGTATTGGCAAACTTCACAAACACTTGGATATAAGGCGTCATAATCGCCACTGCAAGGGCGTTGTAGAATGTATGAAACACCGCGATTTTGAGCGCGTAATCCTGCTCGCCTATGCCGCTAAGCTCGCTAATGAGATCGACAATGCCCTTAAAATAGGACAAAAACGCAAGCGCAATGAGGGCGATGATGAGGTTAAAAATCGTGTTGGTAATGGCGAGCTTTTTACCCTCGAGATTTGAGCCAAAGGAGGCGACAAGCGCGGTTACCACGCCTCCGACATTGGTGCCTATCACAAGCCCTAGCGCGTTGTCATAAGTGATGGTGCCTGTGCTTAGGGCGGATATGATGATTGTGAGTGTGGCAAAGCTTGATTGCACGATGGAGGTGATGAGGATTCCCGCCATCACAAAGATAAAGAGATCCTTTGGGCTTCCGCTCCCATACGCGCTTAGATCCAGCGCGTCTTTGTAACCCTCAAACCCGCTTTTGATATACGCAATGCCTAAGAAAAAAAACCCAATCCCCGCAAAGATATGCCCTAGGGATTTGATGTTTTTGTCCTTTTGAAACACGAGCAAAATCGCAAGGACAATGAGGGGCATAGCAATGGAGGCGATGTCCATCTTCATACCCACGCCCGCGATGATCCACCCGCCTGTGGTGGTGCCTAGATTTGCCCCAAAGACTATGCCAATGGCTTGAGCGAGGCTGATGAGCCCGGCTGAAAGAAAGGAGATGGATATGATGGTTACAAGCGTGGAGCTTTGCATAAGGATTGTGGTGATAATGCCAAAAAGCAGGGCTTTTAGCTTGCTATTTGTCCATTTTGTGAGGATACTCTCTAAGATCCCGCCGCTAAAGCCCTTAAAGCCGTTTTCTAAAAAAATCATACCAAACAAAAACACCCCAATCCCCGCAAAAATCTCGGTTAAAGAAGGATCGATACTCATTGCATAGATGGCGATGAGACACACGGCGGGGAGCCAAAGTTTTTTGAGTGTTTGCATAGGTTTCCTTAGGATTTTGCACAGATTTCACAAAGGGCTGTATTATAATTTTAAAAAACTTTAATTTTTCTAAGGTTGTTGTATGCGCAAACTCTTTCATCTCACTCATTCCCCCATTGCGTGTTACTTCCGCCCGAGTGTGCGGGATTTTGTCGTGCGTGAGATCCCGCTGTATGAGCCAAGTGGGGCAGGGGAGCATCTCATCGTGCTTGTGCGCAAAAAGGAGCTTAGCACCTTTGAGATGGTAGAGATCCTAAGCAACACCCTAGGGCTAAAATCCGCGCAAATTGGCTACGCAGGGCTTAAGGACAAGCACGCCACGACTTACCAATACCTCTCAATCCCCCGTAGCTTTGAATCTAAGCTAAGCGCGTGCAGTGCATCGCTAAATGAGCGAGGTATCAAGGTGCTAGAGCACAGGGCACATACCAACAAACTCCGCGTGGGACACCTAAGGGGCAATAGCTTTTTTATGCGGTTAAAAAAACTCACGCCCCTTGAAGCCCAAAAAGCCATAAACGCGCTTGAAGTGCTCAAAGATAGCGGGTTTGCGAATTATTTTGGGGATCAGCGATTTGGCAGAGACGGACAAAACTACCAAGAGGGCGAAAAAATCTTAGAAAACCTCCGCATTACTCGTGATAAAAAAATCGCGCGCTTCCTACTCTCTGCCTACCAAAGCCACCTCTTTAACCTCTGGCTGCTAGAGCGTATGCGCCTAAGCGCGATGATAGAAACTTGCAGCCCAAGGGAGCTAGCGCGCAATGCTAGGGGCTATGGCGTGCCAGATTGTGTATTGTGCGATGAGGGGGTGCTCTGCGCGCTCAAAGAGCAGGAGCAGTTTTTTAAGCTACTGCGTGGCGATGTGGCGGTGCATTATCCATACGGCAGGGCGTTTGTGATCGATGATGTGGGGATAGAATCTGCGCGCTTTAGCAAACGGCAAATTGCCCCAAGCGGCGCGCTGTGTGGCAAAAAGCTCATAAGCGCGCAAGGCGTGGCATTAGAGATAGAAAGGGCGTTTGTAGATACGCGATTGCGCGAGGTGGGAAGCAGGCGGTATGCGTGGGTGTGGGCGCAAGATGTGGCATACACTTATAAGCCCGAAGTCGCGCAGATGGAGCTCACATTTAGTCTGCCAAAGGGGAGCTATGCCACGATTTTCCTAGAAACACTGCTCAATAGATCGCTCTCACAAAGCTAGCGCGCAATGCCTAGAATCTCAACCAAAAGGCGTATTGGTAGGCGCGGCAGTGAGCAGAGGCGAGGCTTGTCATAATATTTTTTGGTGTGCTAGCGGGGCAGCACATAGGATTTTGTGCCCTAATCCCTCATTTGGTATTATCATCTCTCCTCTAGCAGCTCCCTAGGATACTCTATCCCCCCACCCAGCGCGCCATAGAGATTGCATAGAGATTCCATATACAAAGTCTTTAGCGCGATGAGGTTTGTCTCTATCTCTAGGAGCGAGCGTTGCGCGTCGATGACTTCTAGATAGGAGGAATACCCCGTGTTGTAGCGTTCCTTTGCGTGTGTGAGGGCTTCTCTCGCGGCTTTTTGCTGCCTTTTGGTGCTAGCGCGCTCTGCGTTGATAAAGGATAGGCTGCTATAGGCGTCCTTTGCCTCCTTGTAGGCTTGTATCACCACATCGCGATAGATATAGGCTGCCTCATCTCTCTGCGCGTTTGCTATGCCAAACGCCCCTTGCAATTCCCCGCCTTTAAAAAGTGGTGTGAGCACGCTAGTGCCAATCCCACCTATGAGCAAAAACTGCGTGAAATCCGCATAGCCCACCGCCCCAAGGTTTAACCCAAGGCTAAAATCGGGCAAGAAGTCCGCGCGCGCTTTTTTAAGATACGCGCTGCTAGAGGCGAGCATAAACTCCGCATACAGCACATCGGGGCGGTGGTTTAGGAGCTTTGAGGAGAGCGCGCTAGGGAGGCTAGGGGCTTGCAGGGCGATAAAGGCAGCGGTGGCGTCAGGGGGTATCATTTTAGCGCAATTTGTCTCTGACAAATTGCTATCGTTCGTGGGGAGTAAATCCCTACTCACTCCGCTACGCGTGCATACAGGGGATTTTATAGAATCTAAGTTATTGTTTGGTGCTGCCACCTCATTAACGCCGCTTGGGCTAGCACCTTTTTTATAAACCAAGCTAGATTCTGACAAATTAGTGCAATTTGCTTGTGGCAAATCCCCGCTCACTCCCTTATTACTGACTCTTAGCGCACATACATTGTCTGAATCTAGTGCTTGAGGTTGTTTGGATTCTGTAATATCACTTGTGGGCTTAGATTTTCTAGCGTTAGATTCCATAGAGGCAAGCCCCTGCATACTAAAGCCCTGCAAGCGCACAAACTTTTGTGACTCCACATCGACGCCCGTGAGGTATTCTAGGGCGTTTTTACTCATAGCAATAGCGCGTTTGGTTTGAGCGATTTGGGCTTGCACAGATTCAAAGGCGATGATGGCTTGCTTGGCGTCATAGGCACTGATATAGCCCATATCTTTACGCTCCTGCATAATCCTAAGCTCCCGCTTGCGCGCCTCTAGCGTGGTATAAAGTAACTCTAGGTGCGCATATGAGCCCAAAAGCGCGATATAAGTCTTTGCCACTAGCATATCGATAGTGAGCCCTATGACATAACTCCTAGCGATACTTGCTTGCAGCGCGTAGTGCTTGCTCTGCTTAGCGTAGCGGTATTTCCCAAAAAAATCCAAATGATAGGAAAAGTCGAGATTGCCCTGTGTGAGGGCATACAGAGGGTGGAGTATGGTTTGGTTATAAGCGGGCTCTATGCTAAGGCTAAGGTGAGGGTAGAGCTGCGCCCTAGCGACTTTGAGGGCGTTTTGTGCCATAGCAATCTGCGTCTTGGCGAGCTTGTTTTGCGTGTGAAACTCCCGCGCGTGCGTGAGCAAAAAGAGTAGGGCGGGATTGTGAAAATCCTCCCACCAATGGGCATTTACGCGCTCTTGAGAGTCGCTTAGAGCTAGCGTGATTTGCGCATCTTGTGGCACATCGCTAATGCGTGGCGCACACGCGCTAAGGATAAGCAGGCAGGGGATAAGCAGGAGCTTTGCTAGGGCTTTGTATGGGAGCTTTGTTGTGTGCTGCCAAAGATTTTTGTTGGGGATTTTGGGGGGCTTTGGGTGTGTTTGTCTCTTGCTTAGATTGCGCGTGGTGGGGGATTTTGCGTGTGTTAGAGCATTGATTGGGGTAGATTTAAATGCCTTAGATTGCGTGAGGTTAGATTGTGAATCTGTTGTAAAATCCGCCTTGTTTGGGTTTAAAATCCCTTTGGGTTTTGTGCGCAAATTTCTGAATCTAGAATCTAAGCTTTTGTTAGATTCTGTAAATTCTTTTGGGCTTAGATTCTGTGTTACAGATTGTGCAAGCTTTGTGCCACTTAGATTCTGTCCTTGCCCATTTTTTAGAATCTCTTTAGATTTTGTGTGTGTTTCAGAATCTGTTGAGCTAGATTCTGTAAATGCCCTAGACTCTGCGCCCCCTAGATTCTGTATTTTTTCATTTTTTAGAATCTCTTTAGATTCTGTAAGTTGTGCGTTTTTTAGGATCTCCGCGTTAGATTCTGTAATCGTCTTTGAATCCACGCTAGATTCTGTAGATTCTCTGTTTCTTAAACTCGCATTCTCACGAATACTTTCTAATTTTTTAGAATCTTGTGTATCGCAAAAGAAAAAGGGGTTTATCCCCTCCCCGCTCCCCTTAGCCCCGAAAAAGATAAAGCGCCGCTTTTCTTTTTCGGCAAACAAGGGGAGAGCCTCGCTATCTCCTTGTCTAGTCAAAAATGCTAAAAATGCACTACTGCATTTTTTTAACGCATTTTCGCCACCACGACAAGGGCGAGTGTCGGTATGCGCTGCCGCGCTACACATTTTATGTGATTTTTGCTTTGCAAAAATGGCGCAATTTTGCAATTGCGCTCGGCTTGCGCTATCGCGCACATTATTATTTGAATCGGGCAAAGCCTTGATAAGGTTTTTTGGTGTTGGAGATTCTGTATATTGCTTAGATTTTGAATCTAAAAAATTAAAACTAGATTCTATGTTTCCCCTAGATTCTGAATCTGAATTACTGAATCTAGAATCTAAGTTTTTCTTAGATTCTGTATTTTCTTTACATTCCGCGCTTGGCTTGCCCTCTTGGCATTCTAAGATTTTGGATGAGAAAAGTGGGTTATCAAGCGAGGGAAAAGTGGGTTATCAAGCGAGGATTGAAGGAGCTTACTAGAGGTAAGTGACTGAAAATCCGAGCGTAGATTCCCGCTTTTATCGCCAAAAGCTGAATGTCTTTGTTCTCTCATTTTGTATATACCTCCACCACCACACTCATTCCCGCACGCAACTCCCCCAACCGCTCATTGCTAGAATCTATCTTGATTTTTATCGGGATTCTCTGAACAATCTTGATAAAATTCCCCGTGGCGTGATTGACTTTTATGGGACTAAACTCACTGCCTGTTGCGGGGGAAATCTCCTCCACCACGCCACTAAACTCCGCATCCCCTAGCGCATCGACGCTAAAGCGCACTCTCTGTCCTAGGGCGATTTTATCCATCTTAGTTTCTTTGATATTGGCTATCACCCAGTGCGTGTGCGGCACGATATAGGCGAGCGCGCTCTCTTGGGAGACAAACTGCCCGATATGCGCGAGAATCTCCCCGAGCTGCCCATCTATGGGGGCTTTGATAAGGGAGTTGTCCAAATCGATGCGGGCGAGCTCTAGCAGGGCTTTTGTGCGATTGAGTTCAGCCTCTAGTGAAGTCTTAGTGGTTTTGAAGGCTTCAAACTCTTGGAGGGCTTTTTGGTATTGTGCCTTTGATTGTGTAAGCGCGGCTTGGGCGTTTAAAAGCCTAGCCTTGACATTGTCATAATCGCGCTTGCTTAAGCTCTCATTTTTGAGCAGCCTTGAAACCCTGCTATTTTCTGCTTGAGCGTTTGTGAGAGTTGCCTGCGCGGCTTTGATTTGGGCTTCTTTTTCGATGATATTGGCTTCGTGGAGGCGGTAGCTTTGGGCGTAGGCTTGCAGGCTGCTCTGTGCGCTCTGCACCCTTGCGCGCGCCTCTTCAAGCCTTTGGACAAAGACGCGCTTATCAATCTGCAAAAGCGGCTGTCCTTCTTTGACAAAGGCAAAATCTTTGGCATACACCTCCGTTACATAGCCGCTCACCTGCGGGGAGAGGAGCGTGGTTTTTGCCTGCACATAGGCATCATTAGTCGCCACGACATTGAGAAAAAAGGGCGGGAGCTGCCACGCATAGAGGATAAGCAAAACGCCTGTGATAATGCCAAGACTTGTGGCGATGATGATAAAGACTTTGGGCTTGCTAGGAAGCCATGAGTAGTGCTCTTTCATAATTGTCCTCCTAAGTTTTGGGATTGTTGTTTGAGAATCTCCGCGGTTTTGGCGTTGTTATGTATCGCGCGGTTTTTGAGGATATCAAGCTCGCGGCGCAGGGAATTTGTCGTGAGTTTAAAATACACATAGCGCACCGCAAGCAGGGCAAAAATCACGCTCCCAATCACACCGATAGCAAAAAACAAATCCCCATACGCCAAAACCCCCGCGTGCCGCTCTAGCACATCGCCCCCTTGCGCGCTAAAGAGGGGGTTGGTTAGATTGTGCGTGATGAGATCTTGGGCGATTTGGGTGCTCTCATAGCGCACAAAATACCCGATAAGTGCCGAACCAAAGAGCCCAAAGACGCCTTGAGAAAAGGTAAAAATAATCGCAAAGGTGATCACATAATTTGTCCCGCGCGCAAAACCTAGCACGATGCCATTGACAAGCAGGGGCCGATAAAAAACACGCTCGCAAAGGCGATGAGAAACTGCCCTAAATACACATCGCTAGGCAGCATACTTGGCGTGAGATTGAGCGAGAGGAAGCTCTCTAGCGGAATGAGAGCCGCGGCGAAGAGTATCATTCCGTGCGAGCGTTCGTAGTTATAGATACACAGACACAAAATCCCGCCAAACAACGCCCCTAGCGTGAGAATCCCATAATAGCCCGTAAGCTGATAATTGCTAAAGCCTAGCACATTGTGCAAAAGTCCCGTGGCACCCGTGCTCTGCTCTGCGAGACACATACGCACAAACGCCGCGGCGAGGGCGAGCTCGATGAGTTGGAAATTGAGCAAAAACTTCAGATGGATAAAGGGGCGTTTTTTGAAAAATTCCGCGATAAAAAAGAGCCCAAAAGAGATAAGGGCGATACACAAGCCATAGGCGATGGGCTCATAATCCTACCAAATGATATTCCCCACGCTAAAGATAAGGCAGCAAAATGCCACTCCAAGCGCAAACAAAAGGATAGAAAAATCCTCTGGAAAAAAGGCTCTAGCGGTGTGTGAGGGCGGGAGCTCGATGAGCAAAAAGACACAAAAGGCGATGAGGCAAAAGCCTATCTCAAAGCAATTCATCAAATACGGATAATCGCTCATACTAAAGGACGCTACGAGAAAATGCGCTAGCGGCGAGCCAATCTGTATAAGCCCGATACTAGCGGGAAAAAGGAGGTATTTTTTGCTCGTTGGGAGCATTTGGAGTGTGTAGAAAATACACAGCACGCTAATCCCGCCACCCACGACACCGCCGATAAATCGCGCAAACACCACCACCCAAAAATTGCTAAAGCTAAGCTCGAGAATCTGCGAGAGCAGGAGCACCACAAAGATACAAGTAAAAAAGACTTTGAGCCCAAAGTGCTGACGGAAGCGAAAGAGCAGGATTGTCGTCCAGACATTGCCCATATAATACGCCGCGCTCACGCACCCGCCCTGCAGGGGAGTGAAGCCAAAATCGCCCTGTAGATAGTCGATGTAGGCGATGATGAGGTTGTTTTGCAAACTCGCAGTGATGAGAATGATGGCAAACGCCACGCCATAGAGCAGGCGCAGGGAGCTAGGCAGGTTTGGCTTAGCTGGACTGCCCCAGATTGAGGGCATTTCATTGGGCTTAAAGCGCTCTTTGATACTAAGTGGCATACACACCTCCATTACTTGGCGATAATGCACAAATCTCTGATAGGGCACAAAGCAGCTTAGGGCGAGATTACAGAATCTAGATTCTGTAATGCGCACAAGGCGTGTTTGGGCGCGCTGCGAGCACGCCCAAATGCTTTGGGACAAATTGCAGAGATTGTGCTAAATAATCCTAGTCTAGGGCAGTCTGTAAGGCTGGAAGGCTTGGAAAGATAATCGCTCTAAGGCTAGATTGTCTTAGAGTTTGAAAGACGGGGTGCATTATATACCTGCTATCTTAATGCAAGTTTGCTAGGGCAAACTTGTTATCGCTCGCGAGGAATAAATCCTCGCTCACTCCGCTTCGCGAGCTGTCAGCGCATTTTCTAGCAAGATTATAGAATCTTTTGGCTTAGCCGCGTCAGGAACGCCGCTTGGGCTAGCGCATTTTCTATAAACCAAACTAGAGCTTATTATTTTATGCAAGTTTGTTTCACAAACTTGATACCGCTCGCGGAGAGTGAATCTCCGCTCGCTCCGCTTCGCGAGCATACACAGAATCTAAATGCGAGATTCTGTGATTTTCTAGTGTCAGCGCGTCAGGAACGCCGCTTGGGCTAGCGCATTTTCTATAAACCAAACTAGAGCTTATCACTTAATGCAAGTTTGCTAGGGCAAATTTGTTATCGCTTGTGGGCAGTCAAATCCTCACTTCGCTCAAAAACTCCTCGCTCCAAGCAATGGCAGTGGAGTATCTCGCGGATTTTGTGTATTATGATGGGGCTAAGATCGCTAAGCTCGCCCAAGAGATAGAATCTAATGCCCGCGATAGCCTGCACACCGCTAGTGATATAACCCAAACCCTAATCCTTGCTAACGATATGAGTATCGCCACGCGTCTAGCAAAATGGAGCAATCCCTACAAAGATGTGATGTATGCCCAAGCACTCAAATCCCTGCGCCTAGCCGATAGCTCAAACACGCTCCCTCCCGCTTATCTCGCACGATATGATTATGACAACAACCTCTGGCTTAATGTCTTTGGCGGGGCAAATATCATCGGTGGCAAGAGCGGGGGCGTGTATGGGCTAAGTGCGGGATATGACGCCAAGATAGGGCAATCCACGCTCTTAGGAGGCTATCTAAGCTATGCGTGGGCGCAGATACAGGGCAGCTCCCTGACGCAAAATGCCCAAAATCTCCAAGCATGGCTCTACACACGCAGCACCATAGGGCGCAGCGAGGTGGATATGAGTGTGCGCTATCAGGCTGGGCTCATCGATCAAAAGAGTATGGGGAGCGAGGCGGAGTATATGAGCAGCTTTGTGGGCGCAAAGGTGGAGTATGGCTATGTCTTTGGCAAGGGCAGTGTGTTCTTTAAACCGCTTGTGGGCGTGAATGTGTATTATCTCTACACACCGCAATACACGCAGCGCGGGGGAGTAGCCACGAGCGTGGAGGCAAGGAGCGATGTGAATGTGAGTGTGAGCGTGGGTGGGGATGTGCGCAAATACTTTGGCAATGGGAGCTTTATCTATATCCTGCCCAAAATCGAGCAGTATGTGATGAGCGGGGATAAGCTCTACACTGCTAGCTTTGTAGGGAGTGATACGAGCTTTATCATCGCGGGCGATGGGGGGCTAAAGACTTATGGCAGTGTGCTTGTGGGTGGAGATATCGCACTTAGAGAGTTTTTGAGCTTTAGTATCGGCGCGGGAGTGAAGCAGAGCCTAGCAGGCACAGATACAAGCGTGACATACCTTAGCGGCAACCTCGGGGTGAAGTATAGATTCTAAGCCCACAAGCGGGGTTATAGAATCTAAGGAATCTAAGCAAAGAGATTTAGGCAGTGAGTGCGCAAGCGGAGCGAGGGTGGATTCACTCCACACGAGCGATAACAATTTTGCTTTAGCTCTAGTCAGGTTTATAGAAAATGTGCTAGCCCAAAACGCGTTCCTGACGCGCTCACACCACAAAATCACAGAATCTCGCTTAAAAGTTGCGTGTATGTTCGCGTAAGCGGAGCGAGGGTGGATTCACTCCACACGAGCGATAACAATTTTGCTACAAGCAAAATTGCATTATTAATATCCAGAATCTACGAGGCGATTTTTAGCGTGTTGCGGATTTTCTCATACGCCTCTTGTATGGTTCTAAAGCGCTCGTTGTAGCTCTCGATAACTTCAGAATCTTGCCCAAAAACATTATCGGGGTGGTATTCCTTGGCAAGTTGCAAATAACGCTTTTTTACCACTTCAAAATCATCTTGATAATGGGATTCTAAAATCATATAGCTATGGCGCAGCTCCCGCTCCTGCTCTGTGAGGAAACTATCGCCAAATCCACCCATACCGCCGCGGTTTCTAAAGCTCTCATAATCAAAATCCAAAATCACATTATGGATGACTTTAAAGCTCACGAGATTGATGATATTGTCCCAAAAATAGGGCTTGGTGCTGTCTAAATAAATCTCATCACGATCGCAGCCCATATAATATTCATCAAAAAGATTGGCGATGTAGCGTCGCGCAGTGGCGTTGGATTTGCTCATTTTGAGCATTACGCGCTTGCCATTAAGGATACGGAGCGAGATTTTCACGCGCTCCACAAGCGAGTTTTTGCCCACGATTTTGATACGGATAGGCAGATAGGTAAAGTCTAGCAAATACTCCAAATCCTGCATTTCGTGATTGTGAGCGTTTTGATCGTTTTGGAGGCACGCGTGATATGCCCAATTGATAAGATAATTTTTTTTAAACCTCTCGCCATCGTCTAAAATAAGCACTGTGCGAGAGAGTCGATAGCTTTTAGAAAAATACTTCTCCGCATACGCGATGGCTTTGTGCAAGAACGCATTGTCGTCTTCAACGGTAATTTGGATATATCTCTCATTTAGTGCTACATTCATCTTATGCGAACTCTCTGGATTAGACTGCTTAGGCTAAAGCAAACAAAATTCCACCTTTGCTTTGGCTTAAAGTATAATATAAATCGACTGAGAACAAAGATTTTTAACCCACAAGCCGCCCGCAATCTCGCCGCTGTGTAAAAACTATGCACCCATTCCACAAAGCACCCGCCCACACGCTCTGCCTCGCCACAATTTTAAGCATTAGTGTGCTACCCTAGTGACTTTGCGCCACTGCGGGAGAAGCGCGAGTGTGCGGCGCATAAGGAGGCTATAAGGTGGATTCTATGATACAAGAGGGCGTATTCGCGCTCATTGGCTTTGTTAGTGGCATTGCCGCTGGGTTTTTTGGTATCGGCGGAGGTGTGATCATCGTGCCCTGTCTGCTGTTTTTTGGTATCGGTATGGAGTATGCCATAGGGATTTCTATTGTGCAGATGATTTTTTCCTCAGTCTTTGGGAGTGTGCTTAATATCTGGCGCAAAAAGCTTGATTTGCAAGCGGGGTTTTATGTGGGTTTAGGCGGGCTGATTGGTGCGAGCTTTAGCGGGCTTATCGTCGCAAATATCCATAGCACGATTTTGCTCCTGCTCTTTATCCTCCTTACCTTTGTGAGTTTCAAAAAATATGTGTTCAACACCAAAACCACTGCCAACCCCAACCCGCCTATCAAAAATCCTAGGGAGCAAAAGCTCGTGATGATTGGCGTGGGGGCACTCACGGGCGTGTTTGCCATCTCGCTGGGTATCGGCGGAGGACTTATCATCGGTCCGCTTCTGGCGTATTTTTTAGGCTTAGATTCTAAAAAAGTCGTGCCCATCTCGCTTTTTTTTATCATCTTTGCCTCTATCTCCGGCTCACTCTCGCTGTATTCCCAAGATCTCATCGACTTGCGCACAGGGCTCATCGTAGGGGGTTTTGCGACAATTGGCGTGGCTATTGGCACTAAGCTTATTGATCTTACAAGCCTCACAAACCACCGATACGCGCTTATTGGGATTTACGCATTCTCGCTCTGTGCGAGCGTGTATAAGCTGTGCGTGATTGTGTTTGAGTGATTTTGGTGCGTATGCCCCATTTTTTACTTTTTGTAAATTCTTTACACAAAATTTAGGTTTTATTAACCTAAATAAACAACTTTTTGTATAAATTATTAGGCCAAACCAAAAAAGTTAGGGAGATAATGATGAACGAACAAACGCAGATCGCACTCATTGGCGGTGGCATTATGAGCTTCACCCTCGCCACAATTCTCAAAGAACTCCAACCATCTTTACAAATCCAAATCTATGAAATGCTTGATGATGTAGGCTTAGAAAGCAGTATGGCGTGGAACAACGCAGGGACAGGGCACCAAGCCCTCTGCGAGCTCAACTACACACCACGCCAAAAAGACGGCACCATCAATATCTCAAAAGCCCTCAAAATAAACCAACAATTTGAACTTAGCAAAGAATTTTGGGCGTATTGCGTCAGAAACAATCTCCTTGATGCACCACAGAGCTTTATCAATCCTCTGCCGCACCTAAGCTTTGTCGCAGATTCTAATGTTACCTTTTTAAAAGACAGATTTGAGGCACTGCGCCAATCGCCCCTCTATGCGCATATGCTATTCTCCCAAGACAGAGAGCAAATCGCACAATGGGCGCCGCTCGTTATGGAAGGACGCGATCCCAATCAGCCCGTGGCGGCGACTTTTATGGACGGCGGGAGTGATGTGAATTTTGGCGCGATTGTTACCCAACTTAGAGCCAATTTAGCCAAAAAAGAGGGAGTGGGGATTTTTCTCTCGCACAAAGTCGCTGATATCAATCGCTCTTCCCAAGGCTGGGAGCTCAAAGTCATCGATACCAAAAACGATGTGCATAAAAGAGTGCAGGCGCGCTTTGTCTTTTTGGGTGCTGGCGGCGGGGCATTCCCACTACTGCAAAAAAGCGCGATACCCGAGGGGAGGGGATACGCAGGATTCCCCGTGAGCGGCTTGTGGCTAGCGTGTAATAATAAAGAGCTCATCGACAAGCACGCGACAAAAGTCTATGGCAAAGCCTCTGTGGGCGATCCACCTATGTCCGTGCCACACCTAGATACGCGTATCATCGATGGCAAAAAGGAGCTGATGTTTGGACCCTATGCGAGTTTTAATACACGCTTTCTCAAATACGGCAGCTTGCTAGATTTCCCGCTCTCTGTGCGGCTAAATAACTTCCTGCCAATGCTGCAAGCTGGGCTTGATAATATCCCACTCACTGCCTATCTCGTGCGCCAAATCTTTTTGGGCAAAAACGGGCGTATGGACAAGCTGGAATTTTATATGCCTAGCGCGAGGCAGGAGGATTGGGAGCTCAAAATCGCGGGGCAGAGGGTGCAGATTATCAAGAAAAATGCCCAAGGCAGAGGCTTCCTAGAGTTTGGCACAGAGGTTGTCGTCTCAGCTGACAAATCTCTCGCGGCGGTGCTTGGCGCATCGCCGGGAGCTTCTATCTCGGTAGATGTGATCCTCGAAGTGCTAGAA
Source organism: uncultured Helicobacter sp. (assembly GCF_949282165.1). Lineage (NCBI taxonomy): Bacteria > Pseudomonadati > Campylobacterota > Epsilonproteobacteria > Campylobacterales > Helicobacteraceae > Helicobacter > uncultured Helicobacter sp. The sequence goes on along the minus strand of NZ_CASDOV010000004.1, from coordinate 97,062 downwards.
AAATGCTTCGCTTCAGAGATACAAACGCATTATGACAAGATTAAAGAGATGGTGCCCTCATACCAAAACACCTTAGAGCAAAATATCGCTAGCTTCAATCATCAACGTGCCCAAACCGCTCAAGCCTTGCAAATCCCTTTTGTAGAGATTTGATCTTAGAATCCGGGTGGGAAATGCAGATGAGACAAGTGAGCAAGCTAGTGCGAATAAGAGTGTGAGCAAGGTAATGTGGCGGGATTTGGCACCGCTGTGAGATTTGCTTGCTGTGCGCGGAGTGCCCTCCCCTCTCTTTGCGCTCCACTGCTTGTGTGCATAAAGTTGTATATAGAATCTAAGAAGACTCCAAAAACGAGCAATGATACAATCTAGGCAATATAACCCAAGCCCAAAAGAATTTAACAGAAATTCAACCCAAATAGATTCAGAATCTGGGGTATTTACAGAATTTAAGCAGATTCACAACCTCAAGAAAAACTTAGAATCTAGTGGGCAGTTGTCAATAGCCAATACTTTCAAAAGATAAGAGGTAGTCTCAAAAGAAGGGATAATGCCCCACCAAAGAGCAACGCCCGAGACAATGCCCCCAAAAGAGGCATTGTGTGGGATAACTAGAAATTGTAAGTATAGCGCGCACCAAAGGCATAGGGTTGGAGGATTGACATTTTTGTTTCGGTGCCACCTTGATCGCCTGTCGCACTCGCACCAATCACACCAAATCGGCTAAAAAACTCCACGCCGTGGTTTTTGGCAAAAATCGTCCTAAGACCAAAGTTTATCCCCATATCAAAGCCTGAAGGATTTTTGAGCCCGCCAGCAGTTAGCCCATCGACTGCCTTACCATAGTGGATCGCATAGCCAAATGAAAGACCAGCAAAAAGTCCTGCAGAGCTCGATTCGCTCGTATAAAAATTATAGAGCGCATCGACATTGGCCATCACATTAAGGGTGCTGATACTTACATGAAGATCTCTTTGTGGAGAGTAATTTGTCCCATTATTGACTTGGAGATACGCTCTTAGCCCAAAGCCCTCGCTAAAAAACCACTTATACCCACCCATAAGTCCATAGCGGAGGTTACCCACACTCGCTACCTTGTTTGTGAGGATAGAGGTATTGTTTGACACTGTATCGTTAAAAGTCGATTCGGTAGTCATTACACTCAAAACTCCTTAGTTAAATTGTCGCCTTATCTTTTAAATCCCTGAATTAACTCCACAAAATCCAAAAAATAAAAACCTCGCCGTTCTATCCCCCCCCCTTATAAGAAACTTAAAAAGAGGCATTTTGTGAGAATCTTGCGTGATTTTTTAGAATCTAAATCTGTCTTAGATTCTATATTTAATGCAAGTTTTTGCTTTAGCAAAAACTTATTACCGCTCGTGGCAAGTGGATTGCCACTACGCTCCGCTTACGCGCTCACTGCTTTTCTAGCAAGTTTATAGAATCTCTTAGTGTGAGCGCGTCAGGAACGCCGCACACTGAATTGATTGTATGTGATTTTTGCGTTGCAAAATGGCGCAATAGGCTTGCGCTATCGCGCACATTATTGCTATTTGGCAAAGCCTCGCACAAGTTTTTTTGAAGTGGCAACTTGTGAATCTGTTTTAGATTCTGAATGCAACTCTGAAATCTCACTAGATTCTAAATCTATCACGCTAGATTCTAAAGCTTTGGATTCTGTTGGGCTAGATTCTGCAATTCCTTAGATTCTAAACCTTGCTTGTATGAATCTTGATTGGATTTTTTGGCGATAGATTCTGTAATGGCTTTAGAATCTAAAGATTTTGCTCCGCTCAATAGGACGAGATTTGTGCTTGTGGATTTGTGTGGAATTTTGTGGAGGCTAGATTCTGAGTTTTTGGGAATTTTGGGATTGCGCGCTGTTTGTGGGTGTGCTAAGAGGGTGTGCGAGCCCTGCGGGGTGCAAAGCTCGCGTGGTGGGAAAGCTAGATGAGCTTTGTGCTTTTTAATATCGCTTGGAAGCTTGGAGTATCATTCATCGCCATATCGGCTAGGACTTTTCTATCGAGCTCGATATTGGCGAGCTTGAGCGCGTGCATAAACTTCGAGTAGCTCACGCCATTACTCCTACAAGCCGCATTGATACGGGTGATCCATAGGCGTCTAAAGTCTCGCTTCTTGCGCTTCCTGTCGCGGAACGCATAATACATACTGCGCTCTAGCTGCTCTTTTGCCTTTCGGAAGTGCTTGCGACGTCCGCTATAAAAGCCTCGCGCTAGTTTTAGAATCTTTTTGTGTCGTCTGCGTCTGACAACGCCTGTCTTTACTCTCATATTTTCTCCTTTACCTTTGTCTTAATAGGTGTGAGCCTGTGGCTCTCCTTGCCCTGTCGCACGCGTGTGCTTAGGGGAGTTTCATAGATTCTGCGCTACGCCATACAAAGCAGGCTTTTGACAGAATCGACATTGCTCTTATGCACATAGTGCGGCGCGTTGAGGTTTGCTTTGCGCTTTGGACTTTTCTTAGTCAGGATATGACTTTTAAAAGCACTGCCACGCTTGATGGCGTTTTTCTTGAGCTTAAAACGCTTAGCCGCACCGCGATTTGTCTTCATCTTTGGCATCACTCTCTCCTTTCGTGTAATTAAAAGCCCGCAATTCTACTCACTTTTGGCTTTAACTTCGCTTTTGTGCTAGGAAACTTTTGCACAGGAGATAGAGGAGTTTGCCGCGACGCCTAAGCCTAAAATATCTCTGTCTAAGGAATGCCCTAATGCGCGATGTGAGCGTGTAGCGTATCGGTGGGCAAGGGGTTTGGAGGGCTTGGGCGATGTGCTCTAGGGATTGTGCGTGCAGCCTGCTAGCGAGTGTGCGCAGGGCTTGGGATTTGCCTTGTATGCGGGATTTGGGCATATCGAGGGCTTGGCGCAGAGATTCAAACAAACTATCATCATCATAGATGAGCGCGTTTTCTTGGGTTAGCAAAAAGTGCGAGGCGAATTTGGAGTGGATAATGGGGATAATCCCAAAGCCATAGCTTAGCCCCAAACTGCCGGAAAAATCATACAAATACCTGTCGTGATGTGGGTTGCTCGCATCAAGGAGAGGGAGGATAAAGTGGGATTGGCGAGCGTGGGCATAGAGCGTGTCATAGCTCACATAACCTGTGAAGCGCAGGCGATCCCCTAGATTGTGTGTATCATAGAGGCTCTTATCGTAGCTCCCCACGATGGTGAGGCTAAAGGCGGTATGCGTGTGTGCTAGTCGCCCAAAGAGCTTTAGGAGTGGTGAGAGATCTTTGCTCAAACGCCCGGCGATGAGGAATCTAGTAGGCTCGTCGTGTGTGGGGTGTGGATTCTCGGAGCTCTTGGGGTGTGCATTGCATTCATCGTGTGTGGGGTGTGTGGAATCCTCGAGATTTTTGGCGTGTGAGTGCGTGCCAAAAAAATGCGCGTTGAGGAAGTGTGGGTAAAAGGTGTTTGGTAGGAGCGAAAAGATGCGCTGTGTGGGTAAGATTCTCTTATATTGCAGTGTTGCGTTGTGATCTATGGCGCAAAAGCCGTTTTTGGGTTGGCGACACGGGATAAAGTGGGGGAGTGAAAGTGGTGGGATTTGGTAGATTACAAGGGTGTTGAAAAAGGCAAATTCATAAGCCTCAACCTGCGCGCTGCCTAAAAGTATCTCGATATGTACCGGGCTCGTGGCAAAGGCTCTCACCCTATCATCAAAGCCAAGTTTTAGGGCATTGTCCAAAAAGAGCTGCGTGTGTAGCAGCACATCGACTCGGTAGCCAAGCTCGAGCATATAGCGCACCAAAGCGCACAAAACTTCCCCATGAGATGGAGAGTATTCTACGAGCAGCACGCAGTTTGGTGGGATATGGGCGCGGGAAAACGCGCTGAAGTTTTGCTCCTCGAAGCGACGGAGGGCTAGCTCGTATGCGCTAGAATTCCTCTCTCGGGGGGGGGGGCAATATATAGCATTATTTTATAGCCTCTTTAAGAGCCCCATCTCTTTTGACTTTATTTTTTCTCGTGCTTTTTGGGGATATAGAGCACATTGAGATAGCGTCCCTCCAGCTTTGGCTCTTTCTCCGCTACCGCGACTTCTTCAAGCATTGGTGCGATTTTGTTTAGCGTGTCTCTGCCCGCATTGGGGATACTTAGCTCGCGCTGCTTGAGAAACACTCTAAAGCGCACGTGCTTGCCAGATTCTAAAAATTGTATAGCGTGTTTTACTTTGTAATTAATGTCGTTTTGCGCGATCTGCGTGGAGAGCTTGATTTCTTTAATCTCGATTTGTTTTTGGTTCTTTTTGGCTTCCTTTTGGCGTTTTTCCTGATGGTAGCGGAATTTGCCATAATCCATAATCTTGCACACGGGCGGATTGGCGTTAGGCGATATAAGCACGAGATCCAAATCCTCTCGCACGGCGATTTCTAACGCCTCCCTTGAGCTCATCACGCCATACACTTGCCCATCATCGCCCACACAACGCACTTCCTTGAGGTTTATCGCCTCATTTAGTAATACTTCTTCTTTGCTCAAATACGAACCTCACTTATTTTGGTATGTAGCATTGCGATAAATTCCTCCTCGCTTAGACTGTATTGCTCGCGCTTGGTGCGATCGCGAATGGCTAGAATCTTGCTCTGCATTTCTTTCTCGCCTAGGACTACGATGAGCGGCGTGTGCTGCTTTTCAGCGATTCTGATTTTTTTGCTTAGTGTTTCATTTTTGTCCAAAATCTCGGCATACGCTCCGCTTTGTGTGATGAGCTTCTCACGCAGGGCTTTGGCATAGGGGATTTGGGCGTCTGTGATGGGTATGAGGCATGCCTGTGTAGGCGCGACAAAGAGCGGGAACTCCCCGCCAAAGTGCTCTGTCAAAATCGCGATAAATCGCTCAAAGCTCCCTAAAATCGCTCTGTGGATCATCACGGGCATTTGCGCGCTGTTGTGCTCGTCTGTGTAGCTAAGTGCAAAGCGACTTGGGAGATTCATATCGATTTGGATTGTGCCGCACTGCCATTTGCGCTTGAGCGCGTCGGTAATCTTAATATCAATCTTTGGTCCATAAAACGCCCCGCCACCCTCATCTATGCGGTAATTGATGTGGTTTTGCTCTAGAGATTGGCGTAGAGAATCTGTCGCACTCTCCCACACTTCATCGCTCCCGATGGACTTTTTGGGGCGCGTGGAGAGCTCCATCTCGTAGCTAAAGCCAAAGAGATCCATAATGTTTTTGGTAAAGGCGATGATATTATGCACTTCGCCTTTAATCTGTGCGGGGGTGCAGAAGATATGCGCATCATCTTGGGTAAATTCCCGCACGCGCAAAAGCCCGTGCAATACGCCACTTTTCTCGTGTCTATGCACCACGCCATACTCATAAAAGCGCAGCGGCAGCTCACGATAGCTCCTAGGGCTGCTCTGATAGACTTTGATATGCCCCACGCAGTTCATCGGCTTGATGCCGTATTCCTGCTCATCGATGAGGGTAAAATACATATTTTCTTTGTAATTCTCATAATGCCCGCTTTTTTTCCACACATCACTTTTGAGGATCTCTGGTCCTCGCACGGGCTCATAATCACGCTCGATAAGGGCTTTGGTGAGGAGATTTTCGATATTGCGTCGTAGGCGCGCTCCTTTGGGTAGCCACAGGGGCAACCCCGCACCAATCTCCTCATCAAAGCTAAAAAGCCCCATTTCCTGTCCAATCTTCCTATGATCGCGCTTTTTGGCTTCCTCGATTTGAAAAAGATAGTCTTTAAGCGCGTCTTTGGTGCTAAAGGCTATGCCATAGATTCTGGTGAGCATTTGGGCGTTTTCATCGCCGCCTAGATACGCCCCTGCGATTTTGGTAAGCTTGAAGTGCTCTAAGAACTTTGTGTTTGGGAGGTGGGGACCACGACAGAGATCTTCAAAATCCCCCTGTGTGTAGAAGCTAAAGCTATCCCCATTAATCCTGCTCATCACCGCAAGCTTTAGCTCATCATCGGCGAATTTTTCTTGCGCTAAGGCGCGTGTGGTGGTGTATTTTTCGATAGGGTAGGCTTTTTGGGCGATTTCTCTCATTTTAGATTCTATAATGGGGAGATCCTCCTCGCCAATCTTGTGTGTGATTTTAAAGTCATAATAAAATCCCTCTTCTACCACGGGACCGACAAAAAACTGCGCTTCTGGATAGAGGGCTTTGATCGCTTGCGCCATAAGGTGTGCGCAGGAGTGGCGCAAAATCTCTAGTGAATCTTCACTATTATCGAGATAGATTGGCTCCCCGCCACTTAGGGCGTTTTGCTCAATCGTGCAGAGATCGTAGATGTGGTTGTCGATTTTTTTGCCAATTAGGGTTTTGCTCATAGAATCTAAACCTTTAGTATCTCATCTTCTTTGCTTTTTAGCGTCTCATCAATCTTTTTGACAAACTCATCAGTGAGTTTTTGGACGCTATCTTGGGATTTTTTGCTCTCGTCCTCTGTGATGGTTTTGGCTTTTTCAAGTTTTTTTAGGTGGTTGTTGGCGTCTTGGCGGATATTGCGTATGGCTACGCGTCCCTTTTCTGCCATAGCCTTGGCTTCTTTAGTGATTTCTATACGCTGCTCTTTTGTCATAGGGGGGAAGTGCAGGCGTATAGCCTCTCCGTCGTTGTTGGGAGTGGCACCGATATTGGCTTCCTGCAGGGCGCGCTCGATATTTTTTAGCAGGGTTTTATCCCACGGCGTGATGAGGATACTAGAGGCGTCTTGCACCATAATAGACGCCATTTGGCTAAGTGGTGTAGGCGTGTCGTAATAATCGGCTTTGATAGAATCCACCATCGCGCTTGAAACCCTCCCACTGCGCAAAAGGGAAAATTCTCTTTTCAAGGCTTGGAGGGATTTGTCCATATTTTCTTTGGTGTGTTGCAAAATCTTTTGTATCTCTTCGTTCATTGCATTCCTTTGGGTGGCTTATTTGTTGTCTGTGGTTGCGGGTGCGCTCGGTGCGGCGGGCACGCTAGAGCTGAAGGGATTGTTCCCCTCCTGCACCTTTAATTGGTTTTGTGAATCTAGTGGATTCTGCGCTCCGCTAGTGGGTTGGGTGGGTAGTGGGGCGAGGGTGGAGTCGCCTTTGGCGGGGAGTTGGATTCTATCCACCACGCTTGTTTGGCGGTTATACATATAGCCAAGTGCGATGGTATTGACTAAAAACAAAAATCCCAAAACCATCGTGGCTTTAGCCAAAAATCCCGATGGTCCCTTGGCACCAAACATGCTTTCGTTGCTCCCGCTGTATGCGCCAAGCCCGATACTCGAGCTTTTTTGTAACAAAACTACGATAGTGATGAGTAGGGTTAAAACAATCTGAATCGCAAGTAGGGTCGTCGCCATCATCGCTCCAATTTAAGTTCAAAATTTCAATCTAAAATGCACAAAATGAGGCACAATTCTAGCAAAAAAATCTTTAAAACTCATAAAATGGGACAATAAAAGGGGCGTTTGTCAAGGATTTTGCCAAAGATTTTGCATCTCTTAGCCTTGCTTTATATCCCGCTTTGAGCCTTGCCTTAATCTCGCTTATATCTCTTTAATTATTACCGCACTCTATCCCACGCAGCCTATCCCTCTAGGCATTGCCCCTTTTGCAGTCGCGCGCCCAAAAGATAGGCAGTGATTGGCATTTCCTTTTTATTAGGTGGTTGCACGCTAGCCACTTCCAGATAGCCCTGATTGCAGCCTATGAGCGCGCTTTGTGGGAGGATTTGTAAAATCTCTCCGGCTCTATGCGCCCCCTGTGGCACAAAGCCCAAAATACGCGTGAGTTTCAAGCCAGATTCTAAAAACACGCTGGGCCAGCCATAATACGCAAGGTATTTGCGATAGACTTCCTGTGCGTCGTGCAGGGTGATGAGCCCATCTTGGCGCGTGATTTTGGTGCAGTAGGTAGAATCTGCGTGGCTTTGGGGCAGTGGCGCGAGGATTTGGGCGCGCTTGAGCACGCCTAGGAGCACCTGCGCGCCCTTTTTGGCGAGGATCTCGCTTAGATTCTCTAAATTTTCGCCATTATTTGGCACATAGCCCACGCCTAGCACCGCGCCGCAATCTAGCCCCAATTCCATTTGCATTACGCTCACGCCAAAAAATCGCGGTTGTGAGAGGATCATCTCCTGTATCGGGCTAGCCCCGCGCAAATGCGGCAAAATTGAGGCGTGGAGATTCACACACGGTGCGATATCTAAAAATGCCTGTGGCAGGATCTGTCCAAACGCCACGACGACGATTATATCGGGCTTTAGGGCTTTGATAGATTCTATGGTTTCACAATCTATGCGCTCGGGCTGAAAGATAGGGAGGCTAGGGAATTGTGCGCGGAAAAACTCCTTTGTCTCCGGGGCTTTGAGCTCTTTTTTGCGCCCAAAGATTCTATCGGGTTGGGTAAGGAGTCCGATGGGCTCTAGCCTCGTGTCTTTTTGCTCGGCTTGGAGGAGGGTTTGAAAGGCGACTTTGGCAAAGTGCGGTGTGCCAGCAAGCAAGATTCTCATCGCCAAATCCTAGCGCACAGAATCTAGCGCGCAAATCGCCTCTGGCAGTGTCCCAAAAAGCGTGCCGCTAGTCTGTCTGCCCTCCAAAAGCAGGGCGCGCAACACCTCGAGATTGTTGCCATTAGTGAGAAACATCGCCTTGTCGCGTTTCAGTAGGAAATGCGCCGCCATAAGCTTAGTAACAATCCCGCCGGTAGCAAAGCTCGCATTTGGCGTGTGTGGGGCTTCTAGCTCTGCTGGATCTATGCGCTCTACTTGCGGGCGTATCTTGGCATTAGAATCTAGCGCGGGATTTTTGTCAAAATACCCATCAATATCGCTCAAAATCACAAGCAGCTGCGCGCCAAAATAATGCGCCACATACGCGCTTAGACGATCGTTATCGCCCACAAATTCCGTAAGCGCAGTGGAGTCGTTTTCGTTGATGATGGGCAAAATGCTATGTGCTAGGAGCGTATCGATACAGTCCTTGGCGCATTGCGTTTGCGTGCGCGAATCAAAGTTGTTTTGGGTGAGTAGGATTTGTGAGACTTCTATGCCATATTTTTGGAATCGTGTGCGGTAGGTTTGCATAAGTAGTGGCTGCCCGATACTTGCGAGGGCTTGTTTGTTGGGCAGGAGGGATTTATCGATTTTGAGGCGTGTGTAGCCACTAGCCACCGCGCCAGAGCTCACGAGCAGGACATCATAGCGCGCGCGTAGCTCGCTAATGAGCCTTGCGATAGCAGCGATTTTGTCCTCATCGATTCTCTGTCCATTGGAGATATTGGAGCTCCCGACTTTGAGCACGATTTTTGGTTTCATCACTTGCCCCCATAGCTCTTGAGATAGTGGGCATACACGCTCGCTATGCCAGATTCTAAATCGATAGTGGGCTGCCAGCCGAGTGCTTGGATCTTGCTTGAGTCCATTAGCTTTTGGTAAGTGCCATCGGGCTTGGTGCTATCAAAGACTAGCTCGCCCTCAAAGCCCACGATGGTTTTAATCATCTGCGCGAGCTCAGCGATACTCACATCGCTGCCATAGCCGATATTTATGTGGGTGTTGCGCACCTCTGCCGCGCTCCCACGCACATTCTCAAAGTCTATGTGCTCCATCACATACACGCACGCCCTCGCCATATCTAGCGCGTGGAGAAACTCCCTGCGCGGCTTGCCACTGCCCCATATCTGCACGCTTTGTGCGCTGATCCCAAAACGCGCCAAAAACTCCTCTAGCTCACTCCCACTTAAGCCCACATCGCGTTGCACAGATTCATACTCGCCTTGTGCGAGGAGCTTGGCTAGGTGGATTTTGCGTAGGAGTGCGGGGAGGACGTGGGAGGTGTGGAGGTTGAAGTTGTCATTATCGCCATAGAGATTGGTTGGCATCACACTTAGAAAATTGCAACCATATTGGAGTGCGAAGCTCTCGCACATTTTAAGCCCCGCGATTTTAGCGATGGCGTAGGGTTCGTTGGTGTATTCTAGTTCGCTGGTGAGGAGGGAAGATTCTGTGATGGGTTGGGGGGCGTTTTTGGGATAGATACACGAGCTGCCTAGGAAAAGGAGCTTTTTAGCGTTGTGCTTGTGGGCGTGGAAGATCACATTGTTTTGGATAGCGAGATTCTCATAGATGAAGTCCGCGCGATACTCGTTGTTTGCTGCGATCCCGCCGACTTTGGCAGCTGCGAGGATCACATACTCTGGCTTGTGTGAGCTAAAAAATCTCTCCACCGCCCCAAAATCGCTCAAATCTAGCTCTTGGTGGGTTTTAGTGAGGAGATTAGAATAGCCGCGCTCTTGCAAAACGCGCAGTATGCTCGAGCCCACGAGTCCCCTGTGCCCCGCGACAAAAATCCTAGAATCTGTTTGCATAGTTGTCCTTTTGCGCAAGTGAAATGGGGGCGCATTGTAGCCAAAGTTTGGCTAAGGTTTGCTTATGGGTTTAGGGTTTCTTAAAGGGTTTTTAGGAAATATGCGCGGGGAGATTATGCCCTAAGGAGTGGTGATGAAGATTTTGGTATGTATGCTTGGTATCGGCGGTGGCGGAGCTGAGAGAGTGCTGGTGGATTTTTTTCAATCTTGGGAGCATAGCGCGCTTTCGGGGGGGGGGAATTAGATCCTAAAAGAGATATTGATTTATTCCTAATAGAGAGAAAACGCCAAGATGTGTATCTCGCTTGATGCGAGGAGCATCTGCACAAAGTCTTTAGCTTCCCTCATATTTTTGGCAAAGTGCGGTTTTTAAACAAATTTTGGAAGCGGCGCGTGCTCAAAAACCCAAAGCTTCTCAATCGCTTTGTCCCGCAACATTATGATGTCAATATCGGCTTTTTGGAGGGCATTAGCACGATATATATCTCGCAAAAAAATGGCGGCAAAAAAATCGGCTATATCCACATATCGCTTTGGGAGATACGCGATGGCGTGCGTGATGAGGCGGAGCTAGCAGCGTATCTCGCGCTAGATTCACTCATCTGCGTGTCGCACTATGTGAGAGAATCGCTCCTGCGCCTCTATCCAGAGCTAGCACACAAACATATCGTGGTAATCCACAATCCCATCAATACAGAATCTATCAGGGCAAAGGCGCAAGTAAGGCAGGTGGAAAAGAAGCGATTTAGCTTTTGTCAAGTGGGGAGGCTCACGCACCAAAAGGGGCTAGAGACGCTCCTAGATGCAAACGCGATACTCCAAAAGGAGGGGCTAGAGTATGATATTTGGCTCATAGGCGAGGGCGAGCGGTATAAAAGAGAGCTGCTTGAGCGCATACAATCTCAAGGGGTTGGCAATGTCAAGTTTTTGGGATTCCAAACAAATCCTTACCCGTATATGAAAGCGTGTGATGTCTGTATGCTCACAAGCTACTATGAGGGCTATGGGCTGGTGCTAGCAGAATCTTGCGTGCTGGGCAAGGCAATCATCGCAAGCGATATCCCCACAAGCAAGGAGATACTTATAGATTCTGAGCTTGGCGAGTGTGCGGAGTTTTTCGCTTCCAAAGACGCGCAGAGCTTGGCAGATGCTATGCACCGCCTCTATGAGGATAGCGCGCGCAGAGAGGCATTAGAATCTAAGTCCCTAAATATCGCTAAGGGCTTTGATATTAGAGCGCGCACGCAGGGCTTTTGAGGAAGTGCTGTTTTAGAGCAGCTTTGCTGTGAATCTTGGAGGCAAAGGGCTGCTTGTGGTATAATTACTTTGTAATTACTTCGTTTAAGGGGTGCTGATGACAAGTCTTATACAAATTGGCAATTCACAAGGCATTAGAATCCCAAAGCACCTCATCACGCAAGCGCGCTTAGAAAATACCGAGCTTGAGCTAGTCGTGGTGGAGGAGGGGCTGCTCCTAAAGCCTGTGCAAAAGCTGCGGAGTGGTTGGGAGGAGGCTACTAAGCGCGGTGTGGGAAGCGCAGAGGATAATAGCGATGCAATTATGCGGGATTTTGAGGCTGTTGATTGTGAAAATGATTGGGAATGGTAATGCCTAGCCACTTTGCTAAAGAAGCTAATCGCTTTGAAATGTATTGGGTAAATCTCGAGCCTACCATAGGCAGCGAGATTAAAAAGATTCGCCCGTGTGTGATTATCTCGCCAAATGCACTAAACTCTCTTAGCACAAGACTCATCGCACCCATCACTTCTAAGAGCTTTGACGCACCCTATCGGATTAGCTTTAGACTTTTAGACAAAGATGCCAAAATACTTTGCGATCAGATCCGCTGTGTGTCCTTGCAAAGATTGCACCAAAAAATCGGGAAGTTGCCTGATGATGTGGCGCGAGAGCTTAGCGGCGTGCTGTGTGAAATGTTTGCTTTATAAACAATGCTTTTGTGTATTTAAGAAGTGCTGTTTTTAGAATCTCGCCCTTAGAGCCTTTTGCCCTCATAGAGTGTTTTGCCAAAAAGCTTATGATATTTTGCTTTTTAGAAAACCGAATGCCAAAGTTGCTCCTAAGCCATTCTTTGAGCGATATTGTGGCTTGGAGGAAGTCGCGGGCGTTGGTGGATTGTAAAAGTGCTTTGATCACTTTGTCTTGGAGGGGTTGGGGGATTTGTAGTCGCTCTATGCGCGCTCTAAAATCCAAAAACTCTCCATCGTTTTGGACAAAGGACTTGGCTTGTGTGCGCAGCATATGCGTGGGAAGCCCGATGGTGCTAATGTGGTGGCGTGTGAAAAATGCAGCAATCGCCTCAAAGGCTTTGAGCAAATTGGCTGATTGATGAGCACAAAGCAGATATTTGTATAGCTCTGCCTCGCTAGTGAATCCAAACACTCTCGCAGATATGTAGCGGTATTAAAGATGGGCACGATTACACACAGCGGCTTCATCGCAAACCCTTTTGGCAAAATGTCGCCTTGGTGCGTATGGTTTCTAGGTAGATTTGGTGGTTAGATTCTAACAGATCGCGCGTGTTTTCGGGGTGGTAGATATGATAGGCGAGTGCGCCAAACTTTAGCCGTCTCAAAGCCCCGCCAGCAAACAAAAATCGCGCCACAAACTCGCTATCCTCGCGCCCCCAGCCCACAAAGCCCTCATTAAAGCCATTTATCGCCTCACAATCAGACTTAAAAAAGCTCATATTGCACCCGCGGATACCTTTGATAAGCTCTCTTTTGGCAAACACCTTAGAATCCACGCGTGAGGTGGCATACACAAGGCGGGAGAGAAGCCCGCACCGCTTTGCTTTAAGCCCACCTAGAGCAAAGACGCGCTTATGCGCGCTTTTTTCGCTTTTCTCGCCTTCCTGCCGCTCTTGGAGCATAGATTCTGAAGTGGGCGAATCCACAATCACGCGCGAGCCTTGCACAAATACTCTAGGCGCGGCAAAGGCTAAATGATCAGCGACAAAGAAAGGGTGTAAGATCATATCGCCATCGATGATGATGAGATACTCGCCCTTTGCTTCCCTAATGGCGGCATTGCGTATGGCGCTTAAGCGAAAGCCTCTATCCTCGTGCCAAATGTGCCTAAGAGGGCAGGGGAAGTCGCGCGCATAAGATTCTATGAGCTCTCTTGTATCCTCCCTGCTGCCATCATCGGCGATGAGCACCTCGGTGGGTAGCACTGCCAAATCCCGCACAGAATCTAGCACGAGGGCTAGGCGTTCTTTTTGATTATAAGTCGTGATGATGAGCGAGCAGGAGTGGGGTTTTTTGGGGAGTTTGATTTCATAGAGTTTCATATATTTAAAAAACACGCCAAGGGCGTTGCACACGGAGATGATAAAGCCCTTATACCCATACAAAAAGCCTTTTTTGAAAGCATAACTACGCACAAAGCTCCAAATCGAGCGAGTGATGGCTTTTAGTGGGCTCGCGCTTTTGTGTGTGTTTTGCTCCGCCCAGAGGCTTGAGTAGGCTTGGAGCTTTTGGAGGAGGTGTGTGATATTATCATACGCATAGTGTCTAAGCCCGCACTCTAGGCGCATTAGCTTGGAGTCCTGCGGGAGTATGATGCTCTCATGCACGAGATGATCATTAAACCTCGTGTAGCCTTTGTGAAAAATGCGCGTAACAAAGTCAGGATACCACCCACACGCCTTTATCCACTCGCCCTTATAGAGATTCTTGCGTGGCAGGGCGAAGAGGGTGTTTGGCGGCGGGGTTTGTGGGGTTTGGGGAGTTTGAGAATCTAGCGCGCTAGATTCTGAGGTTTTAGAATCTCTGTCCTTAGAATCTGCGCCTTTTGGCACGCCAAAGAGCTCTTTTAATCGCGCCAAAGTGGCAGATTCTAGCACCTCATCAGAATCTATGCTAAAAATCCAGTCATTGCGCGCATAACTCACCGCGAGATTTTTTAGCGCGCCAAAGCCGATAAACCCACTTGTGTGGATTACTAGATTGCCATAAGTGGCGTTAAACTCGCGTGCGATTGTGAGTGTCTCATCGCTGCTGCCATTATCTAGGAGGATAATCTCATCAAATTCGCGTAGTGAATCTAGGCATTCTCGTAAAGTATCTTGGGCGTTTTTGACAAGTATCGTCGCGCTTATGGGGAGTGTGGAGTGTGCCATATATCGCCTTTATAGCAAAATTTGGCGGGATTGTATCATAAATGTATCGGGTGGCAATGTGTAAAAATGAAAAATCCCGCGCAAATCATCTCGCAAAATATGTTTATTTTTATGAAGTTTTTTGATTTTTTTGGGTTACAATCAAAACTCACACTTAAATCAAAGGAGAAGGCTTATGAAAAAGTTTTTTGGTTTTGCGATGAGTTTGGTTGTCGCTGGGTTTTTTGTGGCTTGTGGGGATTCTAAAGGAGATTCTAAGACAGAATCTAGCGCAGGCAATGCGGAGAAAGTCTATACGATAAAGTTCGCCCATGTGGTGAGCTCAGGTAGCCCCAAGGGCAAGGCAGCGGATTTGTTTGCCAAAAGAGCAGAGGAGCTAAGCGGTGGTAGGCTAAAGGTGGAGGTATTCCCCTCTGCGCAGCTTGTCGATGATGATAAAGTTTTCCAAGAGCTTAAGCGCAATAATGTCCAAATGGCAGCCCCAAGCTTTTCAAAATTCACACCCATTGTCAAGGAGTTTAATCTCTGGGACGTGCCCTTTATCTTCCGTGATAATGAGCATTTGCACAATGTGATGGATGGCGAAGTGGGGGCGATACTTAAAGAAAAAATCGCACAAAAGGGCTTTATCGCCCTAGACTATTGGGATTCTGGTTTTAAGCAATTTAGCACCAACAAAAATCCCATCGTGCTGCCAAGCGACGCTAAGGGGCAGAAAATCCGCATTATGAGCTCTAAGGTGCTAGAAGAGCAGATGAAGGCTATCGGGGCAAATCCGCAAAATATCAATTTTGGCGAGGTGTATTCTGCGCTGCAGACGGGCGTAGTCGATGGTGCGGAAAATCCGCTCTCAAACCTCTACAACTCGCGATTTTATGAAGTGCAAAAGTCTGTTACGATGACAAATCACGGGTATTTGGGCTATCTCGTGGTGGCTAGCGAGAAGTTTTGGAATGAGTTACCAGAGGATTTGAAAGATGTGATAAAGCAGGCATTAGATGAGGCGACGAAGTTTGAGCGCGAGGAGAGCGAGCGTGATGAGGCGGTGCTGTTTGCAAACCTCGAGAAGTATGCTAAAGAAAATCCGGGCAAACTCACTATCTACACGCTTAATGATGAGCAAAAAAAGCAGTGGCAAGATGTGATGATAGCCATCTATCCGAAGTTTTATGACTTAATCGGGCAGGAGTTAATCCAAAAAACGCTCGAGACAGAGTGAGACAAAGTAGGGTTAGCTAGCTCCTAGCGCATAGAATCTAGTGAGACTTAAGCAAGCTAGATTCTATATGCGTGTATTGGGAGGATAAAGCGGGGTGCTCCCTGTGATTTTGTAGAAACGCAGTGCGGGGCATTGCGATGTAAGTTTAAAAAGAAAGGTTTGTTTTGAAGTCGTTTTTATTGCTGTTGCAAAAGCCCTTTAAATGGGCGCATCTAAGCCCGGGGGTTAATAGATTTTTTCAAATCCTTGATGTCCTCATCGCTAGTATCAACAAAAATATCGCAGTTTTTGGGCTAGTAGCGGGCGTGGCTATCGTGGCGGTTAATGTCTTTACGCGCTTTTTGGCGAGCTTTTTTCCCGGGATTCACTCGCTGACTTGGGGCGAGGAAGTCTCGACTTATTGTTTTATTTGGAGCGCGCTTTTTGGGGCGGCGTATGGCTTCCGCAAGGGCGTGCATATTTCAGTAATGATACTTGTGGAGCGCTTCCCGCCTGCGCTAGCTAAGGCGTGCGTGCTGTTTTCGTATATCATTAGCGCGTGCTTTTTGGCGTTTATGGCGTATGCGGGATATTTGGTGTGTGAGCTAAATTATGAGCTTGGGCGGTATTCTGAAGCCCTGCATAATGTGCCGTTATGGGTGTTTCTCGTGTGTTTGCCCCTCTCTTTTTTGGGTGCGACTTATCGCGTGATTGAAAAAATCTATGAAATCTCGTGGATGGACGCTAAGGATGTGGTGAAAATCACGCAAGATGAGATTATGCACGATGTGGCGATAAAGGAGTGAGCAATGCCCTATATCAATATCAAAATAACGCGTGAAAATGGAGAGCCCACAAAAGAGCAAAAGGAGCGGCTGATAGAGGGCGCGACTAGGCTTGTCTCTGAAGTGCTAGGCAAAAACCGCGCCACCACCTTTGTCATCATCGAAGAGGTGGAGACGGATAATTGGGGGATTGGCGGAGAGAGTGTCACGCATTTGCGCACGAAGGCGCGCCAAAAGGCGTGAAGCGGGGAATTGCGTAAAGCGCGGTGGCTTTTGTCGTTTGGTGTATAGAATCTAGCAAACGCCAAGCGGCATTCCCCGAGTTTGTGAAGCAAGCTTGCAATAGATAGAATCTAAGGCGGGTTTATAGAAAAGGTGCTAGCCCAAGTGGCGTTGATGAGGTGGTGGCACCAAAGATTCTATAAACTTGCCAAAAAACGCAGTGTATGAACGCGCAGCGGAGCGAGTGGGGATTCGCTCCCCACGAGCGATAGCAATTTGCCAAAGGCAAATTGCATTAAAATAATGACAAAAAAGGACAGAGAAATGAGCGTAGCGGTTTTATTTATCGTGCTATTTGGGTTAATCCTCATTGGCGTGCCCATCGCAGTGGCATTAGGTATCAGTGCTATGGTGGCGATGATGGCTTTTACCTCGCACGATATTACGGGCATTCCAGAGATTTTTATATCGGCGTTTAAGCCCACACTAATGGCTATCCCGATGTTTATCCTAGCGGGCTCGCTGCTAAGCAAGGGCAGTGCGGCACAGAGAATCATAGACTTTGCCAAGTCGATGGTGGGGCATTTGCCCGGTGGGCTGCCTATGAGCGCGATTTTGGCTTGTGTCATCTTTGCGGCTGTGAGTGGGAGCTCGCCCGCTACGGTGGTGGCGATTGGCTCGGTGATGTTTTTGGCGATACAACAGGCAGGTTATCCTAAGTCCTATGCGGTGGGGGCTATCACAAGTGCAGGAAGTCTTGGGATACTCATTCCGCCTTCAGTAGTGATGATCGTCTATGGCGTTACGGCAAGCGGGCTTAGCGGGCTTGATGGCAAGGAGATTGTCGTCTCTATCGAGGCGTTGTTTAAGGCAGGGATTGTCCCCGGGCTTATGATTGGGGGTATGATGATGCTTTGGACCTATATCGGGGCGAAGCGACTAGGCTACAAGGCACAAAAGCCCGAGCCTTTGAGTCTGCGGTTTAAGCAGTTTATGCGTGCGTTTTGGGCGTTGCTCATCATTGTGGTTGTGATTGGTGGGATTTATGGCGGACTTTTCACAGCGACAGAGGCAGCGGGCATAGCGGTGGTGTATGCGTTTATCGTTTCGGTGTTTGTGTATCGGGATTTGAAGCTAAAGGATCTCTATGGCGTGTGCTTAGACGCAGCGATTACCACAGCGATGATATTTTTTATCATCGGGACGGCGGTGGTGTTTGCACATTTTCTCACAAGCGAGCGCATACCCCACCATATCGCCGAGTTTCTCATCGCCCAAAATATGAGCTGGTGGGTGTTTTTAATCGCGGTAAATATCCTACTCTTTATTATGGGGCAGTTTATGGAGCCTAGCTCGGTGGTGATGATTATGACGCCTTTGCTGCTGCCTATCGCGGTGTCGCTAGGGATCGATCCTGTGCATTTTGGGATTATCATGGTAGTGAATATGGAGATAGGTATGATCACCCCGCCTGTGGGGCTCAACCTCTTTGTGGCAAGCTCCCTCACAGGTATGGATCTCAAAAATGTAGTCCTCTCTATCCTCCCGTGGCTTGTGGTTATGGTGTTTGGGCTAGGGCTTGTCACCTATGTGCCCCAAATCTCGCTGTGGCTAGCGGGCTAAAATATCGTGTAGATAAATGGCGCGATGGCACTTCCTTGGGATAGCACGATGAGTGCGCCTAGGAAAAGCATCATCAAAATCACAGGAAAAAGCCAAAATTTCTTTCTCACTTTCAAAAACTGCCAAAGTTCTTTTAAGATACTCATATCGCCTCCTTTAAAATTGGTTTTTCATACTTTGGGGTTGTTGGGCGCGCGCCTTGAAGTAGCTTGGTGCGCTTTTGTCGGGCTTTTGGGCTAAGACATCACGCCCTATGAGCCTAAAGAAAAGTGCCACGGGCGTGAAGATTCCAAAAAACAAAATCGCTAAGATAGTGCGCGAGATGACAAAGCCTATGCCTTCACCTAAGACAATCCAGAGGCGATATATGGGCGCAATAACGCGCGGAAATGCTAAGAGTGCGAGGCTAATGCCACAGGCGATGAGTGCCCATAGGCGCGGCGTGTTGGCGTCTTTTAGCAGTGGGAAAAGCGCGATGAGCGCAAAGATTGCCGCCCAGATTGTGAGGAATGTGCGCAGATCTTTGGTGGTGGGTTTCATAGTTGCTCCTTTTGGTTTAGGTTTTGGACATTGGGCATTCAGCTTTTAGCGATAAATCGGGGAGTTTGATTGTCGGCGGCGGTCATTACCGCTTAGGTAACTCCCTTGCCTCCAATCTGCACAACCCCGATTTCTCATCTAAAATCTTAGAATGCCAAGGCAAGCCAAGCGCAGAATCTAAGACAAATTCAGAATCTGCTACAAGCTTAGATTCTAGATTCACAAACCCACATTTTAGAATCTAAAGCAACAGATTCAGAATCTGCCATTTCATAGAATCTTATCAAGGCTTTGCCCCATTAAAATATGTAGGTGCGATAGCACCAACCACCTCTCGCCCTTGTCGCTTGTCGTGTGTGGCAAAGCGTAAGCTTCTTTAGAAAAATCAGGAAAAAGGTGGCAGCAGTGCCACCGCTGATTTTTCTAAAGAAACTTCGTTTTGCCTAGACAAGGAAAAGCGAGGCTCTCCCGCCAAAAGATATACTTTGTGGCTGCCGAAAAAGCGGCGGCTTTTTCGGGGCTTTGAGAGAGCGGGGAGGGGATAATACCCCTTTTTCTTTTGCGCAAACACGAGATTCTGTGAATCTAAAAAATGTCCGTGAGAATATGAATCTAAGAGGCTAGATTTTAAATTTGCCACAGATTCTGTATCCGCTTTAGATTCTGCTCGGCTTGTGCTTGCGCACGCACTATTATTGGTATTTGGCAAAGCCTTGCATAAGATTTTTGAAGCAATGCTTTTAGAATCTAGCCTCTCATCACTCCACATCGCGCGCCTCCTGTGCGGGTGTGGTGGTGTGTGTGGGGTGGGATTCTCGTGTGGTGTGTGCGGGGCGTGTGGCGATCTCCCCGCTATCAATCTTATGGGCTAAAAACTTTGCGATGAGCTCATTTGCGAGGGCATTTGGGTGGGTATCACACTGATGAAGCCCATACTGCAGGCGATTTTTTGTATATTGTGGCAATATCTCGCTTACTAAAAACCACTTAAAGTTTTGATTTTCAAGCCACGCGGTAATGGCGTTAGATTCTGTAATCTCGGTTTCATTGCTAAGGTTGTTACTATCCCATAAGATAAAATGCAATCCCGTGCCAAACTGCGTGTGCAAAGCCATATCTATCTCGTCTAAAATCGCGAAATACAGCGCGTTGTATCGCTCATCATAGGCGTATTTTGGACGTGTGAGCTTAAAAAGATAACTTTTTTTATCAAGTTGTAAAAAGATTTTGTTAGCTATTTTGTCCCAAAGATTTTTGTGCTGGTTTTTCCATAGGAGTGTATCGCCTGCAAGCGTGAATCTCGGTGCGTTGAGGTCTTCCCAAGGGCTAAAGCCATTTGCCCTCTGAATGTGCCCGGGTAGGCTTTCATAAAAGGCGATATACTCCTTACAGCCTTGCGTGATGCGCGCCACTTCTCCACTTTTAAGCAGGGCTAGGGCTTGATGATTGCCATAGCCGTGAAATCCGAAGTTAAAAACCTTAAATTGTGCGTGTTGGTTTAGAAAATAGGGCAGGGTTTGGTCGTCATTGACGCCCTCACCGATGGTGAAGCTATCGCCAAAAAACAAAAGACAATGTTTTGAATCTGTGTTTGAGTTGGGCGTATGTCGGTAGCCAAAGTCATTGCTTGTGTAGCTGACATCATAGAGGACTTCATCGTCATTTTTCTTGAGTGAAGTTGCGCGGACATTGGGTTTTGCCTTGTAGCCCGTGATAGAATCTGGCGTGAAATACTCGCTATTGTAAGTGCCCGAGGTTTGTGGGTGGCATTGTGCATTAGAGGCAGTCTGTGAATCTCTCACATAGCCCCACACCTCCCCTAGGCTTAAGCACAGCGGTAGGGCGCTCACATACGCATAGATGAGTTTTGCGCGAGAGTTTTTAGCAGCTTTTATGCTTAGTGCTACACAAAACACAAACCAATACAGCCCAATCCACGCAAATGGCACGATTTCTAGCTCAAAGATTCTCTGCATCACGCCACTAAGCTTGAGCAGTATAGGCACAAGTGCTATGCCTAGTAGCACCCAAAATATCCAGTGTTTTAAAATTTTCATCGTTGCTCCTTTTGTTTTGGTTTAAATTCTTTTTAGACTCCCATTCTCACGGATATTCCCTAGATTCTCATCATCGCTTGTTTGCGCAAAAGAAAAAGGGGTTTCCCCTCTCCCCGCTCTCCCCAGCCCCGAAAAAGATAAAGCGCCGCTTTTCTTTTTCGGCAATCGGGGAGAGTGCCTCGCTTTTTCCTTGTCTAGTTAAAAACGCTAAAAATGCACTCCTGCATTTTCTTAACGCATTTTTAACACCACGACAAGGGCGAGGGGCGGTTGGTGCTTGCGCACCTATATATTTTAATGGGCAAAGCCTTGATAAGGGTTTTTAGCGTTGTGGATTGCGTAAATTGCTTAGATTCTGTGGAATTAGATTCTGAATTTGAATCTACGCTGAATTCCAAGCTGCAAGATGCCACACAAAATTCTAAGGATTTGCGATGATTTTTAGGGTTGTGCAAGGTGAGCGAATGAGGCGTATTAGACATACGCCGCAGTGAAGCGAACCGCCGCACTCCCTAAAAAGCGCGCAAATACTGAATTTAGCCCATTTTGCAATAGCCAATGATTACTAATCTAGCTCATACCTATCCTTTATATCCTGATATCTCTCCCTATTCTCCCCACTCTGCGCGTCCTTATAGAGCACAAAATCCTCAATCACGAGCATATCCATCTCCGTGCCCATAAAGCACGCAAAACTATCCTGCGGGCTACACACGATAGGCTCGCCGCGGACATTAAAGCTCGTATTGACAAGCACGGGGCAGGAAGTGAGCTCGTAGAATCTTTGCAAAAGCGCGTAATAGCGAGGATTAGTCTGCTTATGCACACTCTGAATCCGCGCGGAATAATCAATGTGCGTGACGCTTGGGATCTCGCTGCGCACGACATTGAGCTTATCAATCCCAAAGAGCTTTTGCTCTGCCTCGCTCATCGCGTAGCATTTCTCTGCCTTTACCGGCGCGACAAGCAGCATATAGGGCGAATCGCAATCTAGCTCAAACCACTCGCTTAAGCCTTCTGCTAGCACGCTGGGTGCAAAGGGGCGGAAGGACTCGCGGTATTTGATTTTTAGATTCATCGTCTTTTGCATAGTGGTGTTGCGCGGATCGCCGATGATGGAGCGCGCACCCAATGCACGGGGTCCAAACTCGCAACGCCCCTGATGCCAGCCTATGACTTTGCCCTGTGTGAGTGCGCGCGCGGTAAGCTCAATGAGCGTAGCAAACTCGTGTCGCTCATACACTGCGCCTTGGGCTTGTAGGGCGGATTCTACCTCGGTGTTGGTGTAGGATAAGCCCAGATACGAGCCCTGCATAGAATCCTCGTGGCTTGTCTTTTTCGCGCTTTTAAGAGAATCTGCGCACTCGGCTTGGTCACTACCGCTTAGGTAGCTCCCTGCGCCTCGCGCTTGATAGCTCTTAAAATCATCGAAAAATACTGCGCCACTTGTCGTCCCTTTTCCTTGCGCGTTGTCTTTTAGCGAAAAACCGGGGAGTTTGTTGTTATTGCTGTGCATAGCGGTTTGCACTTCGTGCGACATATTCTCATCAGATTTTTGCTCCGCAAAAATGGCAGAATCTATTCCCATAGATTCTGCTCGGCTTGCGCTATCGCGCACACTATTTTGAATTGGCAAAGCCTCGCTAAGGTTTTTTGAAGTAGTGGATTCTGTAAGCTGCTTAGAATCTGAATTTGTGGAGCTAGATTCTGAATCTAAACTGACAAAACTAGATTCTAAGCCTACGCTAGATTCTGTATTTTCCCTACATTCCGCACTTGGCTTGCCCGGGCATTCTAAGGATTGAGATGAGAAAAGTGGGTTATCAAGCGAGGATTGAAGGAGCTTACTAGGCGTAAGTGACTGAAAATCCGAGCGCAGATTCCCGCTTTTATCGCTCAATACTGAATGCCCTCTAGGCTTGCCCTGCTCGATGTGGTAATAAGCCAACGCACACCCCAACGCATTCCCCGCATCCCCACTCGCAGGCTGTATCCAAATATTCTCCAAAAGCCCCTCGGCTTTGAGCTGCTTATAGATTTTGCCATTGCCCACGCAGTTGAGTGCCACGCCACCGCTTAGGGCGAGGTTTTTAGAACCTGTGGTTTTGAGCGCGTGGCGCGCGAGTTTTAGCATTACTTCCTCGGTAACCACTTGTATGGAGGCAGCGAGATCGAAATGGGCTTGGGTGAGGCGGGATTCTGGGCTGCGCTGTTGGTGGGCAAAGAGCGCATCAAAGGCGGCATTAGTCATCTTAAGCCCATAGGTGTAGGAGAAATACCGCATATCAAGCGCGAAGCTCCCATCGTCCTTGATGTCGATGAGGTGGGATTTGATGAGATCCACATATTTGGGCTCGCCATAGGGGGCTAGCCCCATTACTTTGTATTCCCCAGAATTTACCTTAAAGCCCGTGTAGTAGGTAAAAGCCGAGTAGAGCAGTCCTAGCGAGTGCGGGAAATGCAGCTCTTGGCAAATCTCGATATGGTTGCCACTGCCCTTAGCGATAGTCGTGGTGCTCCACTCGCCCACGCCATCCATCACGAGTATGGCAGATTCACTAAAGGGGCTTGGATAAAACGCGCTAGCAGCGTGGCTGATGTGGTGCTCGCTAAAGTAGAGATTGGTAAGCACTTTTTGTTTGAAAGCTTTGACTTGGGCTTTTGACTTGTGCGGGTAAAGCTCGCGATACACGCAGACGAGCTCGCGTGCAAGGGTTTCTTTGAGAAATAATTTGTCTTTAAGCCAGATAGGGATTGCTTTAAGAAAGCTCAAAAAACCGCGTGGCGCAGTGGTGAAGTAAGTCTCCAAAAGCCGCTCAAACTTCAAAAACGGCTTATCATAAAACACAAAGGCATCGATAGAATCTAAGTCGTAGGAGGTTTGGCGATTGGCTGAAGTTTCTTGGGTGGCGTGGGCGGTGGATTTTGTAGTAGATTGGGTAGTGGATTCTAAAAAAGGGGCATTTTGTGCGGGGGCTTTATCTACTGCCCCCCCCCCCCATTTATGCTTTTAGAGAGAAACCCACACGCGCTTTTTATACTAAGGCGCGGGAATCGCTCATCGCCCTTTTTGCGCGAGAGTCGCTCCTCTTGGATGGCAAAGAGGATTTTGTCGTCCTCTAGGAGGGCGATCGCGCTATCGTGGTAGTATGCTGATATGCCTAGGATTAGCATAGGTGTCCTTTGGGATTTGGGTTTGTAAAGGGCGAAATTGTAGCACAAATTTGCGCGCTTTTTGCTCCCTTTTGAGACAACGCCCATATTCACGCCCGCGCACTGAATCTAAGCCCTGTGAATCTCGCCCTAGCTCAAGCTCACTTCCTCGCCTTTTAGGATTGTGTTCATCGTGTTCATCGCGCACATTTTGCCACACATCGAGCAGGAGTTGAGCTCTTCGGGCTTGCGCTCATTAAACATCGCGCGCGCCTTTTTGCCATCGATGGCATAGCCAAACATCTTGCCCCAATTGATCTCTTGGCGCGCCTCGCTCATCTTATCATCTATCTCGCGCTCTTTGGGGAGTTTGGCGATATCTCCGGCGTGCGCGGCGATTTTTGTCGCGACGATACCATCGCGCACATCGTTTAGGTTGGGCAGGCGCAAATGCTCCGCGGGCGTAACATAGCAGAGCATATCTGCCCCCGCTGCCGCCGCGACTGCGCCACCTATGGCACCGCTGATATGATCATATCCCGCGCCAATATCTGTAACGAGCGGTCCTAGCACATAAAAGGGCGCGCCCTTGCACACGCGCTTTTGGAGCTTGACATTGGACTCTATCTCATCTATTGCCATATGCCCGGGTCCCTCGATCATTACCTGCACATTGGCTTGCCACGCCCTTTGGGTAAGGAGTGAGAGCTCTAGGAGCTCGCCGAGCTGGGCGGTATCGCTTGCATCGTGTGTAGAGCCCGGGCGCAGAGCGTCGCCTAGGGAGAGCGTGACATCATAGCGTGCGCAAATCTCGAGCAAATCATCAAAGTATTCATAAAAGGGATTTTCGGCTTGCTTCATCTTCATCCACGCATAGAGCACGCTGCCCCCGCGCGAGACGATATTTGTGATCCTGTGGGATTGCTCAAACATAAACGCCGCGCGCGAGTTTATCCCCGCGTGGATTGTCATAAAATCCACGCCGCTTTTGGCGTGATGATACACCACATCGATGAAATCCTTGGCACTAATGTCTTTTAAATCTTTTTCCAAAAATCCCACGGCGTCATACACGGGCACCGTGCCTATCATCGCTTTGGAAACCTTGATAAGCTCATCGCGGAAGTGGCTTGTCTTGCCATAATTGCTAAGATCCATTATGGATTCTATCCCAAAGTCGTGGGAGAGCGTAACCTTTTGCATCTCTTCAGTGTAATCTATGCAGTCATTAGACACGCCCAGATTGACATTTACCTTTGTCCGTAGTCCCTCGCCTATGCCGTGTGGATCGAGGCTTGTGTGGTTGATATTAGCAGGGATGATGATGGTGCCCTTTGCGATGGAGCTTAGCAAAAACTCCTCGCTCACGCCCTCTTTTTGCGCGACAGCCTGCATTTGTGTGGTAAAAACGCCCTCTTTTGCATACGCCATTTGTGTTTTCATAGTCTAATCCTTGTGTTTGTGATGATAAACGCAGGGCTATGGTAAGAAGGAAAGTAGATAAGGTGGATAAACATTCCCGCCGCTAGCATTATCTAGGTCCGGTTCGGTCTAAGCTCTAGCTTACTCTCAGCCTGTCTCACAAGCTCCCGTCATTTATTGTGAGGGTGCATTATAGCTTTTCTTAAGTAAATGTGTGGGGAGGGAAAATGGCTCCTTGGGTAATCATTGCAGAGATTTGGCAGGTTTGGGGGCAGTCATTACCTATGAGGTAACTCCTACCCCCGCACCCGACAAAAACTCCACAAGCACCACCGCAATGACTAATTTTTTGTTTGCAGTGGTAAGCTTACAGAATCCACACCAAGCGAGGCAAAGCCAAGCGCGGAATGTAGAGTAAATTCAGAATCTAACTCCATAGATTCTAAAGATTCACAAAAGCAAAATTTTAGAAACCAACTCACTAGATTCAGAATCTAAGCAATTTACAGAATCCACGACTTCAAAAAACTTGTGCGAGGCTTTGCCAAGTATCAATAATAGTGCGTGCGCCAGCACGAGCCGAGCAGAATCTAAAGATGTAGAATCTTTAGATTCTGCCATTTTTGCGGAGCAAAAATCCAATCAATGTGTAGGTGCGATAGCACCAACCGCCCCTCGCCCTTGTCGTGGTGGCGAAAATCAGGAAAAAGGTGGCAGCAGTGCCACCGCTGATTTTTGCCTAGACAAGGAAAATTGCGAAAAAACAAAGCAATACACAGAATCTAGAAAGTATTCGTGAGAAAGAGACTTTAAGAAATTTAGAATTTACAGAATCTAGCCACTTAGATTCTGTGATTTAAGAATCCAAAATACACAAATCCCCTTGACTTAGAGTAGCTCTCATCTTTTATAATTGCGTTGTCATTTTATTTTTTAAGGAGGCAATATGCTATTAGATTCTAATTTGAGTGAGGCAAAAGAAGGCAAGCGCATCAGTGCTAAAGGCTATGCGGTAAGTCATAAAAGTGATACCTTTAAGCCTTATGAGTTTTCCCGCCACCCTTTGGGCGAGAAGGATATTTTAATCGAGATTTTGTATGCGGGGATTTGCCATAGCGATATCCATTCGGCACGCAGTGAGTGGAAGGAGGGAATCTACCCTATGGTGCCCGGACACGAGATAGCGGGCAAAGTCGTGGCAGTAGGGAGTAAGGTAAGCAAGTTCAAGCCCGGCGATTACGCTGGTGTGGGCTGTATGGTAAATAGTTGCGGAGAGTGTGAGGCGTGCAAGGCGAGCAATGAGCAGTATTGCGAACGCGGAATGGTGGCGACTTATGACTGCTATGATTATTTTCACAATAATGAACCTACTTTTGGCGGGTATTCTAACAATATCGTGGTGAGTGAAAACTTCGCCGTTACTGTGCCAAAAGATGCGCCACTAGAGAAAGTCGCGCCCTTGCTTTGTGCGGGGATTACCACTTATGCGCCGCTAAAATTTAGCAAAGTCAAACCCGGCGATAAGGTCGCTGTGGCTGGCTTTGGGGGATTAGGTATGATGGCAGTCAAATACGCAAAGCAAATGGGCGCAGAAGTCTATGTCTTTGCGCGCAATAAGAAAAAAGAGCAAGACGCGCTAACAATGGGGGCAAAAAAGCTCTATGATAGCACAGATTCTAAGGTGGTAGCGGAGCGATTTGACCTCATCATCTCCACAATCCCCACGCCCTACAACATAGCAGATTATCTCAAGCTCCTAAAGCTAGGCGGGGAAATGGGCATAGTCGGGCTACCACCCACAGAGGTTGAGCCCAAAATCGGCGCAGCGGGGCTTATCTTTAATGCACACAAAAAAATCTATGGCTCGCTCATTGGCGGTATGAAAGAAACCCAAGAAATGCTAGATTTTTCTCTAAAACACAAAATCTATCCCGAGACAGAGATTATCGCGGCAAGCCAAATCAATGAAGCCTATGAGAATCTCACCACGGGAAAGGCAAAATTCCGCTATGTGATTGATATGAAGACGCTGGAGTAGGGAGATTTAGGGGACTTCATAGAGAGGGTGAGGATTTATCCTTGTTTTCTTTGGTCTTTTATGGGACGAGATTGCGATATTTGAGCAATTTTGTGGATTTTTAGTATTACACAGAATCTGTGCTATGCAGATTCTGTGCGCCAATTAGATAGCGATTATTATAAGCTTGTATATCATAGTTCATAGAGCGAAATATATCCATTACACAAATCCCGTTATCCAATACACTTTGGGAATATGTATATTTTCCTCCGATGTTATTAAAAAAGCGACCCAAAGAATCAAGCATAATGTAAGAATTTGTCATGCAATGATTATCCTCTATCTGCATTATATGCGAGTGCCTTTTGTGTCTTTGTATGAAACTTTTAAATTCAGAATCTGTGATACATATTGCTTTTGTGTTGTAACCCTCAATGGGCAGAACTTGAAAGATCTTCCATACATCGGGTTTTGCTTTTTCTATAAAATCATTCATATCTTCATCTACATTGAAGCTATTAACTACCGTATTTATCTTTAGTCTTTTTCCACTCTCTTTTATCCTCTTACAAAGCCAAAGGTATTCGTTTTCTGATATAGCCCTCTTAGAGCCATAACTACGTCCCAATAATATATTGGTTTTTGTGCATACAGAATCTATGCTAATGCCAATGGTTTCACAATATTGCAGTGTTGTTGTAAAAATATCATTGTTTAGCAAAAACTTTGTGCCATTACTAACAACGCTTACTTTATGATTAGTGGCTAAATATTTTACAAGCGCACTATAATCTTTATGCAGTGTTGGTTCGCCACCTACAAGATTAATGAATGTAAAATCTTTTAGTTTGTCAGCAATGGCAAAAAGATTTGGTTTTGTAGAATTTTTTGCTGCATAACAAAACGCACAGCGCATATTGCAAAGATTTGTAAAATGCCAATTTAGTTTAAGATGCTTTATCTCTTGTCTTATGTTACTAGATACTTGTGTTTCTTTCATGGACTTAGTTGCTTATTTTGTTGTGTTTTTGGTTTTTATTGTTTTATTGTAGTTTGCTAGCGGGATACAATCCTGTGCAATACAAGATTCTATCCCTCTTTGTGTTACTTACTTTTTCGCGCTTGATTGGGGTTAAGCTGTTTGCCTCTGTTGCCTTGATTTTGGGCATATTGCTTATTTGTCCCTTTTGTGCCTTTGTTAGCATTTTGCATATTTGCCGCATTATCTTGTGGTGTGATTTTTTTCTCTGACATATTGTCTCCTTTGCGTATTGTAGATTTCCTCAACTCCTAGTCCTCATAGGGAATCCACATCACATAGATTCCCTGTGGGTTCAATGCCTATTTACCCTTTGGGGTGTTACCACGACCACCGCCAGATGGCTTACCTGTCGTGCTTGGGTAGTTTGGATTAGTATTACCTTTTCCAGACATGGCTTCCTCCTTAATTGAAAGAAATTTATAAATTGCAGTAATCTGCACGAAGCATTATGCGTTTTTTTTGTTTTTGCTTAAATTTCATAAAAAATGTGTTGTAGTAATGAAAAGTTAAGAAGTGCTACTTTTTCACCAATTCCTTTCCAAATTTCATAAGCTCATAAGCTAAAAATATTTACAATCAGCTCCATTGTCCAATCCAAAATAAAGGCGCGCAGATGTTTGATACAATACTTTCAAATATTATAAAAAGCCAAGACACAAAGACCAAGCAAGGCAGAATGTTCGAAAATCTCATTAAGCAAATTCTGTTTCAAGCCCCACTATTCAAAGATACTTATGGTTTTACAGAAGTATATTTGTGGAGCGAGTTTAGTGATGCTTTTGGTTTGCGCAAGGGCGATGATGGTATAGATATAATGGCAAAAACTGCTGATAATCAATGGATAGCCGTGCAGTGCAAAGCTCTAGATCCAGCCACCACACTAAACTTCCATACACACAAAATTGATAAATTTATCTCTCATCATTATGCTGATATTAATGCAAACTTCCCAATTAGCCAAAAGCTCATTTTCCACACTGCCAAAGACACCTCAAAAGACTTTGGAGCTCAAATCAACAAGGCTAGAACACCACAATGCGATATTAAAATTTATGGCTACAACGATTTATGTGAGAAATTAAGCATTGATTGGAGTGCATTTGATATACATAAAATGCAAGATTCTATCAATAATCTTAAACTTAATGCCAAAAAAGCCCTACGCCCACACCAAAAGCAAGCCCTAGATTCTATCAAAGCCCATTTTTTAGAATCCAACAACCCACGAGCCAAAGTCATAATGCCATGTGGCACGGGCAAAAGCCTCCTTGCAATTCACGCTATAGATTCTATCCTCCAAGATAGCGATATGGCTCTTTTTCTTGCGCCAAGCCTCGCTTTGACCAATCAAATGATTGAGGAATTTACCAAAGAAGCCAAGCATAGCTACAAAATTTTTGCAGTATGCTCGGATTCTAAAGTCGGCACAAAAGTCAAAAAAGATAGCGAGGATATAGAATCTAGCGAGCTTTGTATCCCACCTACGACAAGCCCCAAAGCTCTAGCAGAGGCTATCAATAAGCACTCGGGGGGGGGGGAATTACGATACTAGAATTGTAATTTTTTCTACCTATCAGAGTATAGATGTCATTATCCAAGCCCAAAGTGGCTTAAGTAGTCAAGATAAGTTGTTTGGTGGAGTATATGAGGGCTTTAAGCGACCATTTACCCTTGTGATTAATGACGAAGCCCACCGCACCGCAGGGTTTCAACGCCTAGATTCACAAGGCAAAGAGAAAAAAGAAATAAGCGTGTGGAACAAAACCCACGATGATAGCCTACTACAAGCCACCTACCGCCTCTATATGACAGCCACACCTCGAATCTATGGCGAAAAAGCAAAGGAAACAACCAAAGAGCACGAGCTTTTGCTTTTTTCTATGGACGATGAGCAGATTTTTGGGCAGGAGATTTATCGATTGCGCTTTGATGAGGCGATTACTCAAGGGCTTTTGTGCGATTATCGTGTGCTTATAAGCTTTATGAGTAAGGAGTATCTCGCTTCTTTTGTCAATAAAAAATCCCAAGCCCAAGAAAAAAGCCATATAGCTCTAGAAGATGCGGGCAAGATGGTGGGCGTGTATAATGCCTTGCGTAAGCAAAATATGTTTTTTATCACTGCTGATGGTAAATCACAAGAAGCCTTTAGTGATGACAAAACCCCAATGAAACGCGCCATAGCCTTTCACTCTAGCATCAAAAACTCAAAATTTGTTACCGATAATTTCTGCTCTATAGATTCTGTGCTCAAATATAAAGATATTATCCAGCACATCGATGGCAATGATAATGCCGCTATCAAGGCAAATAAACTCCACTGGCTAGCCAAGGAAGATCCCGATGTGCCTTTTAAAATCCTAAGCAATGCCAAATGCCTAACCGAAGGTATTGATGTGCCTAGCCTTGATGCTGTGGCGTTTTTTGACCCACGCGATAGTGTAGTGGATATCGTCCAAGCGGTAGGGCGCGCTATGCGCAAAGCCCCAGAGAAAAAATATGGCTATATTATCCTGCCAATCGTGCTAAGCGATGAGGAGATAAAAAACTACGATTCCACACTCAAAAATACGAAATTCAAAGGCGTGTGGCGCGTGCTAAAGGCTCTGCGAAGCCACGATGAGCGATTAGTCGATGAGGCACGGATCAATGAAGTTTTGAGCGTGGTTAGTGAGTCTTATGAATTGCAAATGCCCCAAATCGGACTTTTCTCTTTAAGCGAGTTAGTAAGTGAGATGAAAAACGCTGTGCCCAAAAACTTGGGTGATTTGGAGTATTGGGAGAGCTATGCCAAAAAGGTAGGCGAGATTATCCATGCTATTATCCTCCGCTTAGAATCTCTTCTAAGAGACAATACCATCATACAAAAGCTTTTTGAGAATTTTTGCAAGGCTTTGCAGGCTAATGTCAATGCGAGTTTTGAGCAAAATGAGGCGTTGCATCTCATCGCCCAGCATATCACCCTAAAGCCCATATTTGATAGCCTTTTCCCCAATATCAAGTTTAGTGAGTTTGACAAAGTGAGCCAAGAGCTTAGCAAACTCTATGATAATCTCCTAGATTTTGGGCTAGATTCTCAAACCAAAGAGCTAGAGAAATTTTATGAGAGTGTGCGCTCAAATGTCGCTTACGCCCAAAGCGATAAATCCCGCCAAGACCTTATCAAAAACCTCTATGATACACTCTTTAAATCCGCCTTTAAAAAGACTCAAGAAAAGCTAGGTATCGTCTATACGCCCTTAGAAGTAGTGGATTTTATTATCCATTCTATCTCCTATGCGCTTAATAAGCATTTTGACAAAAATTTGAGCGATAGCGATGTGCATATCTGTGATCCTTTCGCTGGCACGGGGACATTTATCACGCGCCTTATCCAAAGTGGCTTGCTAGATTCTAATCTTGAGTATAAATACAAAAACGAGCTATGGGCAAACGAAATCACGCTCCTTGCCTACTACATCGCCCAAATCAATATCACCTCCACCTACCATGAGCGACTTAGCCAAATCACCAAATCACACCAAGATGGCTATACATTGCTAGACAATCTCCTCTTTACCGATACTTTCAACACCTACACGCCAGAATCTAGAGGCTTTGCTATCCCTCAATCCAAACGAGAAGCCCAAGATATGACAAAAATGAACTATCTCGCTCATAACTACGCTAAGATTCAGGAGTTTAAAAACACGCCTTTTAAAATCATCATTGCCAACCCGCCGTATTCGACACAACAAAAAAGTGCCAATGATAATAACCAAAACGAAAGTTATCCCTATTTGGAGCAACGCATTTTGGACACTTATCGGGCGAAATCCCTTGCCACTTCTACAAGAAACACAAACTACGACTCCTACAAAATGGCTATCCGCTATGCCACCGATAGGATAGAATCTAGCGGTATCATCGGGCTTGTTACCAATGGCAGCTTTATCGATGGTAATAGTGATGATGGCTTGCGCGCGTGCTTGGAAGAGGAGTTTAGTTATATCTATATCTTTAATTTGCGGGGGAATGCAAGAACACAAGGAGAGCAAAGAAAAAAAGAAGGTGGCACAATCTTTGACTCCGGTTCGCGCGCACCTATTGCGATTTCTATCTTTATCAAAAAGCCACAAGGGAGTGGCGATACCAAAGAGAAAGCTAAGATTTACTACTATGACATCGGGGATTATCACGACCGCCAAACCAAGCTAAACATTATCCAAAACCTCAAATCCATAGAATCTATGGAGTCTATCTTCACGCGCATAATGCCTAATAAAGACTATGACTGGATCAACCAGCGCGATTATAGCTTTATGGCTTATACACCATTAGGCAGTACTGCCCAAAAGCTCAAGCCACTTACAAAAAACAAAGAGGGCGAGATAGGATTAGAAATTTTTGAAATCTTTTCACAAGGTGTGGTTACAGGCAAAGATACTTGGGCTATAAATTTTTCAAAACAGAATCTAGCGCATAATATACAGCTTTGTATTGATACATATAATGCCGAAAGGCAAAAGCTTTGTGATAATCCAAATCATACACTATGTGATGATTTAACAAAAATCACTTGGGGAGGAAGCCTAAAAGATAGGGTTAGGGCTAATAGAATCTTGGAGTTTAACTCTAAAAATATCCGTTCTATATCCTATCGTCCATTCCAAAAAGCTTATTTGTATTATGACAATGGCTATAACCATAGCCATTATCAAATGGATAAAATATATCCATTTGATAATGCTGGGGGCAGGGCGATAGTCATTATAAATGAAGATGTCAAGGAATATTTTTTCAAAGAGGTGGGTTATCTGCCAAATATGGCTATTTGTTTAAACGATAAAGGCGGTGGGGTATTTGGTGCCTTGATTTCTAATTTTGTTATTGATATTCATCTATTCGCACAAACCCAAGCTTTCCCCCTCTACTACTATGAGCGCATAGAATCTAGCCAAGCACAAAAGGGCAGTGGCACACAAAGCACGATGGATTTTACAACAGAGGCAAAGCAAAATCTAGATTCTCCTCAATCTGGCGGTATGGACTTTGAGCAAAATACCGCGTATTTTAGGCGCAAAGACGCTATCCGTGATGAAGCCTTGCAGAGATTCCAAGAAGCCTATAGTGATAGTCAAATCACAAAAGAGGAGATATTTTATTATATCTATGCCCTGCTAAACCACCCCGTTTATAAGGAAAAATACAAAGACAATCTCTCCAAAATGCTCCCTAGAATCCCATTTGTCAAGGACTTTTGGGGGCTTGAAGCAAAGGGGCGCGAGCTAGCAAATTTGCATCTAAACTATGAGGACTATGCAAAAGGGTGTGAAAGCCTCCGAGTGTTTGCGTGCTTGGCACAAGATGTCAAGGACTTAAGCCTAGCCCTCACTGACCCCACACTGCTCACACAAGGTATAGATATATGCAGTGTCGCACAAGCTGGGCTAGAGACACTGGGCGATGAGGATTTTACAATCACTAAACTTACCTTTGGCAAGGATAAGAAAAAGGCAAAAGACACAAGTGTGATAGTCTTTAATGAAAAGATTCACATCATCAATATCCCTAAAAAAGCTTATGAATACATCATCAATGGCAAGAGCGCGATAGAATGGATAATGGATAGATACCAAGTTAGCACCGATAAAGCTTCGCATATCACAAACGACCCAAATCTCTATGAGAGCAGTGAGGGCGCACTCAAAGGACTAAGGGGCGGTAGATATGTGCTAGAGCTTCTTTTGAGTGTGATAGCAATGAGTGTGAAAAGTGTGGGGATTATAGAATCCATAGCCACCATCGACATCACACAATCTCAATGATCCCAAACATAAAGGCGATTGTGTAAAAGTAACACGCACAATGCTTTAGGGGCAAAAATCTTGTGAATCTGTGTAACCATTAGGCGAGATTTTGCTATACTCTAAGGGTTTTAGCAAACACTATCTTACTCTACAAGGAAGGTTGCGATGAAAATCACATACACACTCACAGATGAATCCCCAGCGTTGGCGACATATTCTTTTTTGCCTATTGTCAAGGCATTTTTGAGCAAAGCAGGCATAGAGATAGAGACTTCAGATATTTCACTCTCGGCTCGTGTGCTTGCGCAATTCCCGCAATCTCTTAAAGCAGAGCAGCGCGTCCCTGATGCGCTTGCATTACTTGGCGAGCTTGTCAATGAGCCAGAGGCGAACCTGATAAAAACGCCCAATATTTCCGCCTCAATCCCCCAGCTCAAAGCCACGATAAAAGAGCTCCAAGACAAGGGCTACAATGTGCCAGATTTCCCCGATGAGCCAAAGACACAAGAGGAGCAAGACATCAAGCAGGCTTACCAAAAGGTACTCGGATCAGCAGTC
Organism: uncultured Helicobacter sp.; assembly: GCF_949282165.1. Classification (NCBI taxonomy): domain Bacteria; kingdom Pseudomonadati; phylum Campylobacterota; class Epsilonproteobacteria; order Campylobacterales; family Helicobacteraceae; genus Helicobacter; species uncultured Helicobacter sp. The sequence goes on along the minus strand of NZ_CASDOV010000004.1, from coordinate 62,173 downwards.
AATCCCGTGCTGCGTCAAGGAAACTCCGATAGGCGCTGTACCAAAGCCGTGAAAGAATATGCTAAGAAAAACCCTTATAAAGTCGTGCCATTTGACAAAAATAGCAAAAGTCGTGTCGCGTATATGAGCGAGGGCGATTTTTTCGCCAATGAGCAGGCTGTGCTCATCACCGAGCCCACGAGTGCCAAAATCGAGTTTATCGATGAAAATGGCAAAATGCAGGTGCTAAAAAGTGGCATTAAGCTCGAGCAAAACGAGATTTTGGACGCGACTTTTATGGATGTGGAGGCACTAGAGAGATTTTATGAAGAGCAGATTAATTATGCGAAAAAAGAGGATATTCTCTTCTCCCTCCACCTCAAAGCCACGATGATGAAAGTCAGCGATCCTGTGATTTTTGGGCACGCGCTTAAGGTGTATTTTAAGGATTTATTTGCCGAGTTTGGCGAGGAGCTCCAAAGCTTAGGAGTTAATCCAAACAACGGACTTTCAGAACTCCTTAGTAAGATAGAATCTTGTAGCAAAAAAGAGGCGATTTTGAAAAAATATCACGAGATTCTCGCTACGCGCGCACCTATCTCGATGGTGGATTCACAAAAAGGCATTACCAATCTCCATATACCTAGCGATGTGATCGTCGATGCCTCGATGCCTGCTATGCTCAAAAATGGCGCGAGGCTTTGGGACAAAGAGGGCAAGGAGCGCGATACCAACGCGTGTATCCCGGATAGAACCTATGCTACGATTTATGAGGCGGTTATAGAGGATTTGCACAAAAACGGCACACTCGATCCAAGCGTGCTAGGGAGCGTCTCTAATGTCGGGCTGATGGCAAAAAAGGCGCAGGAATACGGCTCACACGATAAGACTTTTATCGCGCCTAGCAATGGGGTGTTTAGGGTGGTTGATGAGCGCAATAACTCTGTGCTTTTGGAGCACAAAGTGCGCACCAATGACATTTATCGCGCTAATCAAGTCAAATACGATGCGGTGCTAAATTGGATCGATCTGGGCATACAGAGGGCGGAGATTACCGGATCTAAGGCGATTTTTTGGCTCGATGAGAAACGCCCAAGCAATAAGATAATGATAAACCTCATAAGAGCGCGCCTGCAAGAGTGTGGCAAAGATATAGAAATCCTAGCGCCCAAAGAGGCGTGCCTAAAGAGCCTCGAGCTTATCCGCGCTGGCAAAGATGCGATCTCTATCACGGGCAATGTGTTGCGCGATTATCTCACGGATTTATTCCCGATTTTGGAGCTTGGCACAAGTGCCAAAATGCTCTCAGTCGTGCCTATGCTCAAAGGTGGCGCGATGTTTGAAACCGGTGCGGGTGGAAGCGCGCCAAAGCAAGTGAGCCAACTTGTGGAGGAGAACCACTTGCGCTGGGATAGCTTGGGCGAGTTTTTGGCGCTGCAGGCTAGCCTCGAGTTTTTTGCACAAAAGAGTGGCAACGCAAGGGCGCAGATTCTCGCGGATTGCCTCGATGAGGCGATTGCCAAATGGCTTGATAGCAACAAAGCTCCCTCACGCAAAGTCAAAGAGGACGACAACCGCACAAGCCACTTCTATCTCGCGCTGTATTTTGCCCAAGCCCTTGGCGCGCAGAGCAAGGACGCGGATTTGGGCGCGTTTTTCGCTCCTATCGCCCAAGAGATGAGCCAAAATGAATCCAAAATCCACCAAGAGTTTATCGACGCTCAAGGCGTGCGCGTGGATTTGGGCGGGTATTATAAGTTTGATGACGCCAAAGCAGCGGCGGTGATGTGCCCTAGCGCGACTTTCAATGCGATTTTAGCCAAGATACGCGCGTAAGTTTTGAGAGTGTGGATACGCAGAGCTAGATTCTATGCAAAAAGCCTATAAGCTCCTAGCCGCGCAAAAAAACCTCTCTCATAGTCAAGCCAAAGCCCTCATCGATAAGGGGCTGGTGCTAGCTAATGGCAAAAAGCTCACGCTTGCGCGCACCGAGCTGCCCCAAAATACGAGCTTTAGCCTTATGGAGATACAAAAGCCCCAAGTGCTCTTTGCCGATGAGAATCTGCTAGCGATAGACAAGCCTGCGTTTATAGAATCCTATGACTTACAATCGCATTACCAAAACGATGGTTGGGTGCTGCTCCATAGGCTCGATAGGGAGACAAGCGGCGTGATTTTGCTCACACAAGAGGGCAGTGCGTTTAGTAAAAAAGCCAAAGAGGCGTTTAAAAAACGCGAGGTGTATAAGGAATACCAAGCGATTGTGAGCGGGATCATCGCAGAATCTTTTAGTATTAATAAGCCAATTAGCACGATTAAAAGGGGCTTTGCGCGCTCCAAAATTGATAAAAACGGGCAGGAGGCGATCACACACATCGAGCCTCTATCTGTGGTGGGCAAAAAAACGCTGCTAAAAGTCGTGATCCCCACGGGCAGGACGCACCAAATCCGCGTGCATCTAAGCTCCCTGCACCACCCAATCATCGGCGATAGCCTCTATGGTGGCGTGTCGGCGCGGCGACTTTTGCTCCACGCGCACAAAATCCGCCTGCTAGGCTATGAGATTATCTCCGCGCTGCCAAGGGAGTTTGGTTTGTAGGGCTTTTTGGGTGATTTTAGAATTTGGGCTTGTAATGTGTGGGAAAACGGATCTTTGGGTGGGTATCGCGCTTTTGGTGATAAAGGAAATTCGTCTCTTACGCAATCTTTGAGTGATTTCAGCGGCTCGGCATCAGTCATTACCGCTAAGGTAACTCCTTCGCCTCGCCTTGAAAAACACTCAAATCTTACGCAAGATACTAGAATTTCTGGCAAGCCAAGCGCGGAATCTCGTGCAGATTCAGAATCTAAGGCATTTACGGAATCTATTCCAACAGATTCAGAATCCAAAAAACTCACAGAATCCACAACGCTAAAAAATCCTAGCAGGGCTTTGCCAAATACAAAAAAATAGTGCGTGCGCAAGCACGAGCCGAGCAGAATCTAAAGATTTTAAATCTTTAGATTCTGTCATTTTTGCGGAACAAAAATCACATAAAATGTGTAGGTGCGATAGCACCAACCGACATTCGCCCTTGTCGTGTGTGGCAAAGCGTAAGCTTCTTTAGAAAACGAAGTTTCTTTAGAAAAATGCGTTAAGAAAATGCAGGAGTGCATTTTTAGCATTTTTGACTAGACAAGGAAACAGCGAGGCACTCCCCTTGTTTGCCGAAAAAGCGGCGGCTTTTTCGGGGCTTTAGCGAGCGGGGAGGGGATAACACCCCTTTTCTTTTGCGCAAACAAGCGATTTTGAGAATCTAAACAATATCCGTGAGAAAGTGAATCTAAAAGGCTAGATTCTAATCTTTCCATAGATTCTGAATCTGCTTTAGATTCTATGTTGCTTGGATTCTGTGTGTTTGATAAAGGTGCTCCGCACGGGACATTTTTCTTTGATTTTTGCTCCGCAAAAATGGCAGAATCTATTCCCATAGATTCTGCTTAGGCCTTGCGCTATCGCGCTCATTATTTTTTATATCTGGCAAAGCCTCGCACAAAGTTTTTGAAGTAGGGGATTGTGTGAGTTGCTTAGATTCACAAACAATCATAGATTCTAAAAAGATTCTAAAAAGTAAGCAAAGTCAGAATCTAGCTCCACAGATTCTAAAGCAATTACAGAATCTAAAAAGATTCTAAACAACGCACAAAGACAGAATCTAAGCAATACAGAATCTACAAATCTCCCCACAGATTCACAAACACATAACTAAGCTCCAAACAACGCAGATTCTAAAACAATCACACAATCCACAACACCAAAACCCAAGCAAGGCTTTGCACGATATAAGCAATGAGCGCGATGGCGTGGTTGATTAACAAAGCGTGAGGTTATGCAAATAGCAGAGGGAAAAGAGTGGGGGGTGGCATTTGTTTTTTGGGTTTTCTAAAGTATCTCCTGCTACAATCCTACAAAATTTGCGCGCAAAATCATAGAGACTAGAATCACACAGGATAATCATACAGAGCGAATGGAGCTAATTAGTGGAGATTTCAAAAATAGCCTTGCAAGATGGCATACAAGCAATAAAAATCGTGGGCAAGATAAAGAGCTATGGCGCGTTTTTGGATTTTAAGCAAGAGCTAGAGTGCTACATACAGGCGTTTGCTAGCAACGACAAAGAGGGCAAATATGGCTTGCAAGGCGATGTGTTTAGAATCTACTTCGTGCGTTCCCACCCACTAAGCTCCTATGTGCTAGGCTTTTTGTGCAAGCTGCGCCTTTATGATAAGTTTCCCCTCGAGATCATCGTAGATAGCTTCCGTATGTTTGCGTTTTTTGAGGATTTGGACTTGGTGGATTTGTTTGTGATTAAGATAAAAGAGGAGGAGTGAGTGAGGGAGCTAAGCGCGTGGAATCTCTTTTATGAGAGCTTTGATCCCATCGCCTTTGAGCTCTTTGGCTTTAAGGTGCATTGGTATGGGCTGTGCTATGTGGGCGCGCTGCTTTTGGCGCTTTTTATCGCTTCGTTCTTGCTCAGACGCTTCCCTGCGCGCTTTGGTATAGAATCTAAAAGCCTAGAGAGTTATTTCGTATGGGCAGAGGTGGGCGTGATACTGGGCGCGCGGATTGGGTATGTGCTCATCTATGGAGATGGGGTGTATTATCTTACTCATCCTTGGCAGATTTTTAATCCCTTCAACGCACAGGGCGAGTTTGTAGGAATTGCGGGATTTAGCTACCACGGGGGTGTGATTGGGTTTTTAGTTGCTACGATTGTGTTTTGTAGGCTCAAAAATCAGCCGCTGTTGCGCTATTTGGACTTGGCGACATTTTCCATACCGCTTGCGTATGTGCTCGGGAGGATTGGCAATTTCTTAAACCACGAGCTTTTTGGGCGCGTGATAGAGGCAGATTCTGTGCTAGCGTTTTTGGGGGTTTTAGTCGATGGGGAGTTGCGCTATCCTAGCCAGCTTTTTGAGGCGTTTTTGGAAGGGATAGTGGTGTTTGTGCTTATGGCGTGGGCGTTTAGATTCTGTAAAAAAGATGGGTATTTGAGTGTGGTGTATGGTATGGGCTATGCATTGGCGCGTTTTGTGTGTGAGTTTTTTAGGGAGGCGGATTCACAGATGGGCTATTATGGCACTTTGGGGCTCTCGATGGGGCAGATTCTAAGTATCGTGATGTTTGTGGGCGCGGGGCTGTTGTTTTTTTTGCTATATACTCAAAAACCCCCAAACAAAAGGAGAAAAAAATGCAAAAAATAACGCTCTCTACTTTTAAAAATTACAAAAAAAATGCCCAAAAAATCGTGGCAATCACTGCCTATGACGCGCTGATGGCACAGATTTTTGATGAGTATGCGGATATGATTTTAGTAGGGGATAGCTTGCATATGAGCTTTAATGCTAGCAGCGATACGCTTGGGATTAGTATGGATGCGATGATATATCACACGCAGGCGGTGTGCGCTGGGGCTAGGCGTGCGCTCATCGTGGCGGATATGCCCTTTGGGAGTTATTATAATGTCAATGAGGCACTCAAAAACGCGCTAAAGTTTTATACACAAACGCGTTGCGATGCCCTCAAGCTCGAGGTGAATGCCGATAAGATAGGGATTATAGAATCTCTTATCAAGGAGGGCTTTGCGATTATGCCCCATATCGGACTAAAGCCCCAATCAGTGCGCGCTGAAGGCGGGTATAAGATCAAAGGCAAGTATGAGGAGGAGGCGAGGGAGCTCATCGCGCTTGCTAAAGAATTAGAGAGCGTGGGGGCGTTTGGAATCTTGCTAGAGGGTGTGAAAAAGGAGGTCGCTGCTACAATCACGCAACAAGTGAGTGTGCCAACGATTGGCATAGGCTCTGGAGTGGATTGTGATGGGCAGATTTTAGTATGGAGTGATGCGTTTGGGTTTTTTAGCGAGTTTAAGCCCAAGTTTGTGCGCCATTATGCCAATGGCAGGGAGTTTTTGGGTAAAGCGATGCAGCGATATGTCGATGATGTGCGCGCAAAGACATTTCCAAATAATGAGGAAAGCTACTAAGGTATGGAAAAACTAAGTATTGAGCGCGTGGTGGAAGTAGAGAGCATAGAGTTTGAGGATAATGAAAGCAGCCTGCGCCCTAGCGTGTGGGAGGAATATATCGGGCAAGAGAGTATCAAAAAAAATCTACAAGTTTTTATAGAGGCTGCGAGACTGCGCAATGACTGCTTGGATCATATTTTGTTTTTTGGACCGCCCGGGCTTGGCAAAACGACTATAAGTCATATCATCGCTCACCAAATGGGGGCAAATATCAAAGTTTCTGCCGCGCCGATGATTGAGAAAAGCGGTGATTTGGCGGCGATTTTGACAAATCTAAGTGATGGCGATATTTTATTTATCGATGAGATTCACCGCCTAAGCCCCGCGATAGAGGAGATTCTCTATCCAGCTATGGAGGATTTTAGGCTTGATATTATCATCGGTTCGGGACCGGCTGCCCAAACGCTAAAGATCGATTTGCCTAGATTCACACTCATCGGGGCAACCACGCGCGCAGGAATGCTCTCAAACCCCCTGCGCGATAGGTTTGGTATGAATTTTAGAATGGAGTTTTACTCCATAGATGAGCTGGATAAAATCGTGCAAATGGCGAGTGCCAAGCTCAACACACACATAGACGCCCCCGCGAGCAAGGAGATTGCCAAGCGTTCGCGTGGCACGCCACGGATTGCGCTGCGGCTTTTAAGACGCGTGCGGGACTATGCCCAAGTGGCAAAGGAGCAGAGTATCACTGCCAAACGCGCGCATTATGCGCTAGAGCAGCTAGGTGTGAATGATTTGGGCTTTGATAGCTTAGATTTGCGCTATTTGGAGCTTTTGGCAGAAAATCGCGGCAAACCAATGGGGCTAAACGCCCTCTCGGCTGCGCTAAGTGAGGATCAAGGCACGATTGAGGATGTTATCGAGCCCTATTTGCTGGCAAATGGCTATGTGGAGCGCACCGCACGAGGGAGGATTGCCACGCATAAGACATATGAGCTGCTCAAATTCCCGCAGTCAAACACGCTTTTTTAGTTTGCGTATTTTGCGCCGCGCTTGCTAAGATTTTTGTAAAAAATGTAGTAAATAATCCAATTTAAAGCGTATTTGGTGTAGAATCCGCTATTTTGAAATTTTTAGATTCCATAAGGTTTTGTGTAATGATAACTTGGATGCAAAGGCATAAAAAGTGGCTTGTGATCACGATTTGGATTAGTGCGATTGCTTTTATCGGTGCGGGGGCGATCTCTTGGGGTGGCGGCGGATTTAGCCTTAGTGCCGATAGGGCGGCTAGTGTGGGCGATATAAAAATCAGTATGAGCGAGTATCGCACGCAATACCAAGCTCTGTATAACGAGCAAATGCAAAAGCTACAAGGGGACTTTGACGAGGCGCGAGCAAAGGCTATGGGGCTGCATATACAAGCACTCCAAAAGCTCATCGCCCAAGCGCAATTGCGCGCATTTGGCGAGGATTTGGGCTTGCAGGTGAGCGATGAGGAGGTGTTTGAGGCTCTGCGTCAGGACGAGGCGTTCATAGTAGATGGCGTCTTTAGCGATGAGATGTATAAAAAAATCGTGCGCTCTATGGGGCTACGCACAGAGAATTATGAAGAGCAGCTAAAAAACAATATCCTAGCCCAAAAGGTATTTGCGGGGTTTTTGTCTATGGTGGGCGCGCCCTCTAGGGCAGAGGAGTTGAGCCTAGCTCTGCCAGCGGGGATAGAGGATAGGCTTGAAGTCAAGGTGTTGGAAGCTCCAAAGATTAAAGTGAGTGATGAGGAGATTAGGGCGTATTGGGAGCAGCGCACTTCGCAGTGGCTAAAGCCCGAGCGAGTGGAGCTAGAATATGTGCGGGTGCTCGCCAAGGATCAAGCCATCACACAAGAAGATGTGCAAAAGCGTTATGAAACTAGCAAGGGGGCGTTTGCCGATGAAAATGGCAATATCCCCGCCTTTGAATCCATAAAAGAGGAGATTGCGAGCATAGAGCGCAAAGAGCAGGCGTGGAAAAGTGCGAGCAGGAGCTATGCGCCCTTTAAAGACGGGGAGTTAAAGGGCGAGAGAGTCGCAATCGAGCTTGCTGATGAGGATTTTGCGCAGACACAGGGCATCGTGCTCGGGGCTGAATCGATAAAAACGCTCAAAAACGCCACGCAAGGACAAACACTGAAGCCCATCGAGCAAGATGATGGGTATGTGATACTAAAGATTATCAATAAGATTCCAGCGCAGCCAAAGGCTTATGAGGAAGCAAAAGATGAGGCAAAAGCCCAAGTGGTGGCTACTAAGCAGGCAGAGGTGTTGCGCGAGATCGCACAAAAGGAAGTGAATAGCTTCAAGGGTATGGACATAGGCTTTTGGTCGCTAGATTCTCTCTCGCAGGCACAGATTGAGAAGATTGTGAATCTAGGTATAAACCCGATGGAGTTTGTGGAGGCACTAGGGCAGATATTCCAATCTGAATCTAAAAGTGGATTTTTGCCGATGGGACAAAAAATGCTCTTGTATAAAATCACAGATCAAAAGCTAGGCACGCCGCAAGGGCTGGGCTCGGTGAGTGGGTATTTTAAGCAGCAGGCGTATATGATGCTTTTTGGCGATTATCTCAACAAGCACTATCCGCCAAAGATTTTTATGGAGCTTGAGTAGAGGAGCGTGTATGCAAGAAAACTTTAATCCTAACAATATCATTCTAGCCATCGACATCGGCTCGAGCAAGATTCACACACTTATCGCAGAACGCACTGCTGGTGCGCCTCGCCTTATGGGTTGGGGCGTGTGCGAGTCCCAAGGCGTGCAAAAAGGGATTATCACCAATATCGAGCAAGTGAGTGCGGATCTCCAAATAGCCCTCGAAAAAGCCACCAATATGGCGGGTGTGAAGGCAAAAAAGGCGACTGTATCCATCTCGGGCGCGTATGTAGAATACACCAAGACAAGTGCAGTCGTCAATATAGCAGCAGAGCGCGGTGAGATTCAGCTCAAAGATATTGAGCGACTGATGAAAAACTGCGTGTATAACGCGAGGCTTGAGAGAAACTATATAGCTATCCATGTCCTGCCTTATAAATTCGTGGTCAAAGATTATAATGTGCCCATCGAGGATCCGCTCTCTATGAATGCCGAAAATATGGAGTGTTTTGCGTATGTCGTGATGGCGAAGCGAGCCGTGGTGGAAACGCTCAAAAAGGTGCTCACAAATTGCGAGATTGAAGTCGAGGATATTGTGCTTAGCTCTTATGCCTCCTCCATCGCTGCCCTCACACCAGAGGAGCGCAGGCAGGGCGTGGTGTGTATCGATATGGGCGCACAGACTTGCGATATGATGATGTATAGCGGTGCGTCGATGTGCTATGGGAATTACTTCCCCGTAGGATCAGCCCATATCACTTCAGATATTGCTCAAGTGCTAGGCGTTACGCGTGAGGTGGCAGAAAAGCTCAAAGTCGAGTATGTCGATATGATAGTCCAAGAGGGCGATGCACAAAGAGGGCTTAATATCTCTCGCAAAGATGCCGAAAACAAGCTCATTCCGGTTACGACATTGCACAAAATCGCCGAGGCACGCGTGCGTGAGACTTTTGAAGTGCTAGGAGATATCATAGAGCGCAGCGAGATGCGCGATCAGATAGGCGGTGGTCTCGTCATCACGGGCGGTATGACTAAGCTCAAAAATCTCGAGCAGTATTTGCATCAAGAAAACATTATGCACCCGCTGCCCGTGAGGATAGGCACTCCTGCGGGCATAGATGGTGCGTTTGATATACTAAAGGATTTGGAGATGGCGACTGCAGTGGGGCTTGTGCTCTATGCTGCGGGGCATTTTACCAATTACGAGCTCACGATGCAAAACACCATCAAAATGCGCAAAAACCACGGCGTGCAAAAAGCTGCAAGCAACCTTCCTGCGTATAACAATCATCAAGAGGGGAATGTGCAGGATTTGCAGATAAAAAAGCAGGTTTTGCCCCCACGGGCTAAACAAAAAACCCAAAGCGCCGATGTAGAGGCAGATCATACCCAAGCTGGAGGCGAGAATCCCATCAGGCGCTTTTGGAGATGGTTGAGTCAATTATTTTAACACGAGGATAAGGTGATGGAGAGCAATATTTTGGATATTCAAGAGATTGGAACTGCTATCGAGATGCCAGAGAAGCAGCCCGGTAGTATCGCAGTAATCGGCGTAGGCGGTGGTGGGTGCAACACGATAAACTATCTCATCTCCCATGGCATACACCCCGAAGTGATGCTTGTAGCGGCAAATACCGATGCCCAGCATCTTAGACACAATAAAGCACTCATTAAACTCCAATTAGGCAAAAAGACTACTAAGGGCTTGGGTGCGGGCGCAGATCCAGAGCAGGGCAAAAAGGCTGCGGTGGAGAGTGAAGAGGAGATTAGAGAATTGCTCGCGGGGTATGATATCGTCTTTATCGCCACGGGCTTGGGCGGCGGGACAGGTACAGGAGCTGCACCCGTGATCGCTAGAGTGATGCGGGAGATGGGATCTTTAGTCATATCCATTGCCACCACGCCCTTTAAGTATGAGGGCAAAAAGCGCGCCAAAGTCGCGGAGATGGGCAAAAAGGAGCTCAAAGATCAGAGTGATTGTATCATCATCATACCAAATGACAGAATCTCTGCCAAAGGTGGCATAGGCAACAGAGAGGCTATGGCGAAAGTCGATAGCGTGCTCTCTAACGCAGTCAAGGGGTTGGCAAACACCATTTTGGGCGGCGGATCTGTCGGAAGTTTGAATATTGATTACTCCGATGTTAAAAACATTATGGGTGGCAAGGGACTTGCGGTTATGGGTATGGGCGAGGCGCAGGGTGGTAATGCTGCAAATGAGGCGCTCAATAACGCACTTGCTTCCGAGATGATGGGCAATATCAATGTAACCAATGCTAAGGGAATCATCGTGTGCTTAGAGATCCACCCGGATTATTCTCGAGAGGAAATCGATGAAGTGCTTGAGAGGATTAGCGAATACGCGACAGAGGATACGGACTATAAATGCGGAGTTTATGGCGATGAGAGTTTTCCGGAGGATTATGTCCGCATTACCTTTATCGCCACGGGCTTTGCCGATGAGGTGATAGAATCTTCTATAGCCCAAGAGAGCGTGGAAAATCTCAAGATGACTTCTAGCGCGCCTACCCCCTCATCACTCTCGCAGAGTAGGGATATCCGTCGTGCTTCAGGAGGCGATGGGATCACAGAGATTCACTACGATATGCCCACTTTCATACGCCAAGGACAAGACTAGATGGCATTCCGCGGTATAGATTCAGCGTATTTGCTCCTGCTTGGGGTGTGTGTCGGGGCGATGGTAGCGTGTGGTGCGATGAGTGCGCCCATCATTTTTCAAGCCGATGCGATTTTGGATATGCCCATCACAAAGGAGCAGAGCGGTGTTTTGATGGGACTTATTTTTCAGAAGCTCTCTTATTTGCTTTATATCGTGGGAATGGTGATTTTTGTCTTTGAGCTCTTTGCGGCGCGACTTTTTCGCACTTCCGGGATTATTATTATGCTTAGTGCGGGTGTGAGTGTTATTATGATTTTGTTGTTTAATCTCTACTATATGCCCTATATCTTAGCTGCTCCAGATGCCAGCACTCCGGAGTTTGAATCTATGCATTTCCAAAGTGTGGTGGTGTTTAAGATTCTAACCATTAGCCTCGCTGCGCTCTTTGTCGCAAAATGCCTTAAGCTCTTTAGGGCTTAGGTTTGTAAATCAGGATTTTGCCTTTAGAGAATCTCACAAGATTCACAAAAGCAAGTTACAGATTTTAGCCAATTACACAATCCACAAAGAAGGCCATTCAAGTTTTACAAAAACAAAGTATAGATTCTAAAGCCTTTGCAGAATCTAACTCCACAGAGCTTAGGTTTTAGATTCAGAGATTAAAACACAAAACCTAAGACACTTACACAATCCACTTCAACAGATTCAGAAACTAAATTAAAAACAACCATAGAATCTTCCACTTCAAAAAACCTCATCAAGGCTTTGCCCAATTTAAATAATGTGGCGCGATAGCGCAAGACCTAAGCAGAATCTATACCAATAGATTCTGCCATTAATGCAGCGTAAAAATCCAATTAGATAGATTCAGTGTGCGGAACGCACCGATAAAAAGCTCAATCGGGGTGGGGGAAGCTAGAGAGTGCTTACCCGCCCGCCTAAGTTGTAAAAAATGAGGAGGAGCGACTTCGCGCACTTAGGCTGCCACTTAGCCCTACCTGCACATTTTAAGCCTCGCTCCCCCTCTTGCAAAAACAAGCGATACACATCCTCGCAGATTCTCACACACAGAATCTAGAGAGCACAGAATCCAAAGAGATTCTAGAGAATGAGCAAAGATAGAATCTATCAGATTAGATTCAGAATCTAGATTTGGCGATTTAGATTCTGAATCTAAAACAAATTTAGAATCTAGCCTCTTAGAGTCACATTCTCACGGATACTTCTTTGTTTCTTTGAATCTTGTGTATCGCAAAATAAAAGGGGTGTTATCCCCTCCCTGTTTCCTTTAGCCCACAAAAAGATAAAGTGCTGCTTTTTGCTGTGGCTTAGCTTGCAAGCCTTTGGCTCTTTTTGCGCAGCCACAAAGTATATCTTTTGGCAGGAGAGCCTCGCTACTTCCTTGTCTAGACAAAGCGTAAGCTTCTTTAGAAAACGAAGTTTCTTTAGAAAAATACTAAAAACGCACTCCTGCATTTTTAGCATTTTTCTAAAGGAGCTTATGCTTTAACACACACGACAAGGGCGAGATATGCGCTGCGCGCTACACATTTTATTTGATTTTTGCGCTGCATTAATGGCGCAATTTTACAATTGCGCTTAGGCATTGCGCTCACGCGTCCCATTATTTAAATTGGGCAAAGCCTTGCACAAATTTTTTGAAGTGGGGGAGATTGTGTGAGTGTTTTAGATTCTATGGAGGTGGATTCTGGTTTTGAAGCTAAAGCATTGAAACTAGATTCTATATTTTCCCTAGATTGTGAATCTATCGATTTAGATTCTAAACTTACTTTCTATTGAATCTACTTTGGATTGTGTGCGTGGTTTAGAATCTGCCTTAGTTTAAATCTTGATTGCTTTTTAAATCCGTGAGGATGAATTCTAAAATTCTCAATCTAGATTCTGTAATGGCTTAGAATCTGTGAGAGTAGATTCTAAATCTAAGGCTTTAAATCTTAGATTCTAAAAATGCCTTGGTATCGCGTCCCAAAGCTAGAATCTAGGGCGAGGCTCTAAGCAGCCTCATCTCAAAGCAAGTATCAAGGCAAATATCATCGCAGGGCTTTGAGTATGCCCTGCACAAGGGAGTGTGTGTCTAGTCCTAGGGACTGCTCGACTAGATCGCTCCTGCCGTGTGGCACAAACGCATCGCGCACTTCAAAGCTCACGATTTTGGCGATATGCTCTCGCGCGTTGGTTTGTAGGAGGGATTCTATAATCGCGCTCGCCACGCCACCCAAATAATAACTATCGCTAAAGACAAACGCATAATCGTGCGCACACACAAGCTCTGTGAGAATCTGCGTATCTAGGGGCTTAAGAAAGCGCAAATCAAGCAAAGTGGGCGCAAAGCCCCTCTCCTGCAGCGCGAGCGAGCATGCCCACGCTCTTCCCACGCCATTACCATAGCCGATGAGCAAAATATCCTTGCCACTTTGCAAAATCTCTGCCTTGCCCAAGCTAAAGGCACACTCACTAAACTCGCCATTGGGTAAGACAAATGCATTGCGCGGATAGCGAAACGCGCTCGGAGCGTGATCGCAGGCTATGGCAAACTCTATGGCTTTGGCAAGTGTGGCATTATCGCGCGGCGCAAAGAGGATCATATGCGGGATAGCGCGCAAATACGCGATATCTAGCAGCCCTTGGTGCGTCTCGCCATCTTCGCCCACAATCCCCGCCCGATCGATAGCAAAGCGCACCGGCATACTCATAATGCTCACATCATGGACAATCTCATCAAAGGCGCGCTGCAAAAATGTCGAATAAATCGCCACAAAGGGGATAAAGCCCTCCTTTGCCATAGCCGCCATAGAGGTGACAGCGTGCTGCTCGGCTATGGCTACATCCCAAAAGCGATGGGGATCGTGCGTGATGAGCGCATCTAGCCCCGTGCCAGAGGGCATAGCGGCGGTGACGCCCACGATTTTTGGATTAGCCTTGGCAGCTTGCAAAAGCGTGCTGCTAAAAGTCTGTGTGGGTGTGGGCGTGTCGCTTGGGGCTTTGGTGCTTTTGCCCGTATCAAGGTTAAAGGGGCTAACGCCATGCCACTTTTCAAAGCGTCCTTCAGCGATCTCATAGCCCTTGCCCTTGGTGGTTTGTGCGTGGATAATCACGGGTGCGCTTAGCTCTCTTGCCTTTTGTAAAGTCGAGATGATAAGCTCGAGATTGTGCCCATCAATAGGTCCTATGTAGCCTAGCCCCAACTCCTCAAAGAGCAAGCCCGGCGTGATGAGTTTAAAGGATTCTTCAAGTCTTTTGGCGAGATATGAGGCAGATTCTGGCATTACCGAGAGTGCTTTTTTGATTTTTGCACGCATAGAGCGATACGCAGGGGAGGCAAAGGCTTGCGAGAGGTAGTTGCTAATCGCGCCTATGGGCTTTGCGATACTCATCTCGTTGTCGTTAAGGATAATAATCACGGGGTATTTGCGCGCCCCAAGCTCGTTGAGCGCCTCATACACAAGCCCCGCGCTAAGCGCACCATCGCCGATGAGCGCGATTGGGATACGCGCACTTTTTTGGAGCGCAAAGCTTTTGGCAGCACCCACAGCTAGCGATATAGAAGTCGAGCTATGCCCAGCTATGAAGTAATCATCGCTAGATTCTGAAGGGTTGCAAAATCCGCTAATCCCCCCAAAGGTGCGCAGGCTAGAGAAGCTATCCCAACGTCCCGTGATGAGCTTGTGCGCGTAGGCTTGGTGGCTGACATCAAAGATGAAGGGATCGCTTTTGCAATCAAAAATATGGTGCATAGCCACGATGAGTTCCACCGCACCGAGCGTGGAGCTTAGATGCCCGCCGTTTTTGCTCACTGTGTGCAGGATTTTGGCGCGGATTCCTTGGGCTAGGCATTCTAGCTCTGCGAGATTCATCGCGCGCACGGATTTAGAATCTAAAAGTGCCTTGGCTGCCTGCTCTGCGTTTTGTAGCTGCATAGATAGGGTGTTCATATCTCTCTCATATTGTCTAAAATGGATTGTTTCATATTTTTATAACGCGTCATAATGCTCCCATCGATATTGCCTTGATTGCTGATGATAACTACCCCGCCGGGTTTGAGCGCATCATCAGCGAGGATAGTGATTTTTTGCATTCCATCTTTTTGCGCGCTCTCTAGCTGCTCTTTAAGGTAGAGATAGTCTTGTGGATTGACTTTGAGTGTGATATCGGTGGCGTCTATGATAGAGCCCAAAAGCTCCTTGGCAAGCGCGAGTGCGATCTTTTGGCTATTTTCTTCTATCTCTTTGACAATCACTTCTTTTGCGATATCCACCGCGATGGCACTTAGCTCTTTTTCGAGATTTTGGAGATGGGTTTGGGAATCTTTGAGCGCGTTTTCTAGCGTGATGATGGAATCTACTAAGATTTTCTTTTGGGCGTTAAACTCATCTTGTATTTCTGATTTAATCTCCTCTTTTGCTTGGTTATAACCTTCTTTGTAAGCCTCATCTTTGGCGGTGCTAAGCTGCGCGTGTGCCTGCTCTTGGGCTTTTTCAAACTGCAATTGGAGCTTGGCTAGTGAATCTGAAAGCTCATCGCTTTTTTGCAAAAGGCGATCGATGAGTTCTTTTTCTAAACTCGGGGCTTTTGGTGCCTCTGTATGCGGTGGCTGCGGCGCGCTCTCTTGGGGCAGGGGCACTGCTGCCTGCTCTAGCACTGCTTGGACATCACTAGGCTGCGTGATGGATTTAAACTCATACTTGCTGATTTTGTGATTATGCGCACTCTGTGTGCCGATGATATTTTCTTGATTAAACAATGACATCGTCCTGTTCGCCTAATTGGATTAAGCCCTGCTCTGATAGGGTTTGCACGACTTCGACGATTTTTCTTTGGGCATTTTCTACATCACGCACTTTCACAGCCCCGAGGAATTGCATCTCCTCGATAAACTGCTCGCTTGCCCTCTGGCTCATATTTGCCATAAATTTTTGCTTGAGATCATCATTAGCCGATTTGAGTGCGAGCGTGAGATCTTTTTTGTCTGCGATTTTGAGAATCTCCCTAATGGCGTTGTTATCGAGCTTGTTGATATCCTCAAAAGTAAACATCATCTCTTTGATCTCAGTGGCGAGCTGCTCATCGATTTGCTCGATATGCGCGATAGTCGCCTTGGCTGCCTTTTGCCCTAGGCGGTTAAACATCTCTGCCACAGAGCGCGTGCCGCCCACCTCGACTTTGTAGCTCGTGAGAGATTCTAGCTTGTTTTCTAGCACTGCTGAAACTCTTTTAACGACATTTGGCGAGATATCCCCGAGGTTTGCCATTCTAATCGCCACTTCCGCACGCAAATCGTCAGAAAAATACCCCAAAGTCTCCGCCGCAGAGCTTGGATCCATATGCGCGAGGATTAGGGCGATGGTTTGGGGGTGCTCGTTGATGATAAAGTCCGCAAGCTGCTGCGGGCGCACCTTGGCGAGATAGGCGAAGTTTTTGGCAGATTGCATAGTTTTGGCGAGCTTGTCCAAAATCGCCTTGGCAGCCTCTGGTCCCAATGCCTTAATTAGCAAGTCTCGCGCGTAGTCCAAGCCACCGCTATTAATGTATTGGTTGGATTGGAAGATTACATAAAATTCCTCTAGTATCGCCGCCCCAATGCTCTTATCGGTGTTGCCAAGCTGGGCGATTTGCTTAGAAATCTCGGTGATAGAATCTATATCAAGATGGCGGAATATCTCGCTTGTGATCTCATCGCCTAGCTGTATGAGCAAAATCGCGATTTTCTCCGACATAGAGAGTTCATCGTATTGGGCTCTTTGACGCGGGGTAAGGTTAATCGCCATATCACTTCTCCTTGGGCTATGAAGCTGCGTTGATCTCTAGCTCATCTTTGATGAGTGTTTGGAAGAGCGAGGCGACTTCCTCGGGCTTTTCAGAAATCACATTGCGCATTCTCTCCAAAATCACCTCATACTTCACTTCATCTTCATTGAATCCACCGCCTATGCCTAGCTGATCCTCCACACGCTTGCGCAGCTCACTGAATCTATTGAGATCCTCATCGTCATCCTCATCAAGCCGCAGGAGGGATTCCACCTCGTCGTCTTCCTCCTCCTGCACTTCTAGCATACGCTCGGCAAAGGGCGCGACGATTTTTTTGTAAAAGATAAAGAGCACGATTGCCACGATGAAGTATTTGATAAGTGGCAGGAATGGTCCTAGGTATTTTTCAACCTGCTCTGAAAAGCTCTCCCAAGAATCTTTTGGGCGATAATTAGCCGTGGCAGCGTTTAGCTCGAAGTTTGAGACTTTGACAAAATCTCCTCGCTCCTCGCTAAAAGAAATCACGCCCTTGACAATATCCTCAATCTCTTTGAGATCGCGCTCGCTGCGAGGGACATACTCTAGGCGTTTGTTGCCCTCCTCATCGATTATCTCGCGATAAGTCCCATCAATCACCACACCCGTGCTTATGCGCTTTAATGTGCCAATAGGTCCCTTTATCTCACTCACTGTCCTATCCACGACAAAATTCGTGGCTTCATCGGTTTTGCGCTTCTCATTAAGGATATTGTTGTCATCAAGCCCCTGCACAGGTCCGATATTGCTCACCACACCGGGCACGCCACCTATGGGAGTTTCGCGCAAGCCCTTCTCATACTCCTCGATGTTGCGCTGTGCCGCCACGACATTGTTGCCAAAGAGCTCTTGGGTTTGCTTGACTTGGCTAAAGTCAAACTCCATACTTACTTGCGCGCGCACCCTGCTTTCATCGCCCACGATGGCTTTGAGTGCTTCGATGATTTTGTGCTCATAATTTTTTTCGATATTCATCTGGTATTTGCGCTGCAATTCCGCGAGTTTTATCATACCTGATGGCTCGCTAAACTCATTAATCTCGCCGAGCAAATCGCCATCTTGGTTGATGATTTTTACCCTATCTGGCGTGAGGTTGGTAACTGCGGCAGCTACGAGGTTTTTGATACCTATGATTTGGGCTTGGGTGAGATCCATACCCTGCCTTAGCTGAATCTTCACCGAGGCTGTTGGCGGGATATTTTGCTTGCTAAAGACGGATTTTTCTGCCGGGGCGATGAGCACACTCGCGCTCTCGATAGCCGTGATACTCTCAATTGTCTTTGTGAGCTCTCCCTCCACGGCTAGTTGGTATTTGGTTTGTTCTCTAAAATCCGTATCGCCGAGGTTTTGGTTCTCGATAAAATCGCTAAAGCCTATCTTTTTGCCCTGCTTTGGGATTCCAAGCGAGGCGAGATTTATGCGCTGCTCATAGACCTTATCACTTGGGATTAGGATTGTGTTATCCGTGGGGATTTTATAGGGGATTTTGTTTTGCTGGAGATTCTGTAAAATCAGCGCGCTATCGGCGGGATCTATGCCATTAAAAAGCACAGAATAGCCCTCGTATTCGTTTTTGGTATCCACTCTAAAAAGCACGAGATAGGTAACAAAAGATATGAGCACCACGATGGTAGCAAGGATAATAATGCGCTGTTTTTTGTTGATGCGTCCAAGGATTTTAGAAACTTGCTCTAAGATGAGTTGCAAATTCACACCGCACTCCTAGCTATCGCCCAAGGTATTCTTGCAAAAGCGCAAGGACACGCGTGTTTTGCTCTTGCGTGCCGATGGTTATCCTAAAGGCATTTAGAGAATAGCTCGCCAAATCACGCACGATAACCCCGCGCTCTAAAAGCCATTGACAGAGTTTAGTGCTCTCAATTTGCTCGCTGTGGTAGGTAATGAAATTGGTGTATGAGGGGATAAACTCGATTCCCTGCGTCCTAGCAAATTCCTCATAACGTGCCATTTGCTCGAAGTTTTTTTGGACACAGGAGCGGATGAAATCTTGATCTTTAAGCGCGCTGATGGCTGCCTGCAGGCTTAGCGTTGTGATATTAAAGGGTGCGCGCACCTTGTGCAAGGCGGTAATAATCTCGCCTTGGGCTATGCCATAGCCCACGCGCATACCGCCTAGTCCATAAGCTTTTGAAAAGGTGCCTAGATAGAGGACATTGGGATATGTGCTGATAAAATGTGCGGGATTGATACTCCTTGCGCTGTCTTTGTAGGCGGCGTATTCTTGATACGCGCCATCTATCACTACGAGCGTATCGGGGCTAATGTGTGCGAGGAAGTCCTCTATCTGCTTAGATTCTAGGCATTCCCCTAGCGGGTTATTAGGCACGCACAAAAAGATAATATCGGGCTTGTGGGCTTGGTAAGATTCTAAAAACTGCGCGAGATTGTGCGCGTTATCGGGGGTTTTTAGCACTTGTGCGCCATAGAGTTTGGCATAGATTCCATACATTGCGAAAGTAACGCCCGCGTGCAGAATCTTAAGCCCCTCTTTGTGCAATGCGTGGATACAAAACTCTATGATTTGATCACTCCCAGAACCGATGATGATGTTTTGAGAATCCACGCCATAGTGCGCTGCTAAGCCGTCTTTTAGCTCATAATAGGAGTCATCAGGATAGAGGCTCATATCCTCAAGGCGTATGGATTGTAAGACTTGTGGAGAAGTGCCATAAGGGTTTTCATTGCTTGCGAGCTTGATGATATCTTCGCGCTTTATACCATACTCACGCATTACTAATTCTATGGGTTTCCCAGCCTCGTAGGAAGCGAGATCTCGCAACACGGGGTTAAATCGCATCTTAATCCTTACACAAAAATCTCAAAAATCGCAGTGGTTTTTCCAAAATAAACGCCAAAACTTGGCAAATTGTATCGCATTTCTGCTAAAGTTTTTGTAAAATTTTTTTCAAAATTCTTAGTGAGACAGAGGAGCAAATTATGAGCACAAAGGAAGTGGAAAAAATCTTTAGAGAATACGACATACGCGGGATTTTTGGGCAGGATCTCACGCAAGATGTGGTGTTTAATATCGGCAGGCTTTTGGGCGAGAGACTTAAAAAGCTTGGGGAAAGAAGTGTGAGTATCGGTATGGACGCACGCACGCATTCCCCGATACTTTTTGGGTGGCTAAAAAGTGGCTTTGAAAACGCTGATATAGAGGTATATGATCTTGGGCTTATCCCCACGCCCGTGGCGTATTTTGCCACTTATAATACCATCAATGGCGTGCAGTGCAAAAATTCTGTAATGATTACAGGCTCGCACAATCCCCCTGAGTATAACGGCTTTAAGATTACTCTACAAAATGCCCCATTCTATGGCGAGGCGATAAGGGAGCTTGGGCAGGAGCTCATCACGCAGCTAGATTCACACCCATTTATCCCCTCTAGCAAGGATTCTCACAAGCTCCCCGCGCTAGATTTTTACATTGCATTTTTAAGCGAGCAGTTTAGCCATCTCGCGCATTTTCCCTATCCTATTGCGGTTGATTGTGGCAATGGCGTGGCAGGCGTGGCGATAAAGCAAGTGCTAGAGAATCTACATATCAAGTATGAGGGCTTGTATTTCGAGCCAGATGGGACTTTCCCTAACCACCACCCAGATCCAAGCGAGGAGGAAAATCTCCACGATCTCAAAACCACTATGGCGCAGCAGCAAATCCCCATAGGCATTGCCTTTGATGGCGATGCGGACAGGCTAGCACTGCTGAGCACAAATTATAGCTACAAGGGCGATGAGCTCGCCATACTCTTTGCGCGTGAGATGGCAAGCCGCGGGATTAAGCCTGTTGTTATCGGCGAGGTGAAGTGCTCAAGTATAATGTATGATGAGATTGACAAAATCGGCAAGGCGGTGATGTATAAAACTGGGCATTCTAATCTCAAGGTTAAGCTTAAAGAGCTAGGGGCTCATCTCGCCGCGGAGATGAGCGGGCATATCTTTTTTAAAGAGCGGTATTTTGGCTATGACGATGCGATTTACTCAGCATTTAGGGCATTAGAGCTCTTTATCAAAGCCACACCCCAAGAGATAGAATCCCAAATCGCTGCCCTGCCTAAGATGTTTTCCACTCCAGAGGAGAAAATCGCCACCACAGAGGAGCGCAAATTCGCCCTTATCGCCGAGCTTAAGGAGCGTTTGGCAAATCCACCAAGCGACTTTCCAAAGATTGTTAAAGTGATTGATATCGATGGTTTGCGCGTGGTGTTTGAGAATGGGTGGGGGCTTTTGCGTGCGAGCAATACCACGCCCGTGCTTGTGAGTCGCTTTGAGGCGCGCTCCCAAGAGAGCGCAATGCTCTATAAACAAAAAATGCTCGATCTCCTTGCACAATGTCAATGAGCGCATAGGCGGAGCAGTAACGATGAGCGTGTTTTTTGAGCGATTTTTTGAGGATTTTACGCAATCTAGGGAGTTTGGGGATATAGAGCTACTCAATCCGCTTGATATGCACTTACATTTGCGACAGGGCGCGATGTTAGAATCTGTGCTGCCCTCTAGCGCACGCAGTTTTGCGCTTGGTGTGGTGATGCCAAACCTCAATCCCCCTATCACTACTACTGCCTTGGCTGTGGCGTATCGTGATGAGATAATGCGTCTTAGTGAGGATTTCACGCCCTTTATGACTTTGTATCTGCACGAAAACCTAAGCCTAGAGGAGCTTAAGGAAGCCAGCGCGCAGGGGATTAGAATCCTCAAGCTCTACCCAAAGGGCGCAACCACAGGCAGCCAAAATGGCGTGCGCGAAGTGGTGAGCGAGAAAATCCTTGAGATTCTCTCTTTAGCGCAGGATTTGGGCTTTATGCTTTCAATCCACGGCGAGAGCAATGGCTATTGTATGGAGCGCGAGTTTGAGTTTTTGGCAGTGTATGAGTTTTTGGCGCGTAGCTTCCCACGGCTAAAAATCATCATCGAGCATATGAGTGATAGGCGCTCACTAGAGAGCCTAGAGAAGTATGAAAACCTCTACGCCACGCTGACTTTGCACCATATATTGCTAAGCCTTGATGATGTGCTAGGTGGCTTGATGCAGCCCGATTTATTTTGCAAGCCTATGCTAAAGACACCAAGCGATCGAGACGCACTGCTGCTGTGTGCGTTGAGCGCGCACCCAAAGGTGAGTTTTGGCTCAGATTCTGCGCCGCATTTACGGAGCAAAAAATACTCCGCGCACGCCCCGGGAGGGATATTTTCTGCGCCCGTTGCGCTAAGTGTGCTAGCGAGTGTGTTTGCGCATTATGACAAGCTAGAGAATCTCCAGAGCTTTGTGAGTGATAATGCGCGCAAAAATTACGCGCTAGATTCTGTATTGCGCGATAAGCGCAAGGTTGTGAAACTCACACCACAGGCGTGGGAGATACCCCAAAGTATTGCGTGTGAAAATGACGCCATTAGCGTGCTTTTTGGTGGCAAAAGGTGCGCTTTTAGGCAGATAGGCTAGAGGCGCATTGATTGCGCTATGAACTGCATTAAAGGAAGGCTGTGAAGAGGTATTATCTGCATTTTCCCTATGTGTATATGCTGCTTTGTATTATCGTGTATATCGTGGCTCTGCCCTTTTTAGTGGCGAGCGTGCTGCGGGCAAAGCATAAAGATTCTATCCCGCAGCGGTTTTTTGGCGCGCATTTTAAGCTGCCCTTTAAGCCGCAGTATTGGTTTCACGCGTGCTCCTTTGGGGAGGTGAAATCGCTAGAGCCCATCATCATAGCATTGCTTAATCGCCCAAAGCCACCGCTTGTGCTTATCACCACGATTACCCACACAGGCTATGCAGAGGCGCACAAGCTCTTTAGGGCTGCATTCCCAGCGCAGGTGTGCGTGAAGTTTTTGCCCTTTGAGATTTTTTTGCCTCTGTGGCGCAGGAAGCTCACTCATCTAAAAAGCCTCGTGGTGATGGAGGCAGAGCTGTGGAAAATGCTATTTTTTATCGCCAAATCCACGCGTGCAAAGACTTTTTTGCTCAATGCCAGAATCTCGGATAAATCCCAAAAAAGCTATGAGCGATTTGGGAGATTCTATAAAGGCATTTTTGCAAATATCGATATGGTGCTTGCCCAAAGTCGCAAGGACAAAAAGCGTTTGCAAGCACTCGGTGCGCGTGATGTCAGCGTGTTTGGCAATCTCAAAATGCTCAATCCCCCAAAGGTAAGCAGAGCATATCACAAGAGCGCGCCGCTCATCGTGCTTGGGGCTAGCACGCACAAGGGCGAGGAGGAGGTAGTGGTGCGGAGTTTTGTGGAGTTTAAGCGAGTCTATCCGCACGCCCAGCTCATCTTAGCCCCGCGCCATCCAGAGCGATTTGGGAGTGTGTGTGAGATGCTTAGCAAAATGGGGCTTAAGGTTACTCGGCTAAGCGAGTTTGGCAGCGAGCTTAGGGGCGAGATTATCGTGGCAGATAGGCTAGGGGAGCTTGTCAATCTCTATGCCATAAGTGATGTCGTGGTGCTTGGTGGCTCGCTCGTGCCCAAAGTGGGCGGGCATAACCCGCTAGAGCCAGCGTTTTTTGGCACAAGGCTCATCAGTGGTAAGCATATTTTTAACCAACAAGCCCTCTTTGCGTGCGTGCAAAATGCCAAACTTATAGAATCTAGCGAGCTCACACACACGCTTTTGGAGTATGAGGGCTTGCCGCCTGCGAGCGTGGAGTTTCGTGCGAATGCACTCGAGGAGATTCTCACGCTGATTGTATGATGTTAGTGCAGGTTTTGCGCGGCAAGCTTGTGTATGGCAATGCGAGCAAAGCCCCATACCTCCGCTTACGCGCTCGCTACATTTTAGAATCCAAATCGCATTTGACGCCACCGCCTCATTAATGCGATGTGGCGTTTGCATAGATTTTATTGCTCAAACAAGGCAAGCACTTGTGTAGTTGGCTTTCAGCAAAGCCTTAGAGATTGTGAGCTACACTTCGCCCACAAACCCCAAAAGCGAGAAATTATGTTGCGAGATTTACTGCGCGTTGCGCGTCCTTACCAATGGAGTAAAAACCTCTTTATTTTCGTGCCATTGTTTTTTGCCTTTAATATTTATGGTATGTGGGAGATTGACTATCGCGTGGCGGTGGGCGTGTTTTTGGGCTTTAGTCTGGTGTGTAGTAGCGTGTATTGTCTCAATGATATCATCGATAGGCGTTATGACAGGCTCCACCCCACCAAACGCCACCGCCCCATCGCAAGCGGTAGAGTGAGCGTGAGAGCGGGCGCTTGGCTTATGCTCATTTTAGCACTCGGGGGGGGGGCATTACTTATGAGTTCCTCTCCTGCCACGATTTTTTCTCCCGTTATTCTTTATGTAATCCTTAATATCCTCTATTCCCTTTGGCTTAAAAATATCGCGATTGTCGATGTGTTTATCATTGCGCTTGGCTTTATCCTGCGCCTTTGGATTGGGGCGATTTGCTTCTCTATCCCGCTTTCACATTGGATTGTGATTGTTACCTTTCTTCTAGCACTCTTTTTGGCTTTGGCTAAGCGGCGCGATGACTGCGTCCTGCTTGAGAAGAGCGGGCAGAAAATGCGCCAAAATATAGAATCCTACAATCGTGCGTTTCTTGATGTGGCGATGAGCGTGTCGGCTTCGCTCGTGATGGTGGCGTATATCTTTTATAGTATCGATGAGGCGGTGGAGCAGAGGTTTGGCACGGATAAGCTGTATTTTACCTCGTTGTTCGTGCTGCTTGGAATCTTTCGCTACTTACAGATTACCTTTGTGCAGGAGCGCAGCTCCAATCCTTCTAAAATCCTACTTACCGATAGATTTTTGCAAATCGTGATCTTGCTGTGGCTTGTGTGCTTTGTGGGACTTGTGTATTTTAAAGTATAAGGAGTGTGTATGAGGCGAGTTAATGTGGCATTTTGGCTTTTGGGACTTTGTGTTTTTGGAGTCTTTGCGTATATCAATTGGCGGTATGTCGATGTGCAGTTTTTGGAATACACGATGGGCGATGAGTTTCCCCAATTTTTGCAACTCCAAAAGATGTATGAGGCACTGCTAGAGCACGATATTAAAAAATTTTTTGCCTTTGAGTTTTATAACTACGGATTTTTGTGGTATGTGGCAAACCTCATCGTGGTGCTACCTTTTAAGATTTTTCCTAATTATGAGCTAGCGATTTATGCTCCTAGAATGCTAAACGCGTTCTTTGCTATCGCGCTGCTTGCGATGATATACAAAATCGCTCGGCTGTATCTAAGCCCAAAGCTCTCGCTTTTGTTCTGTGTCTTTGCGGTGGCTATGCCGGGCTTTTGGAAAGTGGGCTATACCTTTAAGCCCGATACTTTTCAAGCCCTCTTGCTGCTTTGCTGTGTGTATTATCTGTGCAGGGACAACTTTGCCTTTGGTAGATTCTATCGTTATGGCATTGTGCTTTTTGGATTAGCACTAGGCGCGGCGAAATTCCAAGCCGTGATGTTTTTGCCCCTTGTGTATGGCTATATCTTTTATCTCTTTGCCACGAGTCCTGGCGTGCGCACATTGCTGCAGGTTGTCAAAAAGAGTGCGCTAGCCACACTGGCTATCTTTGTGCTGTGGATTGTTACCAATCCCTACCTTTTGCACCCTAGGGGCTTTTTGGCGTGGCTTAGTATGTTTAGGGGTAATATGAATAGCAATGCCACCAATCACGGCTCATATATCGATGTGGGTATTGCCCAAAAGATCTTTGAAGTCGTGGATTTTTATTATTTTGCACTTGTGGTGTTTTGCGTGCTCGTGCTTGTGTGCGCTATGCTCTCCTTTAGGGCGTTGCAGATACTCTTAGGGCGCGCTAGGCAGGATTGGCAGCGCTATGATGTGTTTATCCCCATTGCTCTTAGCTTTGCTATCTCAATGCTCTATCTTTTTGTGCAAGTCAATAAGGCTTGGGAGGTTTATTACTTTAGCTCGATTTGCTTTGGGATTTTGCTCTTTATACCCTTTGTGCTTGCCCTAAATGCCGCATTTACAGAATCTAGGGCGCGCTCCAAGGGAGCACTTGCCAAAATAGCTCTCGGGGGGGGGGCATTTAGTATGCTTATAGCTTTAGAGATTTTTGGTGGGATTTATAACCACGCATATGCGCGGGTGCTTGAGAAATACCCACGCGACTTGCAAGCCATTTATGAGCAATCCGACAAACTCGCCACACTTCTAGCCCCGTATTTTGAGGCTATGGAGCCGCCATTTACATTGCTTATTGATACGCCACTTGCGTATTTGCGCTTTGGGCTAGAGCCAAAGCACATTTATAGACCCTATGGACGACTAAATCCCGAGGGCTTTGTCTATGAGGAGTGGAGCAAAAAGCCCCATACATTCCCTTTTGTCCCAAAGGACTTTATCATCTTACGCAAAGATTCTGCGTTTTTTAGTGAATCTAAACGCCCACATATCATAAGCCAAGATCTTGAGCAATCCCTGCACACACTCAAAGAGCTGCAAGCTGGCACGCTGCCGTATGAAAAGATCCTTGATACGGAGGATTTTGTCGTGTTTAAAAATCTTAATACATCACACAAAGGAGCAGAGTATGGACAAAAGTAAGACAATAGGGGGCTTGATAAGCCTTTATAATCGCTATTATGTTGTTTTTTGGATAGTTTTTGCATTGCTCGCGCTTAGGGCTTCGTATTATAGCTTTTTGGGCGCGCTTGAGAGTAGTTTGGATATGCAGTGGTATCCCGCGGTGCAGCTTTGGACTTCGGGGGGGGGGGAATTCTATTAACCCTTATCTAGCATTCTTACAAGGAGATAGATTTATGGCAAATGGCCCAAATTATATGCCATTTATGTATTTTTTGATGATGCCCTTTGCGTTTTTGGATTGGGAGAGCGCCAAAGTCGCCTTTGGGCTTTGCAATATCGCGCTTTTTGTCGCGACTATCGTTTTGCTCTATGGCGCGGGCGTGCCGAGGATTTTTTTGTGGCTTATGTCGGTTTTGGTGCTGCTGGGCTACACTTATGGCAATGTCATAGGCAATGCCCAAAGTGCCATCATCGTGGGCTTTGGCGTGAGTTTAGCCTATCGTTTTAGACACAAGCCTTGGGTTGTGGTTTTGGGACTGAGCCTCGTGTGTATCAAACATTCCTTTGCATTGCCTATCTTGCTTGGATTTTTTCTTTGTGGGTATTACAAAGAGGTTGTTGTTAGTGCGCTTGTGGCATTTGGGTTTGTCTGTTTGTTTGGGTTTAAGGTCGGTATTTCGCCTTTTGAAGTCTTGCGTCTCCTCTCTGAAGTCAATGCCTATCACTATATGCGTGAGGGTGCTTTTGGTGGTCCAAGTGATTTGATGAGTCTCTCCCAAAAGCTTTTTGGCACGCCATATTCTATGCTTTCACTAGTGATTGTGTGTGTCTATGTGAGTTTTGTGGTGTTAGTGTGGAGGCTAAAGCCTAGGGATAATCTCGTGATAGCAGGCTCTATCGTGCTTTCACTCCTTAGCTTGCCACATTTGGGATACGATCATTATATGCTTTTTGTTGCCATTTGCCTTGCGTCTGTGTCGCTTGGTGTTAGGAAGTTGTGCTATATGGTTGTGTTGGCACTCTTTTTATGGCGTGGGCAGAGCGTGTTTAAGCCCCTCTTTGATCGCTTCAATCCAGAGCTTAGCACGCATTGGGCGATGAATATGGGCGTGGTTTTTTGCGTGTTTGTTATCGCGGCGTTTTTGGTGGCAATGTATGTAATGATTTTAGAATCTAAGAGGCGCGCGGCGTGCTAGGGCGATACATTATTGTGGGTTGCTTGGCGACAGCGATTTTTTATCTCGTCGCAAACGCGCTCGCGCTTGTTTGCAACGCACATATCGCCACTTTTATGGGCAATCTCACAAGTTTTGTGTTTGGGTATTTTGCACAGATGAGATACGCCTTTGGCGTGCGCGCTAGACATAGCGTGATGCTGCCTAGATACCTCGCGCTGCTTTGCCTCATCTTTGCCTATGGGCAGCTCATCACGCTTGTGGGGCAGGGATTTTCGTATGTGCTTGTGAGTTTGTGTATCGCACTTAGTGTGCCGCTATTTTCCTACCCTCTGCAAAAATTTTGGGTGTTTAGAGAGGTAGAAGATTCTAAAACCACTCTCGGGGGGGGGGGGAATACACTCCTTAAAAGACAATACCTAGCCCATTTTTATCCACTTTTTTGCTTCATTTTTTATCACACATCTCTTTTTATCCGCCTTCTTAGCAAAAGCACTAGCGCATCGCCCCTGTCTGCGCGCGTTTATAGATTCTCACTCTTTATCCCCGCCACGCGATTACAGAATCTTCCTCGCTTTTTTGGCATTTCTTTCTTGTTTCAGATTCACATTCCACTTTATCTCACACACAAGGAGTTTTGATGGTAGTTTTTATCCCGCTTATTTTGTTCTCGGTATTGCTCAATGCTACCGCGCAGCTTTTGCTCAAAAAAGGTATGAGTAGCTTGGGCGAGCTAAGTTTGAGTTTAGAGTTTGTTCTGCGCGGTGTGCTAAACCCCTACATCATCGGCGGTATGGGCGTGTATGCAGTGAGTATAGTCTCGTGGCTCATCGTGCTAGCCAAAGTCAATGTCAGCGTCGCTTATCCCTTTCTTAGCATAGGGTTTGTGTTTTCTGCGGTGGTGGCGTATTTTGCCTTTGGCGAGCCGCTAGGGGGGCTAAAAATCCTCGGAATCGCGCTTATATGCCTAGGGCTTGTGTGCCTCACGATGGCGAAAGGATAGGCTATGCGCTATATCGTGATTGGTGGCAGTGGGTTTGTGGGCGTTTATACCATTAGAGCGATTTTAGATTCTATCGCTGCTAATGGCGGTATAGAATCTAGCATTACAGAATCTAGCGCGCCCCAAGTGGTGTGCCTAGATTTGCACAAATCTAAGGATTTGCCAAGTGAGGTGGAGTTTATACAGTGTGATATTACTCAGGGTTGCCCTGTGGAGTTTGTGTCTGAAGATATCGTGATACATCTCGCCGCTAGAGCCTATGCGCCCAAGCCACCCACGAGGGATTTGGAGCACTATTTTAGGGAAGTCAATGTGCGCGGGACGCATAATGTCCTAGAGGCAATGCTCGCGTGTGGGTGCAAAAATCTCATCTACTTTAGCACCGATATGGTGTATGGCAAGCCCCAATATTTGCCCGTGGATTCCCGCCATCAGCGCAAGCCATTTGGGTGGTATGGGCGTAGCAAGGTAGAGTCTGAATCCCTCATCTTTGCTGCGCGAGAGCGAGGGCTAAATGCCACGATTTTCCGCCCGCGTATCATCGTGGGAGCTGGGCGATATGGGATTTTAACCAAGCTCTTTGCGCTCGTGCGCCACTCCCTGCCTGTGCCGATGATTGGCAGTGGCAGGAATTGCTACCAGATGATAAGCGTGCGGGATTGTGCGCGGGCTATTGTGTGCGCGATTGCCAAAAGGATTCCAAACGCCGAGCTAAACCTAGGTTCGCACAATCCCCCAAGCATTAGAGAGCTTTTGGGCACGCTTATTACGCACGCAGGATCTCGCTCTATCCTCGTGCCCACCTATGCGCGCGGGGTTAAGGCGCTCCTAGCTCTTTTAGAATCTCTTGGCGCACCGCTAATGTATAGGGAGCAGTATATGATAGCTGATGAGCAATACATCGTGGATATAGCGCGCACTATGGAGCTTTTGGAGTGGCAGCCAAGGGAGAGCGATAGTGATATGCTGCTTGAGGCGTATGAGGAGTATGTGCGCAACCTTAAGCCCTAAGCCCTGCGTCAATTGGGAGGTGCTATAATGGCATTCTATTTTCACACAAGGAGTTTTTATGGGTTTTGGCACGCATTCACTAGATACATTACGCAAGATAGGAAGGGGCTATGTCCTCCCCACACAGGAGATTAAGAATCTTTTAGATAGCTATGTGCGATGGGAGGATTTGGAGTGTGTGCTAGATTTTGGGGCTGGCACATTGTTTTGGAGCGAGTTTTTTGCTAAGAGGCTAAGCCAAGTCCGGGGGGGGGGTAATTGCAATGGATTCTCTTTATAAGACTTACAAGCCAACTCCCACATACCCAAATATCACTTGCCTTGCGGATTTATCCTCCCTGCGATTTGGCGACGCGACGCAATCCGCCCAAGGCGCACAATCCCTAGATTCATATTCCCACGCTAACCTTCTCTTCTTTGCTAGCGATGTGCTCCATCACTTAGATTCTCAGTCGTGGCAGGGCATTTTGCACACGATCGCCCCGCACGCGCGCTATATCGTGATAAAGGATATCGACGCCATGCACCGCTTTGGGAATTTCGCCAATGCAATGCACGATTTGCTTATAAACGGCGAGCGCGTGCGCAGTATCTATCCCAAAGTTTTAAGCGCGGAGTTAGAGGCACTAGGCTTTGGGGTGCAGTATTTCTACCTGCCCAAGCTTTGGTATCCGCACTTTTTGCTCATCGCCACTAAAAGCGGGGCTTGATGGGGTAGTGCTAGCTTTTGGCTAGATTTTATCTCTAGCGTCCCCTAGCTCTTAGCAATCGCGCTAAGGGCTGCTAGGCAGGATTGTATCTCCTCGTGTGTGTTAAACACCCCAGCACTTAGGCGCACGCTCCCACCCTGTGCGAAACTGCCTAAGATTCTATGCGTGGCGGGATTGCAATGCAATCCTGCGCGCACGCAGATCCCAAACTCCCTATCAAGCCTCATCGCCACTTCTGAGATACTTTTGTTTTCAAAACTTAGTGAAAGCGTGGCGTTTGCGGGATTTGCTACTTTATAGAATCTCACGCCCTTAATGTCCTGTAAGCCCTCCGTGAGGTGCGCGCGTAAATCTAGCTCGTGGGCGTGAATCTCGCGCACGCCCTTAGATTCTATCCACTCTAATCCCGCGCAAAGCCCGGCAATTCCGTGCATATTTGGCGTGCCACTCTCAAACCTATCGGGCAAAAACAAGGGCTGAATCTCCTCCTCGCTCGCGCTGCCCGTGCCTCCATAGATGAGTGGCTCTAGCTCTTTAAACGCCACACTATCGCCCACTAGCAACGCCCCCACGCCCATAGGCGACAAAAGCCCCTTGTGCGCGCTAAGAGCTAGAAAATCCACTTGTTCCATCACATTGCGCATATCCACGCACCCCACGCTTTGCGCGCCATCGAGCAAAAACGCCACGCCCTCATTGCGTGCTAGTGCGCTAAGCTCCTCTAGGGGGATCATCGCCCCGCTGACATTATTAATATGCGCGCAGGCTAGGAGCTTCGCGCCCTTTAGCAATTCCCTAGCAGATTCCAAATCAAGCGTGCCATCTTGCGCGCAGGGAATCTGTCTAATCTCAAGGTTTAGGCGTGTTTTGAGCGCATTAAGTGGGCGCATCAGCGCGTTGTGCTCCATTTGCGTGGTAACCACGACATCATTTGCGCGCAAAAAGCCTTGCAAAAGCGTGTTTATCGCCATTGTCGCGTTGTGCGTGAAAAACACCCTTTTGCAATCCTCTAAGCCCAGCAAATCCGCCAAACCCCGCCGTGCTTGATACAAAATCCGCCCAGATTCTATAGAGAGGGCGTGCGCACTGCGCCCAGGGCTTGCCCCCACGCTTTCCATAAACGCACACACCGCCTCTTTCACGCCCGGGGCTTTGGGGAAGCTTGTGGCGGCATTATCGAGATAGATTCTCACGCGCACTTGCCTTTACAGAGAGATGAGTGAGCTGCCCTCACGCACCCTTTGCCCCTCATAGCCATAATGGTGCGCATTGCGTGCGATCCCCACTCCTGCGCAATGCCTCCCACTCGCCCACAAAGCACTTCGTGTCTTTTTGCCTCTTGAGATTGTGTAGATTCAGTCTTGTTTGGTTGCATTTTGTCTCTTTTCTCGTGTAAGCCTCTCATTTGAGGGGCAAATCCCAATGAACGCCAATTTTTAGGCATAGTGTTTTAGGCTTTATGGGACAAAGCTACCCTAACAAAAACTTTATCCCCTCTATCACAAGCGTGCTTACCACCACGCCAAAAAGCACACAAAGGCTAAGTTGTCTCGGGTAAAAGTATGGATCTAGCATTTTTCTAGCCGTTCTATAGCCTGAAAGTAAAGCCCCGGTAAAGCCACCGCCGGGAAAGCCAAAGGCAGAGGCAAAATAAAGATTTTTCACACTTTTTGACTTAAAGCGACTTCTAGCAAAAAAGCCCTCTAAATCCTGATCCCAACCATAAGGCACGCCCTTTTTAGCCCTAGTGTAGCGTTCTATCGTCTTTGGCGTGGCAAATTCAGAATGTATGCAATGCTTCATAATGCCCGGGAAAAATGCCTCAAGCCTAGCTTCAAAAGCCTTTTTCGCACGCTCTTTTTTCGCCTTATACTCCTCTTTGCTTAGATTCTCCCACTCCTCACTACTACTTAAGGCAGTGATGACGCCAAAGTATCTATCCTCTCTAGCACTTAAGCCACTATCAATTTTAGAGTAATTCACAAATACAAAGCCCCTTTTTTCTAAATCCACAGCCAACATATCCTCACTATCTCTATCAAAAGGCTTGTCAAAATACTCCTTATCAATGCAAAAGGTTGAGTAGTCCATATCCTTAAATTTCTTGCTTAAATTCGTATCAAACACCATATACACAGAAAGTAAGGAGGTTTTGGCAGTAAAATTTTGCGTAGTTTTGTAATCCTTGCTAACATCAGTATCTAAAAGCTCCTCATAAACTATCCTAGGATCGCAGTTTGCCACTATCTTTTCAGCAAAAAGCTCTTGCACTCCCTTAGCCTTAGAATCAGAGTTCGTGTTATCTACAAAAGCCACACCCACAGCCTTTTTATCAGCAAGCAAGATTTTTTTCACATCACTTCTTGCCCTTACCTCGCCGCCATTTTCTTTGATGATTTCAGTTAAAGCATTTGAGAGACTTTGTGAGCCGCCTTTGATATACACGCCCTGATGATAGTAGTTTGCCTGTGCGATAGCGTGAAAATTCCAATTAAACTTCCACGCATCGTAGTGGTAATACGGCATATTGATATTTAAAATCTTCTTAAGCTTAGAATCCTTGATGAGCTTATCTAGCATATCACCCACTTTTCTTTGTCTAATGGCACTTAGAGTAAGGAAAAAAAGCGTATGCAAGGGTGCAAAGAAAAATTCCAAAAAGCCCATATCAAAGGGGAATTTATAGTTTAGCCTCGCTTGAAAATGTAGCTTTTTAAAGTATTTTTCTAAGCCCTTTTTTTCGTGCGGAAAATAGCTTATCAAAGCCTCTTTTGTGCTTTTATGCGGGATTAAAAAGTCTTGTGTTTTAGAATTTACCTCATCAAAATCCGCACCGCCGCTCTTAGAATTTAAACTAGAATCTAGCACTTTCACACTCCACGCACTAGGTAGATTTACAAGAGTAATTTTCTCAAAAAGTCCAAGTTTTTTAAAGACGGTGTGCTTCATATCGGTTTTTTCGCTGCCAAAGTCCATCTCGTGCAGTCCAGCATCTATTAGCATTCCCTTTCTTTTAAAGCAAGTCGCACAGCCTCCGATTAGCTCGTGTTGCTCTAGCACAAGCACTTTTTTACCATTTTTTGCCAAAGTCGCTCCGCATGATAAGCCCCCAAGCCCTGAACCAATGATGATAATATCATAATTTTGCTTATTCATTGCCTACTCCATTTTTGTATCAAGGCTTTGCACATCAAGCCTTTTATCCGCAAAGGGTTTTGCCTGCTCCTCGCTTAGCTTTTGCCACTCTAGCGTGGGACCAAAAAGCACATCGATTTTAATAGAAAGATTGTCGTTTTTTAAGCTGCTTTTGATGGGATAGATTTTGCCCTTATCAAAGCTATACATCCTGCCTACGCAAGTATCATCACTCTTGCAACTCATCTCTAAAAACACCGAGCCACGCACAGGGCGACTTTGTAAGGCTTTATTGGGATTCTTAGAATCTACATCCGTATTCACGCTTCCATCGCTTGCCGCAAAGCCCACGCCATAAAACCTGCCATTTTTCTCAAAAATTTCTGCCACGCTTCCCTTGCCTTTGTCGTCTTTGGGGAGGAGGTAGATCCCGCTTACTGCGGCATTGAGAGAAACCATACCTAAACAACCTGCCATTAACATTTTTAAAAACATAATACATCCTTTCTGTTTATAATGTGAAGTGAAACCCGTTAGGCTACCTTAAAATTCCTTAATCTTACAAGCAATCTTGTATGCCATAGAGCCCATTTGGCTTGGAGATGAGCCATTTGAGCGCGTTTATCGCACCTTTGACAAATGTCAGGCGGTTCGTGGCGTTGTGTGAGAGTTCTATATACTCGCCATCGAGGTAGAAGCCCACATTGTGCTTGCCCACCACATCGCCCCCGCGCACGCTCATCACGCCTATTTCCTCTCTGCTGCGCGCCCCTATGATGCCATCACGCCCGCTTATGCGCACCTTTTGGAGGTCTAGTCCTCTAGCCTCTGCGCAGACTTGTGCGAGCGTGAGTGCGGTGCCGCTGGGTGCGTCTTTTTTGTGCCTATGGTGGTATTCGACAATCTCGATATCGCTATCTTTGAGCGTTTTGGCAACAAGCGCAGAGATTTTAGCGAGGATTGCTACGCCCATACTCATATTGCTCGCATACAAAATCGGGCAGTGCTGAGCGAGTGTCTGAATCTGCGTAAAATCCTCTTGTGTAAGCCCCGTCGTGCCGATAACCATAGGCTTATACAGCCCTAGATTCTGTGCAGTGCGCACAAGCTCTAGACTGCCTTCTTTTGAAGAGAAGTCAATCACGCACGCACACGATCGCAAAAACTCCTCAACACTGCCTGCCACGGGCAGATCGCGAGCGCGCAGCTCCTGCATACCATCGCGCGCATACACGCTGCTAAGCTCCATATCGTTATCGCTTTGTGTCTCCTGCACAAGCAGCGTCCCCATACGCCCACTCGCTCCAAAAATCCCAACCTGTGTCATAAACACCTCCTTTAAATAATTCCCTCACTCATCTAGCGACAAAACGCAGAATCTATGATTGGTTACTGATAGCCTCGCTTTGTGCCGCGGCAATGAGGGGGTTTATCACCAAATCGAGATTACCCGAGAGCATAATCTCCTCTAGGGAATACAGCGTGAGATTGATACGATGATCGCTTAGGCGGTTTTGGGGGTAGTTGTAGGTGCGTATGCGCTCGCTCCTATCGCCACTGCCCACTTGGTTTTTGCGCGCGGCGGCGTTTTGGTCTAGCTGCTCTTGGAGCCGGGCTTCGTAGATTCTAGCTTGGAGGATTTTCATCGCCTTGTCTTTGTTTTTGTGCTGGGATTTTTCATCTTGCATCGATACGCTAATGCCCGTGGGTATGTGCGTGATACGCACGGCTGAATCTGTGGTATTGACACTCTGCCCGCCGTGCCCGCCCGCGCGGAAGACTTCGATTTTTAAATCACTTGGATTGATATGGACTTGCACATCATCGACTTCGGGCATAATCGCCACCGTGATGGCAGAAGTGTGTATGCGCCCTTGGGATTCTGTCTCGGGGACTCTCTGCACCCTGTGCGTGCCGCCCTCAAACTTGAGCTTAGAATACGCGCCCTTACCCTTAATAAGCGCAATGACTTCCTTATACCCCCCGACATTATTCTCGCTTGAGCTGATGATTTCTACCTTCCATTTTTGCAAATCCGCATAGCGACAATACGCCTTAAACAAATCGCCCACAAAGATCCCCGCCTCATCGCCACCTGTCCCGGCGCGCAATTCTAGATAAATATTTTTGTCATCATTAGGATCTTTGGGGATAAGGAGGATTTTTATCTCTTCTTGTATCTCTTTTGAGCGCACCTCGAGATCTTTTAACTCATCTTTGGCGAGCTCGCCTAGCTCTTTGTCCTCTAGGAGCTGCTTGTTTTGCTCTATTTGCTCCAAAATCGCTAGATACTCGCGCGCCTTTTGCACGAGAGATTCCATATCGCTTTGTTCTTTGCTAAGGGTTTTTAGCTTTGTGATGTCATTTAGAATCTCTTGGGTTTGTAGGAGGGCAGTGATCTCATCATAGCGTGCGATGATGGGCTCGAGTTTATCAACTAGCATTTTTATTCTTTAAAATTCTGTGATTTTGTATCAATCTACGCCTGTGCTACGCCTAAGGTGTGGGCATAGCACAGGCATACTAAAAATTTTTAAGCACTTTGGGCGATTTTTTTGACACTTGCATTTAGTCGTGATACTTTTCTTGAGGCTGTATTTTTTTTCAAAATCCCCTTACTCACGAGCTTGTGAATCTCTCTATTAGCCACCTTTAGGCATTCTTGGGCTTTTGTTATATCTTTAGATTCTACTGCTTCGCGGAGGGATCGCACCATATTTTTGAGCTTGGTTTTGTAGTAGCGGTTGCGCTCTGTCCTAGTTTTAGTCTGTCTAATGCGTTTTTGTGCCGATTTGTGATTTGCCATGGGTTCGTTAATCCTTTTATAAAAAAATTTAGGGCAGAATTTTGCCAAAATTTTTTTTAAAGAGAGTTTAAGCCTTAGAATCCACTGAGATTCTATAAATCCCAATGAACCAATGCAAGGAGCGAGTAATGAGCCAAGAGAAAAAAGCTAAGGATAAGAGACAAAAGATTTTTGGCACCGATGGTATGCGTGGCAAGGCGGGGCGTTTCCTCACACCGTATTCTGTGATTAGGCTGGGTGCGAGTGCGGGGATTTATTTCCAGCAGAGAGCTAAGGCAGTCCATAGTAAGCGGATTTTGGTGGGCAAGGACACGCGCCGCAGTGGCTATATGGTAGAAAACGCGCTCGTCTCAAGCCTCACTTCGGTGGGCTATGATGTGATCCAAATCGGTCCGATGCCCACTCCGGCTATTGCGTTTTTGACAGAGGATATGCGCTGCGATGCGGGGATTATGATCAGTGCGAGCCACAATCCCTTTGATGACAATGGGATAAAGTTTTTTAACCATCTAGGTTACAAGCTCGATGAGGATTCTGAAAAGTGCATAGAGGACAACTACTACGACAAAGAGCTGCTTAGCACCTCGCTAAAAACTGGCTATGAGATAGGGAGCTCAAAGCGTATCGATGATGTCGTGGGACGCTATATCGTGCATATCAAAAATTCTTTTCCCAAGCACCTGACGCTGCAAGGTATGAGAATCGTGTGTGATTGTGCCAATGGCTCGGCTTACAAAGTCGCACCGACGATTTTTAGGGAGCTGGGTGCCGATGCCATTATGATAAACGACAAGCCAAATGGATATAACATAAACGATCAATGTGGCGCGATGCACCCCCAAATCCTCGCCCAAGAAGTCAAAAAATATCGTGCTGATATAGGATTCGCACTCGATGGCGATGCCGATAGGCTCGTGGTGGTAGATGATGAGGGTGAAGTCGTGGATGGCGACAAGCTCATCGGTGCGCTCGCTCTCTACCAAAAGCAAAGTAGCACCCTAAGGGGCGATAAAATCGTGGCGACGCTGATGAGCAACCTCGCGCTAGAGGAATTTCTAAAAAGCCACAACATAGGCTTAGAGCGTTGCAATGTGGGCGATAAATATGTCATAGAATCTATGCAAAAATATGGGCTAAACTTCGGCGGGGAGAATAGCGGGCACATTATCTTTGGGGATTATGCCAAGACGGGCGATGGGCTAGTCTCTGCGCTGCAGGTGCTCGCCTATCTCAAGCAAAGTGGCAAAAAATCCTCCCTCGCGCTCAATCCCTTCAAACTCTATCCAAGCGAGATGATAAATCTCAATGTCTCCCAAAAGCTCCCGCTAGAGGAGATTGCGGGGCTTAAGGCTATGCTAGATTCTATCAGCAAATCTGGCAATCGCCATCTCGTGCGCTACTCTGGCACAGAAAACAAGCTTAGAATCTTAGTAGAGGGCAAGAGTGCTAAGAGTGTAAAAACGCAGATTCAAGAGCTCGCAAACTTCCTTACCCAAAAGCTAGGCTAATGCACACAGATCCCATATCTCGAGTGTTTTGCGCGCCTCGCACGCCCCGCGCAAAGCTCCTTGTGATGCTCCTTGTAGCGTGCGTAGTCTTTGGGCTTGATCAGTGGTTAAAGATCCTCTTTTTGCAAGGGCTTAGCTGGGATTGTAGCGTGCTTACGCTTGGTGGCAGGGCGCTGGTGTATAACGATGGCGTGGCGTTTTCGATGTTTGCGTTTTTGGGCGCGTATCTCAAATACATTCAGGTGGCTATGCTGCTTTTGCTCTTTGGGTTTGTGCTCTATGGGGGGCTTTTGCAGAGGCATTATGCGGCGTTTGGGCTCATCTTTGGCGCGGGTGCGAGCAATGTGCTAGATAGATTCATACACGGGGGCGTGGTGGATTATGTGTTTTGGCACTATGGCTTTGAGTTTGCGATTTTTAACTTTGCTGATGTGATGATTGATGTGGGTGTGGTGCTGCTGGTGTGGCAGATGTGGAGATCGCGGAGGTAAAACTCCACAAGCACCACCGCAACGACTAGTTTTGTTTGCGTTGGTAAGCTTATAGAATCCACAACGCCAAAAAATCCTAGCGAGGCTTTGCTAAATTCAAATAATAGTGCGTGCGCAAGCGCAAGCCGAGCGCAATTGCAAAAATGGCAGAAACTAAAGATTCTAAATCTTTAGTTTCTGCTCGGTATTGCGCTATCGCGCACATTATTTATATTTGGCAAAGCCTCGCTAGGATTTTTTGGCGTTGTGGATTCTATAAGCTGTTTAGATTCTGAATCTGTTGGGGTAGATTCTAAAATAGCTTTGGATTCTGTGTGGGCTGAACTCCTAAATCTAACCCCACACGCAAAGCCTCATAGAATCTAACTCTTAGCGCTTACAAAAACCCAAAAGCTAGATTCTATCAAGCCTGCGTCATTAGCACGATACAACAAAATAAGCTCCAATCTCCAAATTCTATCCCACTACCAAGCTTTTTAAATGCTTAGAACCTAAAAGCGTATTTGGTAATTGTTTTTTTTGTAAATTGCGCGGCACACCAACACAAGGAGAGCATATGGGCTTTGGTATGGGGCTAAAGAGAAAGTTGCGCAAGCTAAATCTCCCTAGGAGGGGACTTAATTTCTTGCACCATCATCTAGCGATGCAGCATAATATTTTGCGCTGCAAGCAAGAATTGTGGCTGCAGAGTATCCTAAATACTCCAAAATATCAGGATACAAAGAGACTTGAGCGATTTGGCTACAAGGTGTATAGCCAAAACGATGAGGATGGAATCTTGGCTGAGATTTTTAGGCGCATTGGGGCGAAAAATCGCTTTTTTATAGAATTTGGCGTGCAGGATGGGCTAGAGTGCAACTCGCATTTTTTGCTGCTGCAGGGCTGGAGCGGCGTGTTTATCGAGGGGAGTGCGGAGTATTGCAAAGAGATTAGGAAGAATTTCCAAACCCCGCTAGCGCAAGGGCGGCTCACGCTCTTAAATGAATTTATCACCGCAGAAAATATCAATGATTTGTTTGCTCGCACGGGGGCGGTTAGGATTGGGGATATTGATTTGCTCTCTATTGATATAGATGGGAATGATTACCATATCTTTAAGGCAGTTAAAGCCATCAGTCCGCGCGTGATTGTCGTAGAGATGAATGCGAAGTTCCCACCGCCGATGGAGTGGGTTATGCTATACAATCCCTCGCATATGTGGAATGGCACGGATAAGCACGGCGCGTCGTTAGAATCCCTCACAAAGCTTGGCAAAGATAAGGGATATAGGCTCGTGGCTACGGGTATCAATGGGGTGAATGCGTTTTTTGTGCGGGAGGATTTGTGCGGGGATAGATTCCCTAAGGATTGCTCGGCGGCTAATCTCTATAATGCCCACCCTATCACGATATTTGCTAGAGGACATCGCAATGTAAAATATCTAGAAAATGCCTGCCTGCAGGAAAATCTACAAGGCTAGCAAAGTTGCCCAATCTCTAGGCTAATGCGAGAAGATTTGGGCACACAAGGCGTAGAGAATCTAAAATATGAGGGGAGATAAAAGGGCGCAGGCTTTGCTGCCTGCCCTTGTCTGTGGGGATTAGTGGTGCTCTAGGTATGCGATAGCCTGCAGTGCTGCAGTAGCACCATCGCCCGCGGCACACACGACTTGCTTAGGGGCTTGCACGCGCACATCACCCGCGGCAAAGAGCCCGGGTATGTTGGTTTTCATCGAGAGATCGACTTTGATACTATTCCACTCATCGCACTCACAGAGCATAGTGCCATCGGGCTGCCTCAAAATCTGTGTATTGACATCATAGCCCACAAACACAAAAACCCCAAACACTGCCAAATCGCGCACTTCCCCGCTTTTAGTATCCTTGATACTCACACCCGTTACGCCGCTATTATCGCCCTTGATTTCCTCAATCACTGCGGGCGTGATGATCTCAATCTTAGGATTACTTTTCACATGCTCGATTGTCACAGGTGCAGCGCGGAAGCCATCGCGTCTGTGGATGAGGTAGATTTTGTTGCAGATTCTAGAGAGATAGATCGCCTCTTCTAGTGCGGTATCGCCCCCGCCGAGTACTGCCACATCTTTGCCTTTATAAAAAAATCCATCGCAAGTGGCGCAAGTGCTCACGCCTCTGCCCCAAAATGCGTCCTCACCCTTCACGCCAGAGCGTTTTGGACGCCCACCCGCTGCGAAAATCACGGCTCTAGATTCTGTAATCTTGCCATCGGCGTGCGTGATGACAAACACATCGCCCTTTTTGCTTATCATACTAACCTCTGTCATCTCGTGCTTGAGCCCAAACCTAAAGCACTGCTCCTGCCAAGGCTCCATAAAGTCTAGTCCGCTTTTGATTTCCTTCACACCCGGATAGTTTTCTATCTCGCTGCTTCCTGTGATTTGTCCGCCCGGCATACCCTTTTCAAACAGCACGACATCTTTCACACCGCCCCTTGTTGCGTATAATCCCGCGCTAAGTCCAGCAGGACCACCACCAATAATTGCTAAATCAATCATTTTTGCTCCTTTGTATTAAAATATGCGAGGGATTATAAGATAGCGCATTAAACAAACGATAATTTTTATTATTTATTACCCAAAATTACCAAAGCTGAAACTCTGTCTTTGTGTTTTTATACAAGCTACGCGATCTGCCCCCTATGTCGTATTCGACTGCGAAGCCATACTTCACGCTTGCTGCGCCGGATTTGCGGATTTTTGCTCCCTCATAAGTCTTTTGTGGCACGCTCAATGCCCCCACGGAAGCCCCCACCTTTGGCGCGAGCTTTTTATTCATACCCACCTCACTCACCAAATCCCCATCGACATAAAGCGCGACATAAGTGACTGTGATAAACTCCTCTGTTTTGTTAGTGATATTTAGGCTCACACTTCCCTTGCCTAGGTTAAAGGCATTGGCACGCAGCGTGATATCGCCATTTTCAATACTCACCGCGGGCATCGTCCTATTGGCAAGCACTACGCGCGCTGGCGTATCCCCGCGCTTATTCTCAGCATACATATCCGCACCATTAGATAGCAGGAGGTTTATCATCGCAGTGTTTTTTTTGAGAACTGCATAGTGCAGGGGCGTGTTGCCTAGGTGCTCATCAGCCACATTGACTTTAGCCCCCTTGCGTATGAGTTCACTCGCCATCTTTACATTGCCTAGTGCCACGACTTTGAGCAGTGCCGTCTCGCCGTGGCATACGGCATTGACATCTGCGCCGCGCTCTATGAGTAGCCCTACGATCTCGAGGTTGCCTTTGCGCGCGGCGTCATACAGAGGCGTGCTCCCGCGCAGCCTCGCCTCCACATCAGCCCCTAGTGAGATTCCCTTGCGCACCTCGGTGTAGTTGTTGCTAAAAAGCATAGCATTGTAGCGATCGTTTGCGCCCATACCCACGTTCACAAGCCCCATACACAGACACAGAATCCGCCATAGCCTAGCCATCATCTCTCCTTTAGGTGTTTGTTTGCAAGCCTTGAGATTGTCTCAAAAACTTCATCAAAATCCACGCCATAGGTGCGTGCGTTCGCCACAGAAGTCATAAAGTTGGTATCGCCCACATATCGCGGGACAAAATGGATATGGATATGCTCTGGTATCCCCGCGCCCCCAGCTTTTTTGACATTCATACCCATATTTATCCCGCTCGCACCATATTCGTATAAAATCCCAAAGGCTTTTTGGCTTAGATTCTGTATATGCGCCCAAGTCTTAGAATCTAAGAGCTCTGGGGAGTCGCAATGCGCGTGGGGGATGAGCATAAAATGCCCGGGAGTGTAGGGGAAGCGATTCATCACGCCAAAGCAGAAGTCATCGCGGTAGAATACGCGGTTTTGTGTATCAGAATCTGGCGCGGAGCTGATAGCACAAAACACACAAGAGCTCTCCTGTGAGCCGAAGTATTCTTTGCGCCACGGGGCGTAGATGGTGTGCATCACTCTCCTTTAGATGAAGTTGGGGGCGTCATTGCTAAAGAGGATCAAATCCCCGGGCAGCGTGCAGGATTTGAGCATACTCTCTAGGGATTCTTTGCTGTGGAGAATGATTTTTTGCGCGCGCGAGATGTTTTGAGAGAAGACTTTGGCATTGAGCGTGCCGGTAATAATCACGATATCAAAGACTTCATCAAAATATTTGGCAAGCTCTGCGTTAGATTCTATGTTGCTCTCGATTATGCCCGGGGTTACCACTACCTTGCGCCCCTCATACAGAGAGGCGAGGCGCGCTGCCTCAAACATACCTTTAAAGTTGCCATTGAAGCTATCATCAAGGATTAGCTTTTGGTTTGTGAGAATCTTCTGCAAGCGGTGTGGCACGGGCTCGAATTTGCTCACGCTGTGTTGGATATCACTCATACGCATACCAAGCTCTAGTGCCATACTCACCGCAGCAGCGATGTTGGCGACATTAAAGGCTCCTAGAATCTGTGTGCTAAAGGCATACCACTGCCCCTTATACTCTAGCTCAAAGCTCGTGCCCTCCAGCGTGGCGTTGATATTCCTACAACCCGTGGGATAAAAGCTAAGCAGCTTTGCCTTTTTAGAATCTAAGTCTTTTGGGAGGGTGTTTTGCTCAAACACAAAAGCCTTCTTTAGGCGCGATGAGTTGAGAATCTCAAACTTGGTGTTGGTGATGTTTTCTAGGGTTTTGAAGTATTCTAGGTGCTGCGCACCCACCTCGCCAATCACGGCGTATTGTGGGTGCAAAAACTGCACGATTTCATCGATATCGCCCTTTAGTCGCGCTCCGGCTTCTGCGATGTAAATATCAGCGGTGTAGTCGAGATTTTCATTGATATCAGCTACGATACCCGTGAGCGTATTGACACTGCGCGGCGTGGCATAGACGCTAAAATGCGCGCTTAGAATCTGAAAGAGAAAGTTTTTGATACTTGTTTTGCCAAAGCTCGCGGTGATGGCGATGATTTTTAGGCGACTCATTATCTCGAGCTTGTCTTTGGCGATTTGCTTGTATTGCTTGAGCAGCACGCGCTCATAGAGATTGGAGATAACTACTGCAAAGAGCAGGGGCAGAATATGCACAAAGGGATTAGAAGTC
The DNA here is from genome assembly GCF_949282165.1 of uncultured Helicobacter sp. Lineage (NCBI taxonomy): Bacteria > Pseudomonadati > Campylobacterota > Epsilonproteobacteria > Campylobacterales > Helicobacteraceae > Helicobacter > uncultured Helicobacter sp. Next base: position 18,707 of record NZ_CASDOV010000004.1, on the reverse strand, counting down.
TCAAACAAAATCCCCAAGCCCTCATCAAGCAGCACGAAAATAAAGCATAGCACAAAAAACCGCTGCACGCGTTTGGTAACCTTGAGCGGCTTATCCTGCTTTAGTCTCCAGAGCACAAGTGCTATGAGTAGCAGCACTGCTACCACCATCACATATTCTTTGAGTTCTAGAATCTGCAAGGCGATAGAAAGCACCAAGGGCAGGAGAAAAAACCATATATGCCACATAAATTTGTGGTGCATAAAAACGACGCGATAAAAGCTATAGTTATACCACTGCAAAAGCGTGATGAGGTAATACGCGAGTTCAAAGCTTAGCAAAAATCTCGCGACAATGCCGATAAAATCCTCTATATTCATTCTCTCTCACTTCTGTATTATTTCAAAATCACAAACCCACTAAACTCGCGCGGCGCGATTTTTTGGGATTGTATATGCACCACATCGGAGCGTTCTGGACCGCTATGGAGGTATTGCATAAACACTTCGAGCACTTTTTGTTCCCCTTGTGCGTAGATTTCCACACTACCATCTTCGAGATTGCGCGTGCTTCCGAGGATTCCGAGTTTGTCGGCGTGGTATTTGGCAAATTTCCGATACCCCACGCCCTGCACCTTCCCAAAAACCAAAATATAATGCGTTTGCATTTAGCCTCCTTGTGTGCTTTTGTGATAGAGAGATTCTATAAGCTTAGCTTGTTTGAGAAAAAAATAATGATCCCCTTCAAGGGGGAAAAATTGGCTTCTAGGCAGCAGCGAGGCGATCATCTCCCCGCTGCTAAGGGGCGTGGCACTATCGTCCTTGCCCCAAAAGACAAAGGCTTGCGCCCGGCATTGCTTAAAAGATTGGCTAAAGTCCTCATCAACCACATTTTTAAATGTCTGATACATCGCTTCGTTGAGATTGTGCGCGTCTTGAGCGCGCAAAAATTTTGCCCCAATCCCGAGTTTTTTGCAAAGCTTTGCTAGGAGGATTTTGGCGCGCACCTTGAGGGGTTTGGGCGTGAGGATTCCTGCGCTGCTTAGGAGGATTAGCTGCTCTTTTGCAAGCAGAGTGGCTACCTTGCCCCCAAAGGAATGCCCCACCATAATAAACTCCTGTGAATCTAGCTCGCTAAAATGCGTGCGTATGTAGCTAAGCAAAGATTCTAGAATCTGTGCATAATCGTGGGTGTGCAGAATCTGCTCATTGGCACTTGCTCCAAAGCCGGGCAAATCGATATAAAGATGCACATATTCCCCAAAGCTCTGCCCAAAAGCGATTTTCATCAGCTCCTTGTTGCTCCCCCATCCGTGCAAAAACACAAGCACCCCGCGGGGGCTTGGAATGCTTAGGTTGTGGAGATCATAGCTGATGGGGAATGCGCTGCCTTGGTAGTGAATGCGTGCTAATGCCATCGCGCTATTTGCCCTTGGCTCTTTGAATCTGCTCTATGTATTTGTAGCTTGGCTTTATGCGCTTACTTGAGGGGAGATTCTCACTTAGGGCTTGGAGAGTGCTTGGGAAATTTTCAAACAAATAATGCGCGCCAGAGCCGGGAATGGGATTAATCTCGTTGAGATACACGCGATTATCAATCACAAAAAAATCACATCGTATGAGCGCGCCCTCAAACGCATCGGCATAGATTTTTTTGAAATTTTCCTCAATCTCTCGCTCAAGCTCGCTAGAGATATCCGCCCGCAAAACCTGCTCGGTGCGCGCAAAATCCAAATACTTATCCTCAAAGTTCAAAAACTGCTTTTTGCGTGGCTCTTCAATGAGGGAAAATATCCACTCATTACCGACTTTGCAGCCTGCGAGATTGTATTCTTTGACATCTTGGATAAATGGCTCAATAAGCACGCGCGTATCGTATTCAAACGCGCTATCAAGCCCATAGCGCAGCTCACTCTCATTTGTCGCCACGCTCACGCCAAGTGAGCTGCCAAGCCTTGTGGGCTTGATAATCACGGGGTAGGGGATAGTGAGGTGTGGTGTTTGGTTTTGTGTGAGGATTTGGGATTGGAGTGTGAGCACGCCCCTTTGGGCTGCAAAGAGCTTGGTGAGGGCTTTGTCAAAGCTTAGCACACAAGCCTGCACGCGCGGCGCGATATAGGGGATAGCAAAAAACTCACACAGCGCGCTTAAGACGCCATCCTCGCCATCAGCCCCGTGTATGAGGCTATAGAGAATGCCCGTTTTGAGAATCTTTGGTTTGTTAAATACGCCTTGTGGGTGGTAAAATCCGCCATTGCCTACAAAAAGCTCTTTGGCTTTTGTTTTATACAAGCCTTTGGCAAAAAATGAGGACTTCATCTCGGTATGAGAAATGAGCCAAAATCGATGCTCGCCGTCTAAAAAAATATAATGCTCTATGTGCGCCCCAAGTGTTTTTTTAATCGCCACCGCACTCACGATACTAATCTCGTGTTCATAACTCGCCCCACCAAAGATTATGCTAATACCCATCACATTCCTTTGCTACGATTTAGGGGCTAGATTGTAGCTTGAAATAACTAAAAAGATTATTATGTGCGCTTTTTGAGAAGGTTTTTGCCAAGGGCGATGGAGGGCTTTTCTATATACTTGTGCAAGAGATAGGCAAACGCCACCACCACACAGAGATTTAGCACAAGATAGAGGTTTGCGATAAGGGGATTACCAAAATCGACATAGAGCTTTTCATCAAGGCGCACCATCTCCCAATAGCCGTATTTGGCAAGTAGGCTCATCGCCGCTTTGATAATGCTGATAACAAAGTAGTGTGAAATGTAAATGCTATATGAGAGGGTGCCAAAGAAGAGGAAAAATCTAGATTCTAACAAAGAGGCGACTGCCCCCCCCCCAATTACCCTTCTATGCTGATACGAGCTAAACCCAAAGACAAAGACTAACGCGCCAAAGACAAAAACCGCGTATTGCGCGTGGTTGTGAGCAATGATATACGCGCTTAAGATGATGAGGAGAATCTCCAAAGTCGTGAGGAGGAGGGGCGGGATTGTTCTAAGCTTGCAAAGTGCAAAAAGCCAATACACCAACACCCCGCTACAAAAATACAAGACTCCAGAGAGACTCTCACTCCTCAAAAATCCCAAAAGATGAAAATACGCCAAACTCGCACAGAGCAAAAACACCCCATAGCGCGTGAATCTAGGCACAAACATCAAGATTCCAAAGAAAATATAGAGATACCACTCCACGCTCAGACTCCAAGCGGGGTTGTTAAACGAGAGCGGATAAGTCCAGGGCAGCCAAGACTGCAAAAGCAAGATATTTGGCACAATCTGATCTAAGCCCCTATCCTCGCTAAAAGGAATGTTTTTAAAAAACAATCCAAATTTATAATACAGCACATAATTCAGGCACTCTAGGGCTAGAAAACACGCAAGCATTATGTAATAAAGCGGCAAGATTCTAAAACTTCGCGCAATCATAAAATCTTTGAATCTAAAGGAGCTTTTGTCATACACATACGCGATCACAAAGCCACTAAGCACAAAGAAAAATGGCACAAACAGATGGGAATATCTAAAAAACTCCCACTCGCTCACCGCAGAGACAATGTAGAGGTGGTAGATCACTACGCTAAGAGCCGCAATCCCTCGGAAGCTATCTAACGCCCCTAAATGCGCGTTTTTGTCTGCCATATCGCCCTCTATGCGCTATATCGGAAACACACGGATACTAGAATCTAAGTTCTCCTGCAGGACAGATTCTATGGCATACAGCGTGCCAGTCGCTCCACTCGCACAGCCACTACACGCCCCAAGATAGCGGATATACACATCGATATGCCCATCACTAGAATCCTTAATATCCAAAATCTCCATATTCCCGCCATCCATCATTAGCATTGGGCGCACCTGCGCATCAATCACAGAATCTACCGCCTTTACTTTTTGCACCATCGTCATATCTTTAAACGCTAGCGCGCCACTCGCACTCTTTGCGACATTTTCTTTGAGAGCCTCGCGCTCCATCTCAGAGCGCACATCAGCGAGAATATCCACGAGATAATACTCGCGCTTCTCGTGCCCTCCGGGCTTCACACAGCTTTTGCAAAACGCCCCAGCCTTGGTGTAGTTGGTGATCTCTTCTACGCTTTTTAAGTCATTAAGCTTTATCACTTCCTTGATAGTCGAGAGGCTCACGCGCGCGCACTCACACACGATTATCTCATCTTCAAAATCCTCCGCATCTTTGCCTAGATACATTCCCGCAGCCTTTTTTATCACATCATACGCCATTACCGAGCAGTGCATTTTTTGCCCCGGGACCGCGGGCGTATCGGGATCATCGCGCAGTGCGTGCTCCACATCGAGATTGGTGATTTTTACCGCGTCCTGCACCTTTTTGCCAAGGCAGAGCTCCACCATCATATCGCTACTTGCTATTGCCGTCCCGCAGCCAAAGCTCTTAAACTTCGCATCAATAATCACATCATTAGAATCTACGAGCCAATACAGCCGCACCGCATCGCCACAAGATTCCGCGCCATAATCCGCTACGATGAGTTTAGCTCCCTTTGCGTCTGCGTCTTTTTGCGTCAATACACCCAAATGCGTGGGGTTGTCCATTCTTTCACTAACTTTTTTGCTATATGCGTCCCAGAGCGCACCACCGAGTAAGTCATTTTTTGCCATATTTCTTCCTTAAAATGTTATGAGATTTAGCGTTCTATCCCTGTGATAGATTTGCTTAGCTTTAGGGTAGCTCCGCGTGCTACTCTAAGGGTAAGCAAACGACAATTTATAAGCGCACGATAAAGCAAGTAGAGAATCTCTCTCATTACGCGCCACCTTTTGCTAATTCCTTCTTTCACTAGCTTTTTTTTGCGGGCTTTGCTAAGGGGCTTATTATGAGATTTTGTGCAACATCTCTGTAGATTCTAAAGATTTGTAAAAGCCTAGAATCTAGCCCCAGCCCTCTGTGTCTAGCGTGAGATTTACTCATACGAGCTAGAGATAGTGCGCAGTCTCTCTACCGCCTTTTTAAACACCTCTAGCATATACTCTATCTCCTCGCGGGTATTAAATCTGCTTAGCGAGATTCTAATCGCGGTGTGCGCAAGCTCCTTGTCCGCACCGATAGCCACCATCACGGGATTTGCCTCCAGATCCTCGCTCGCGCACGCGCTGCCCGTGGAGCAGGCAATCCCCGCTTTGTTCAGATCCCAGAGCATCGCCTCGCCCTCAATCCCGCGCACGCTAATAAGCGTGGTGTTTGGCACGCGGTTTTCACGGCTACCCACGACAAAGACATCTTTTATCTTAAGGAGCTCGTCCTCTAGATAATCGCGCAACGCCCTCACCTGCGTATCCTCATGCTCTAGGCTCTCTACCGCTAGCCTCATCGCCTCGCCCATACCCAAGATATAGGGGACATTGAGCGTGCCGCTGCGGCGTCCGCGCATATGCTCGCCGCCGTGCAAAAGCGGGGTTAGCTCCACGCCCTTGCGGATATAGAGCCCGCCCACGCCCTTTGGTCCGTGGAATTTATGCGCGCTAAAGCTTAGCAAATCCACATTTGCTTTTTGCACATCCACAGGGATTTTGCCGATAGCCTGCACCGCGTCTGTGTGGAATAATATGCCCCTCTCTCTGCACAATGCCCCAATCTCCTCTATAGGGAAAATAAGCCCCGTTTCGTTGTTTGCCCACATAATGCTAACAAGCGCGGTATCCTCACAGAGTGCCTCGCGCACCTGCTCTAGCGAGATATTGCCATTGCTATTTATAGGTAGGCGCGTTATGCGCACGCCAAGAGATTCTAAAAAGCTGCAAGTCGCCCCCACCGCTGGGTGCTCCACTTCGGTGGTAACGATATGCTTTTTATCGCCATTATGAATGAGATCAAAATACACGCCCTTTAGCACCCAATTGTTCGATTCTGTCGCGCAAGAAGTGATGATGATATCGTCCTCATCGCTTGCGTTGATGCCCTTATAGAGCTCCTCTATCGCCTCGTGGATGGCGCGGTGGGTTTGTGTGCCAAATTTGTGCAAAGAGTTTGGGTTGCCATAATATTCACAAAAAAATGGCTCCATAAGTGCTTTTACCTTTGGATCCACCATAGTCGTGGCGTTGTTGTCTAAATATACGCTTTTCATTAACTGCTCCTGTTAGATTCTATAATGTAAAGAGTTGTTGTGTTTTTGAGTGAAAAATGCTCTTTAGGGACTTAAAAACGCGTGGATTTTACACAATGTTTATTAATGCTTTATTTGCCATTTGCAAAATCGCCGCGTTTTCTCAAGGGAGTGGGTTGGAGTAAATTTGGGTATCAAAATTGCTTAAAGCTTGGGAGTGATGCTGTCGGTTAGGGCTTAAATGTTTATAGGCATATTTCGATAGTTATGTAGCTTAAAATTTAGCTAGGGGGTTAGTTAGAGAATGCGTATTACCTTTGGGACTAAATACAACCAAATGAATTATTACCAAGGCACGATGCAGAGCAAGCTCTCTGATATCAATACCAAAATCGCCTCTGGGCTAAAGATTCAATACGGCTATCAAGATAGCTCAGTGTTTAATCAGAATCTAAAGCTAGAATACGAGGAGCTAAACCTCGATCAAGGCATTGATAACTCCAACACCGCCTACACGCGCACGCTCAATACCGACAAAGCCCTCCAAGAGCTCTCCCAAACCGCCATGCAGTTTAACACTAAGCTCATCCAAGCGGCTAATGATATACATTCCCCTGTCTCGCGGGAGGCGATTGCGCGGGATTTGGAAAAGCTCAAAGAGCATATGATTAGTATTGCTAACACCTCCATCGGCGGGGAGTTTCTTTTCTCCGGGAGTAATGTCAAAATCCGCCCTTTTGAGCCCGATGGCACTTATAAAGGCAATAACGAGCGACTAGAAGCCCTCATAAGCTCAAAAAATCTTATGCCCTATAATATCACGGGCGAGGAGCTGTTTTTTGGGCGAGATTCTGATAGTTACAAAACCATCACAACCAATATAAGAAAACTCAACCAAAGCAAGCTCAATCCCGACATTATGGATAGAATCCGCCGCGGCGATATACCTGAGGAAGTGTATATTAAGAGCACGGATACCCTGCGGGATTTGCTAGGCGATGATGATAGGATTACTGATAATAATGGCAAGGAATATTTTTATATGCGTGGCGTGCGCCCCGATGGCACGAGCTTTAAGAGCAAATTTGCCTTTGATGTGGGCTTTGGCGATGAGAAAAATGCCACGAGGGTGCAGGATTTGCTCGATAAGATAGGCAGGGAGTTTGGCAACACTTCTAAGAATAAAGTCGTAGATGTGAGTTTGAATTATTGGGGGGAAATAGAGATTAAGAATCTAGCACCGGGTAATGCGAATTTGGACTTTCATCTCATCTCAAGCAACGCCGATGTGGAAAATCTCGATGAGCTTGCCTCTATGGGTGCGAGGGTTACGAGCTTTCAGAAAAGCCCATTTATGGGGGAATACTCGCAGCACACAATTGCGGGCTTGCGCGATAATTATGATCATAGAATCTCAAAAATCCCCTCGACATTTTTAACCAAAGACAATGCGCCCGCTACCCTCACCACAAAACTGCGCGATGTGCTGCCTGAGGGGATCGATACGCTTGTGTTTGCCGGCACACGCCCAAACACTACTGAAGGCAAGATAAACCCCGAGCCTATAGAATCTCTAAAAATCAGCATTGACGATTCTCTGCAGTTTCGCGATGTGATTAAGCAAGTGAGCGCGCATTTTGGGGGTGGCTTAGAGGGCGAGATGATCCACGGGGAGCTTGTTTTTAGGGATAAAAATGTCAAAAACAAAGACAAAGATACCTATGAGCCGCCATTTAATGGCGAGAGCGGATTTAGCCTCTCGCTCTCTACTTATGGCGGTGGGGAGTTGCGCAATGGGCTTAGGAGCGATTATAAGGCAGAGTATGACAGGCTAGCGTTTGAAAATCGTGGCTCAAAGCTTATATCCAATGTGCAGCAGATTCTAAGCAGTGGTATGGGATTTGCCAATGATGAGACAAAACTTTCTGAAGTCGCTGGAGGGAGTATCGATGGACAGGTGTATAATTTAAGCCTTAGCGATCATAATGGCGTGCCGCTCCAAGCGCGCGTTATGCTAAGCAACAAAGAGGGATCGTTCCTTGTGTTGCCAGATTCAAAGAGTGGTGAAGAGATCCATATCCCGCTTTATAATCCACACGATGAGCCACCTGCGGTGAGTATCACAAAAGCCGATGATATGACTTATAGGCAGCTAATGGATGCCATTGGCATTGCGCTAAATTATTCTAATCAAGATTCACAAGCCTATCTCGCTGCTGCTAGGCTTGAAAATGGCGCGCCTACTCAAGAGGGCAAGAGAGCCTTTGAATCTCTGCTCCAAGCCAAGCAAGGCAAAATAGAGGTAAATCTCACCTCGCAAGGACGCATACAAATCTCTGATGAAATGCGCTCTATATCGCGGATGAAGTTTATGATTTATAATGCTAAAAGCAATGATTTTTCAGAAGACGCACTGCACAATCACACGACTTTTTTGAGCTTTAACGCAAATAATGCCCTAACCATCGATCAGCCAGATATTAACTTTTTTGATGGGCTTGATGAGATGATTAAGGCTGTGCGTAATGGAATCTATCGTCCCGATATGTATGGGGATAATTATGTCCCAGATATGCGCAATATCGGCATACAAAATAGCATTGAGCTTTTTGGGCATTTTAGCAATCACATAGAAAAAATGATTGCCCAAAATGGCGCGCACGGAAGGAGTTTTGAGAATGCTTTGCGACGCAATGAGGTGCTTAAGGTGCAAATCGCCTCTATCAAAAACGATAACATTGGCACAGATATGGCTCAAACCTACAATCACTTTTCAAACCTCACGACAAATTACAATGCCATCTTGGCTTCGACAAGTCGTATCAATCAAATGTCGTTGGTAAATTATCTATGAAAAATATACCTATTATTGGCTATCAGCATATTCGGGATAGGGCAGAATCCCAAAGCGTGAGCGTGGGGGAGTTTGAGCGACAAATCGCGTATCTCAAAAAAAGAGGTTATGAGTTTTTGAGTCTTGATGAGTATGTCGCGCTCAAATGCGATACAAAGTCCTTAGAATCTAGCAGGCAGAGATATGTGCTCATACTTTTTGAGGGTGCTTGGAGGGATTTTTATACCAATGCGGTGCCGATTTTGCAGCATTATTGGGCAAAGGTGGGGGTTTTTATCGCTACGGAGTGGATTGATGAGGCTTCAAAGCAGGAGCAGCAAAACCCGATGGGCATACAAGATGCTAATGTGGCGCATAACGAAGCGATGCTAGCACTAAGTGAGAATCCTCGCTCGGTAGTCTGCACATGGGAGGAATTAGCACGGGCAAAAGATTTTGTCAGTATCGGCTCTATGACGCATACCTATCAGCTTTCAAATTATGTGGCTAAGCCGTGGCACGAGGATTTGCAGCTCTCAAAGGATCTTATCTCACAGCATCTTGGGGTGCGCACTACGCATTTGCTCTGGCCCCGTGGCGAGTATGATGCTACGCTTTTGCGCACGGCTAAAAAGATGGAGTTTAATGCCTTTTATCTCAAGCAAACGGGGCTAAATCTCCAAGATTCTGTTTTAGAAGAAAACAGCTATTATCCTATGCGCGATGGTTTGTGGCATTTGAAAAAGTTTCTTTTTGTGTGTGAGAACTCTTTCCGCTACAAGGCATTAAAAGCCTTTTTATAAGGTTTTCTTAAATTTTTTTAACAAAAAATCATTTTATGTGTTATAATGCCCAAGATTTTTTTAAGCAATTTACTAAAATCTCGAAGGGAAGACGATGCGAATCTTGATCATAGAAGACGATACGACGCTAAGCAAGGCACTAAGCGAGACATTGAGTGCTGGCGGCTATCAAACAGATGTGGCTGAAAATATCAAAGATGGGGAGTATTATATCAGTATCCGTAATTATGATTTAGTCGTGAGTGGATATACGCTCTCTGATGGCATAGGCGTGGAAATCATCTCTCAAGTCAAAGAAAAATCCCCGCGAACGCCTGTGATCATCATCTCTGATAAGGCTGACGCGGAGCGTGAGATTGAGGCTTTTAAGGACGGGGCTGATGACTTTATCGCAAAGCCGCTCAATATGAAAGTGTTGCTCGTGCGCGTGGAAGCGCGATTGAAGTTTTGGGGATCGAGTGTGATTGAGATTGAGGATCTCGTGATCAACCCAGATGAGGAAAAAATCACCTACAAGGGACAAGAAATCGAGGTTAAAGGCAAACCTTTTGAGGTGCTTACGCATTTAGCACGGCATCGTGATCAGATCGTATCAAAAGAGCAGCTCTTAGACGCGATTTGGGAGGAGCCAGAGCTCGTAACTCCAAATGTGATTGAAGTAGCGATTAATCAGATTCGGCAAAAAATGGACAAGCCTCTGGGTATCAGCACGATCGAGACGGTGCGCCGCAGAGGTTATAGATTTTGTTACCCAAAGGCACCTAGCGAAAGCTAGTGACGCCACTTTCTTTTCTCCATTAACCCACTAAAAAGCTTTATTTTTTATATTTTTCTTTAAGTCTAGTCTGTGTATAATGCCACCCGCTCCTTTATAGACCCATGCAACGAGTTTCTAGGACAACGCTTCAGGGTGGGAACACAGCAGAGCAGCTTAGATTTTTGTGTGCCGTGGGTATCTGTAAGGGGGTTCCCTCTTAGGATTCTTATGACACAAATCCCTTCATTGTCGTTTGCATTGTATCTACTCATTGATTTGGTTATAATACCCCTTGATGGTATCATCACATTTTTTCATAAAGGAATATTATGACTTTTACTGGTAAGAATGTCCTTGTGACGGGCGGGAGCAGAAGCATAGGTGCAGAAATCTGCAAGGTGTTGGCAGGCTATGGATTAAAGGTGTGGATAAACTACCGCAGCAAGCCCGAAATCGCGGACGCGCTTAAGCAAGAGATAGAATCTAATGGTGGAAAAGCAGCGGTTATACAATTTGATGCGACAGATGAAGAGGGCTTTTTGAATGCGATAAAGGCGATTGTAGAGAGTGATGGGGAGCTAAGCTATCTCGTCAATAATGCAGGGATAACTAATGATAAGCTTGCTATCAGAATGAGCACGCAGGACTTTATGGGTGTGATTGAAGCGAACTTAAAGTCGGCATTTATCGGCACACGCGAGTCGCTAAAGACAATGAGTAAGCAGCGGTTTGGGGCTGTGGTAAATATCTCCTCTATCGTGGGCGAAAAAGGCAATGCCGGACAGACAAACTACGCTGCGAGCAAGGGCGGAATGATCGCGATGACTAAGAGCTTTGCCTATGAGGGAGCACCTAGGAATGTGCGCTGTAATTGCATAACACCGGGATTTATCCGCACAGATATGACAGACACACTCAAAGACGAGATTAAAGAAATGTATATCAAAAATATCCCTCTAGCGCGCTTTGGTGAGGCAAAGGAAGTCGCAAATGCCGTGGCGTTTTTGCTAAGCGATGAGGCGAGCTATATCACAGGCGAAGTTTTAAGGGTAAATGGCGGGCTGTATATGTAGCTTGCTCACAAAGTTTAAGCTTATTTTTGCTTTTCTTAAGTTATAATCCCATCTTGTATGCAAGTCAATTCTAAACACAAGGAGAGTTTATGGCACTATTTGATGATGTAAAGGCAGTGATTGTCGAGCAGCTTGGTGTGAATGCTGATGAGGTAAAGGAAAATTCTAACTTTATCGATGATCTTAATGCAGACTCACTAGATGTCGTAGAGATGATTATGGCACTTGAGGAGAAGTTTGGCATTGAGATTCCAGATCAAGATGCTGAAGCTATCAAAACCGTTAAAGATGTCGTAGATTACATTGAAAAAGTCAAGAAGTAGCATTTGAGATTCTCTATTTATTAGGGAATCTACCTTTTTATTTATTGCTTACATTTTTCACAAAATCACACAAGGAGAATATGTGCGTCGGGTAGTGGTAACGGGACTAGGAATGATAAATTCATTAGGACTTAATAGAGGCGATTCTTTTAAGGCTATCGTTGAGGGCAAAAGTGGAATTAAAAGAATTTCTTGCTTCGATGTGGAGAATTTTCCTGTGAAGATTGCAGGGGAGATCGTGGATTTTAACCCCGAGGAAGTTATGGATCCTAAGGAAGTCAAAAAGGCGGATAGATTTATCCAGCTAGCACTTAAGGCTTCAAGAGAAGCGATGCTAGATTCTGGACTGCTTGGTAGTGATGGCAAGGTGAGTGAGAGTATCGCTGATGATTTTGGTGTGAGCTCTGGTGCGGGGATTGGCGGACTTGGTAACATCGAGAAAAATTCTATCGTATGTTTTGAAAAGGGTCCAAGAAGGATTAGCGCGTTTTTTATCCCCTCCGCGCTTGTGAATATGCTTGGCGGCTTTACTTCTATTGAGTTTGGTATCAAAGGGCCTAATCTCGCAAGTGTTACAGCTTGTGCGGCGGGCACTCACGCAATTATAGAGGCGGCGAAGTCGATTATGATAGGCGAAGTGGGCAAAATGCTTGTGATTGGCTCTGAATCTGCGATATGCCCTGTGGGTATTGGTGGCTTTGCAGCTATGAAAGCCCTCTCGGATAGGAACGATGAGCCACAAAAAGCCTCAAGACCATTTGACAAGGATCGAAATGGCTTTGTGATGGGCGAGGGAGCGGCTGCATTGGTTTTAGAGGATTATGAGAGCGCTAAGGCACGTGGAGCGAGAATCTACGCAGAAGTCGCTGGATTTGGCGAGAGTGGCGATGCAAATCATATCACGACGCCCGCACCCGGCGGGGAAGGTGCGCTGCGTGCGATAAAAGCTGCGCTTAAGATGGCAAATACAAAGATTGACTATATCAACGCCCACGGCACGAGCACTGCCTATAATGATCTTTTTGAAACTATGGCACTTAAAAGCGCGTTTGGATCTAAGGAAAATGTCCCTCCAGTGAGCTCTACAAAAGGGCAGATTGGGCATTGTCTAGGGGCAGCGGGTGCGCTAGAGGCTGTAATATCGATTATGGCGATGCAAGAGGGAGTGCTACCACCTACGATAAACCAAGAAACCCCCGATCCGGAGTGCGATCTCGATTATATCCCAAATGTTGCAAGGCAGGCGAATGTCAGTGCCGTTATGAGTAATTCTTTTGGTTTTGGTGGGACCAATGGTGTGGTAATTTTCAAAAAGCCTTAAGGTTAGGGAATGGCTACTTACCTTGACTTTGAGCAAAAAATAAAAAGCCTACAAGATGATATAGAATCTGCGGATATTCGTGGCGATATCGCAGCTAAAGAGATTTTACAAAAGGCTCTCGATAAGGAGATCGCTCAAGTGTATGGCAATATGAGTGATTATCAGAAGTTGCAGCTTGCGCGTCATCCCGATAGACCTTATGCGATGGATTATATTGATCTCATACTCAAAGACAAATACGAAATCTGTGGCGATCGGCATTTTCATGACGATAAGGCGATAGTGTGCTTCATTGGTAAAATCGGTATCCAGCCCGCTGTGGTGATAGGGGAAGAAAAGGGGCGAGGAACGAAAAACAAGCTAATGCGTAATTTTGGTATGCCACACCCCGAGGGTTATCGCAAAGCGTTGCGTGCTGCAAAGATCGCAGAAAAATTCGGACTTCCCGTGCTTATGCTTGTCGATACTTCTGGCGCGTATCCGGGTGTGGGTGCCGAGGAGCGGGGGCAGAGCGAGGCTATCGCTAAAAATCTCCAAGAGTTTGCAGCATTGCAGACTCACACGATCTCTGTCGTCATTGGCGAGGGTGGAAGCGGTGGTGCGCTAGCCATTGCAGTTGCCGATAAGCTCGCGATGATGCAATACTCCGTCTTTAGCGTCATATCGCCCGAGGGTTGCGCGGCGATTTTGTGGAACGATCCAACTAAGCTAGAGACTGCTACAAAGGCACTCAAAATCACTCCAGATGAGCTTAAAAAAATGGGGCTTATTGATGATGTGATTACTGAGCCATCGGTAGGTGCGCACAGAGACAGGGCAGGCGCGGCAAAAGCCATAGAGACATATTTTCTCAAATCCCTTGCAGAGCTTGAACACGATGAAGAGTATATGAAAAAGCGTTACGATAAGATTATGCGCTATGGGGTTTTTGGCGATTAAAAACTGATAAAGCTTGATTGGCACTCAAAATGTAGGTGCTAGTTTTAGAGATTTATTTTGGCTTACATTCAGACTTGAGCCCCACGGAATCGATTCAGAATCTAGCTTCACAAAATTTACTCCCAAGAAACCAAGTAAGATTCACAAAAACAAAATTTAGAATCTAGCCCAATAGATTCAAAATCTAGGGGGAGACATAGAAGCTGGTTTCAATGCTTTAGATTCAAATTCAGAATCTAAATTCAGAAAATTAAAACCTCCCTCCATAGAATCCAAAACAATCACATAATCCACTCCAATAGATTCAGAATCTAGATTGAGAGATTCAAACACAAAATCCCATCTCACAGAATCTAAAACAGATTCACAATCCCCCACTTCAAAAAACCTCATCAAGACTTTGCCCAATATCAATAATAGTGCGTGCGCCAGCACGATGCCCAAACAGAATCTAAAGATTGAGAATCTTTATATTCTGCCATTTTTGCAACGCAAAAATCAAATCAATATATAGGTGCGCAAGCACCAACCGCCACTCGCCCTTGTCGTGTGTGGCAAAGCGTAAGCTTCTTTAGAAAAATGCGTTAAGAAAATGCAGCAGTGCATTTTTAGCATTTTTGCCTAGACAAGGAAACAGCGAGGCACTCTCCCCGATTGCGCAAAAAGAGCCAACGGGTTGCAAGCAAAGCGCAGCAAAAACGCGGCGCTTTATTCTTTTTGCGGGCTTTGAGAGTGCGGGGAGAGGGGAAACCCCTTTTCTTTTGCGCAAACAAGCGATTTTGAGAATCTAGGAAGTATCCGTGAGAGCGTGAATCTAAGAGGCTAGATTCTAAGTTTTGATGAGATTGTGAATCTGCTTTGGATTCTGAATCTAAAGCCAAAACTCTGAATCTAGATTTTGAATCCACTTTAGATTCTGTAATTTCCATATTGCTTAGATTCTGCATTTTTCCATTTCTCAAAGTTGTATTCTCACGAATACTTTCTAGATTCTCTGTATCACTTGTTTTATACGAGAGGGGGGAGCGAGGCTTAAAATGTGCAAGTGTGGGCGAGTGGCTCTGCCACGCGTGCGAAGTCGTTCCCTCTCCCCTCTCAACCTCTCCCCCCACCCCGACAACGCTTTTTGTGGGTGCTTCGCACGGGATTTTTGATTGGATTTTTGCGCTGCATTAATGGCAGAATAAAGATTTAGAATCTTTAGATTCTGTTTGGGCATCGTGCTTGCGCACCGCACTATTATTGATATTGGGCAAAGTCTTGATGAGGTTTTTTTAAAATAGTAGATTCTGTAATTGTTCTAGATTCTGAATCTGTTGGGGTAGATTTATGAATGCCTTAGAATCTGTGGAGCTAGATTCTTAATCTAAGTTGCTAAAACTAGAATCTAAACTTTCTTTAGATTCTAAATCCGCTTGAGACTTCGCGCGTGGCTTTGCCCCTTAGTATTCTAGGGTTTTCTAAAGAAACTGCGGCTTTGTCTTGTTTTCTAAGGAAGCTATGCTTTGTGCGTAAGGTTTAAATGTTTTTTGTTTCGTTGTGCTCACTTAAGCCAAAGCGTCGTGTGTGCCTTTCACAAAACGAAGTTTCTTTAGAAAACGAAGTTTCTTTAGAAATTTTTCAACCTTATCGCATTGCAAGCCTGCGGAGCCATTTTCCTGTGGGAGAACCCAACTTCCAAAATCACCAAATCCAAACCCACTCATCTCGCCAAAGTGGCGCGTAAAATAAACGCACACACCAAAGTGGCGCAAAAATTGCTTACACACTCACAAAGCTTAGCAAAAGGAGTGGGATTGCTGCGGATTTTTGTGTGCTGTGCGTGGATTTTGGCAGGGGTAAGTGGCGCGCTTGAGGTGAGCATAAATTACGGCAAGCAAAATGGCGCGCACTTCTCTGTCCTCAATCTCCAGCATAGTGAGCCCTTTGAGTGCCAAGAGATTGACAACACCCAAGGCGAGGCTACACGCATCGTGTGTGTGGTCAAAAAAACGCCTATGGCGAGTTTTGCTCCTACAAGCACGGTGTTTTTTAAATTTTGGAATCGCGTGATAGATGGGGAGCTCTACCTCTATATCGAGCCCAATTTCTCTGCCAAGCTTTTCAACACCTATGTGGATTTGCGCGATGAAGTGGCTATCCCCAAAGAGCGTCCCAAAAAATCCCAAAAATGGCAGATTGTGGGCTACAAAGAGCGCATTCCATTCCTCTCATCGAGCTCCACTGCTGCCAAGGGCTTAAACTTCCCCGTGTCTATAGCGCACAACCAAGAGACATTTATCCACGAGCTAGATGTCAATCGCGCGCCCCTAGAGTTTGAGGAGGGGCAGGATTTTACTTATTATCTCGGGATTCAGGATATGATGAAAAACGCGCTCTATCTCGATGCGATAAAGGCGATTGATGAAACCCTGCGCGCGTTTCCAGAGAGCATTTTTGTCAAAGATTTGATGTATTACCGCCTCAAGGCACTCCAAGAGATAGATCCCCAAGAAAACGCCGATGCTATCATCGATATGGGGACTAAATGGGTAAAACGCTATCCTACCGATATGCATATCCCCGAGGTGCTCTATTATGTGGGCAATGCGTATAACGATATCCGCTTTGGCGTAGAATCTAAGTATTTTTACGAGCGGCTTATCAGCGAGTATCCTAGCTCGCGCTTCGCGCCCCTAGCCAAAATGCAGCTAGCCAAAAATTATTATGGGCTTTCAGATTCGCCAATGGCGATGCGACTTTTTGTGCAAGCCTATCAAGAGGCTAAGGATCTCGATAGCGCGGGTATGATAGCACTTGCTTGGAGTGAGTTTTATATACAATCTCACAAAAAGCCCGAGGCAAAAAAGCTCATCGATACGCTTATGCTCGCCTATCCGCAATTTTTGGGCAAAAACCCTGCCAAAGTCGAGGGCTTTATCCGATTGCTCGCAGAAAGCGAGATGTGGGAGAGTGCGGCAAAGATGAGCGAGTCGCTCTTTACCCAACTCCAAGATAGCCTGATACTCTCGCACGAGGAGGTGCTCGACAAAGCCGCGCTATACTACCAAAACGCCCAGCAGTATGAAAAATCCCACGAACTCAACGCACTTTTCCTGCAGGAATTTGGCAACAAACCAAAGGCGCAAGAAGTCAAGGAGCGCGATGACAAGCTGCTCTTTTTTGTGGGCGTGGGCGATGAGGACGAGAAAAAAATAGAGCGTTATGAGTATCTAATGCAAAAATACCCAAATACTGACATTGCCCAAAAAGCCCAAGAGCTCAAATCCCAAATCCTCTTTGCACAGGGACGCTATGAGGAACTCCTAGATACGCCAAATGAGGAGCTCGCCCACAAAAGCTACCAAAAGCTTATCCTCAAAGCCCAGCGGTCCAACGACTGCCCAAAAATCGCGGAGTATTTTGCGCACTACGATAGAGGAGAGTTTGATGAGGCACAGAATCTAAGGATTTTTGACTGCCTCTATGAGCTCTCGCTCAATAGTCAAGCCCAAGCAGTCATCGAGGGTATGGCGCAAGCACAAAGCGATATGAGTAAAAGGCTAGAGATTCTCTATCGTGAAGCGCGCAACCTCGATAAGCTAGGCTTGACAAAGCAAGTCGTGCTCGCAAGTCGCGATGCGCTCACGCTAGCACGCGGGCTAGGGCAAAGCGCGCGCTATGATGTGGGGTTTGTGCTCTTTAAAAACCTAATGGCATTAGAAAACCTTGATGAGGCGCGGGAGGTTTATACATTTTTGCACAAGCATTTGGGCGATGATGCGCGTATGATAGATGTGGAGCTAGAGCTGCTAAAAGGCGCGCAGGCACAAAAGGAGGAGACTGCTATCGAGCTGTATGCGCGTGATATTTTGCGCCTACAAGCACTCCATAGCACGAGCAATGGCACGCCGTATGTGGAGCTCGCCCTCGCACAATCTTATATGCGACTTGGGGCGTGGGGAGATGCGAACGCCATACTTGGCGCACTTTTGCAAAAAGATATCACGCAATCCACGCGCGCCCAAGCCCTCTACCTGCAGGGCTCTAATGACAAAAATGCTAGTGATTATGCGCGCGCTAGGGAGAGCTTTGAATCCTGTCAAAAGCTAGGGGGCGAGGGCGTGGAAGTGTGGCAAAACCTCTGCACTGAAGGGCTAGGGCTGCTGCCATAAAAATGGGGGGTGGATTGGGCTTGCTTGCGGACTTTGGTGCTTTGGGGGCTTATGGGCTTGCTTGATTATGCTCGAGTGTAATGCACCAATAGGCTGTGAATATCGATATGACTGCCAACTCCATTGCGCAGAATCTACCCTCGCGCAATCCAATCAAGATTCATACAAACAAAATTGCGGAATCTAAGACATTACAGAATCTAGCCACATAGATTCTCAAACACACAGAATCCAAACTCCAAAAACTTTACAGAATCTCGAGCAGATTCAGAATCTAAAGAGCACACACAATCCAAAAAACCTAGATTCTATGGTATGTTCTGATAGAATCTTTGGTTTATAGAAAACGTGCTAGCCCAAGCGGCGTTCCTGACGCGGCTACACTAAGAGATTCTGTAACCTTGCTAGAAAACGCAGTGTATGTTCGCGCAGCGG